>NZ_JAAKSD010000002.1:0-435907 GCF_049173735.1 Aeromonas sp. 602396 | reverse complement strand
TCGCCATCGCTGATACTCACCGTGTTGGTCAGCAGCACCTGTACCGTGCCATCCGTTTCGGTCGCACCCGCATTCAGGGCCTCGACGTTGAAGTCGATGTCACCTTGTGGCGTCACTATCAGCGTCAAGGTCGAAGTAACAACATCAGAACTATCGGTGACCAGATAACTTACTGTAGGAACTGCACCAGAATAGTCAGGAGCGGGGGTAAAGGTGAAAGAGCCATCACTGTTGATGATCAGCGTACCAATGCCAGTAAGGGTCGATGTAACACCTGCGGGAACATCAATATTACTACCCCAGCTATAGCTGATGATGGATTGAGCCAAGGGACCATCCGGGTTGGAGCTATTGGCCAAAAGATCACCACTGACAGGGTTATCTTCATCCATCGAAAATACTTCACTCTCATCCAACAAGAGATTAGTTAGTGGCTCCGGTTCTAACAGTGGTTCAGCCGCTTGCTCAGTGTTGATAATGGGTTCAGCCTGATAATTGGTATCAAAACCGGCCTCGGCAATGGTCGCATCACCGGTTCTATCAATGGTGACAAAGCCACCATTGCCGCTTGCTCCTGCTACCCCGCCAATACCACCGCCACCACCGGCAGCAGGTGCACCACCTGCTGCTGAAGCCTCAAAGTTTTGCGTCGGGTCAACGCCTTGCAAAATTGACTCTTGCAATGCAGCAATGTCAGAAGGAGTGCCCTCCGTGCTGGCACCACCTTGCGGTTGTCCCGGTTCTGCTAATTCGGAACCGGTGGGTACATTCTGCGCTGGTGTATCGTCATAGGGGGAAAGAACAAGCTTGGCATCATCCGCTATGGTCAATTTGGCACCGGGCTGGAGTATTTCCCCCTTTTGCAGGGGGCGACTGCTGCCATCAGCCAGCACAATCTCCACATTCCCTTCGATAGCTGAGACAACCACGGACTTGTCGATGATTTGGGTACGCATATCCATTGCTCCAACGTGACAGATCTTGATGTCTACACCGTAGAGGGAGATAACGTGCTTTTCCGTTGCAATAATCTATAGGTTTGACTGCCCTCAAACCGATATAGAGAATAAAATCGAAAGGTTATTTTTTCTTCATTAAAATCATAACGATATAAATGGAACCAAATAACACCCATATTAATTTGATAATAAAAAAATCAAAAAATATATTGTATTGATATAAAAAATGACCCCATTCGGGGCCATTTCTACACTGCACATATCAATCAAGACAAGGGGAAAGCAGGATGCACAAATCCCTGATAACCATCGATATGCAACTTGGAAAGCAGTTCCACTTGATGTTGATCTTCGACGCGGGTTGCAATGGTGGTCACACCGGCATTGTGTGCAGCTCGGCACACTGCAGCCAAGAATGAGGTGTCAGCACCCGGCTCCATGACCTGACTGGTATAACCGTGATCCACCTTGACATAGGCAGGCGCTAACTCCTCCAGATAGCCCAGTGACTGGAAGTGACGGCCGTAGTGGTCAACCCCCCACTGGAAACCATGGACCTGCAATGCGCCTACCAAAGCGGCCACATGATCTTTGTGCTTCATAATGGCTGCCTCGGGTATCTCGAATAACAGCCGTTCTTTCAATTCGCCATGTTCGACCAGATAGTGCGTCAGCCAGGTCAAAAACTCATCCGAACAAAGCGAACCTGCCGTTATATTAATTGCCAGCACTAGATCCGCTTGTTTGTGCAGTAAGGGAACACATGCATCAAGTATTGCCTGATCAAAATCGCCCCCCAATTTGAACTGTTCGATGGCAGGCAAAAACTGACCGGCAAAATAGTCCGTGCCATCGCGAGAGATAGATGCAAACAACTCGGCATGCAACCTGGCCCCGTTATCAAATCGGCAAGCTGGCTGAGCCTTGAATCGCCAGAGGTGATGCGAAATAGCATCCTGAACCAAATCACGCCATGCCAAGCGCCCCATCAACCCCTGCTCGGCTCCCCCTTCCATGACAACAGCACCACGGCGTTCATTACGCGCCTTGCCGAGTGCATTATCCGCTTTAGTCAACAGGACTGAGAGATCATCATTACCATCACGGCCTGCAATACCAATGACGGAGAGAGGATTACCCTCCGCCATTGGGTTCACGACCAGATCAGCAATACGAGAATTGATAATTTCTGCCAACTCCTTAAGCTGACCCAAATCATCTGTCGGGCAGAGCAGAGCATATTCGGTCGCTGATATCCGCGCCACAGCTGCACCATCCCATCCCTTAAGCTGTTCGCGTAAGATTTGTGCTATAGATTTGACCATATTATCACGGGCAGCAAAACCTTCATCACGGTAGATATCATCGAGCATATCTACCGCAACCAACATGATGCCCCCTTGGCCAGATTCTGCAATCCAGGCATTAACCTGACCAACAAAATAGGCTCGATTACCCAAGCCAGAAACGGCATCCACATAAACTCGTTCACGCAGTTTCTCCGCCTCGTCGGCCTGCTCTTTGAACTGCACCGCCAACTTTCCGGATAAGATGTTGATCGCTTGTACAACCTGCTTCAATTCATAGGTCTTGGGCTCTGGAATGGTATGCCCAAAATGATGCAATTCAATCTCGACGGCCTGCTCACAAATCTGCTTGAGCGGTTTTAACAGGAAATTAAGTGCACGCATAAGCAAGATCGTGGTTACCAAAAATCCAATCACAAACCAGGTCGCCAGTTCGCTCATCCCTGCCCACAGTTCGTGATAGGCTTGTCCTGGGTGGCCCACCACCTTGAGCTTGCCAAGTTGCAGCCAGCCAGACGTCAGAATTGACTCATTGGATACTTCCGGAAACAAGCCAAGTTCAATAAACCAGTCAGGTACACCTTGAATACGGCTGCTGTTTTCTTCTTCAATCACATCTTTCGACGCAAGCAGGTCAAGACGAACCATACGGTAATAACCACCATCAAATATGGCCTTAATCACCGACTCAGCTCCCACCTTGTCGCCATTTTCAAGATAAGGAGTTAATGCCAGTCCCAGTGACGTAGCGGTGTTGATTACCGTTGTCTCCTGCTGTTGTGCCAGATAAGTTCGTGTCGAATTGAATTGCACCCAATACGTAGCTGCAAACAACAGTCCAAACAACAGCAACATGGTGGCCAATAACTGTCTATAAAGCGTCATAGGTTAATCATCCAAATTCACCACAGGCCTAGCCAATCGCCCCGATGTCATGCGATTGCGTAAATCATTCCATAATCCCAAGCGAGATGATTGGCCAGCCAGCTCCCCTTGGCCTCGCGCCTTCATCAACCACAAGTGACTACCGTTAAAACTATAGATAGGTACCAAATCTCGCCGTTGGGTAGCAGGTCGAATAGAGCCTATCAAATTATCCAAAATAACCGGAACAGAAGAGGGGGTCTCATAATATGCCACCACCATGTGGAACTGGTTGTAATCAAGGGCCTTGACATAAACCATCCGCATTTTTTCATCCGGGATCCCCAATTCCAGTAGTGTGGAATATTTGGCAATACTGAAATCTTCGCAATCTCCTCCGGCAGCTCCCAGAAACTCGAGCGGGGTTGCCCAGTAATCTTTCTTGCGCCACAACTTGATGTCATCAACAAAGCGCATTTGATTAAAAAAGTTGTTCACTCTTTCGAGCTTTTTCGTCTCGCTCAGTGCCTTTCCCTTCGTTTCCATCACCAGCATGCGCCAACTGGTTACACGCTTGCCAGCTCTGGCGCCATAGGTCTGCTCCGCCCGCTTGATCAAGTTGAGGTCTTCCTGTGGCAGAGGCTGGCTGGCACAGAGCAAAAGTGAGAAGGGTAACAGCAGGATCCATAAGGAGTGGCGCAGAGTACGTAGAGATCGGTATCTCCATTTATTGAGGAGATCATACCATCTGCCTCCGGTACCACGCTGGAGTGTCACGTCATATGCCTGCTGCATGATTGCTTCTGCACTCCTCAAAAACCGCGCAACCACCTGCTTTAGCCAAACATGGTGACTGCCAGCTGCAGTCACCATGTTGGCGTTCATCATCATCCCGGCGGGATCATTGGCAAACGGTTATTGCCTGGGCTGCCATTCAGCGGGTTGCTTGACGCTAAATGCGTTGAGCAGACTTCCAGTCGCATTGAGGATGCGATAGTCCGCCAGCAATGCATCATACTCAGCAGTGATATAACTGCGACGCGCTTCGAACAATTCGTTTTCGGTGTTCAATACGTCCAGCAAGGTTCGCTGACCCAAGCCAAACTGCTTCTTGTATGCCTGAACGGTATCGTAGCTTGCATCCACATGCTCTTTAAGGAAGGTTTTCTGTTTGGCCAGCGACTCTTTCGCATTCCATGCCAAACGGGTTCCCTCTTCTACCTGACGAAATGCATTCAGATGAATGTCTTTCGCCTGAGAGTACAGTGCCGAAGTTGCATTGCTCTCGGCTACGTCAGAACCACCTCGGAACAGGTTGTAACGCATCCGCACCATAGCTGTCAGATCGTCATTGCGACCTTTAACGGCATCAATATCCTCATTCCAGTTTTGGTCCACTTCAAAAGTGACGTTAGGGTAGAAACCGGATTTGGCACCTTCATGCTGATACTTGGCCGCTTCAATATCTTGCAGGGATGAGAGCAGGGTCGGGTGAACTTCTGTCGCCGTTTTCAGGGCAGTATCGAGACTAGCCGGGACCAACTCGGCATTAGGTACCGGTTGAACGAGATCTTTTGGTACCTCGTTAACCACCCGAATAAACTCGCTTTCCGCATCACGGTAGTTGTTTTCAGCGGCGGCTTGGTTGGCGTAGGCCCTGGCAACACGACCATCAATCTGGGTCTGATCAGCAGTAGAACCAAGCCCTGAATCAGTCCGTTTCTGAATGTCGCTACGGATCTGTTCGTGGGTTTCCAGGTTCTGTTTGGAGAGTTCCAGGATCTCCTGCTGGCGCAGCATATTGAGGTAGACCTCAGCCACTCGCAGCGCGGTATTCTCTGCTTCGGAGATCATCGCCAGACGCTGGGCGTTGGCTTCAGCTTCAGTTCGGGAGACGTTGTTGCTGACATCAAAGCCATCAAACAACATCTGCCGCAAACTGAGCCCAGCCTCTTTGCGAGTCATGGAGTCATCAATATTGCTGTTTGAACCAGCAGCCCGGGTAGAAGGGCTGTCAGTCTTTTCATAGCCTACGCCGCCACGCAGATCGATCGTTGGATAATAGCCACCCTTGGCGCCATCATGCTGATAGAGGCGTGCCTGGTAGAGATCAAACGCTTCCTTGATCTTGGGATGCGTAGCGAGTGTCTGTGCCACCGACTCTTCCAGAGTCTGGGCCTGACCCAAACTAGGGATCAGGGTGATGCCACTGACCAGCATGGCAACAATCGTTTTTTTCATGTTATCTCCAGTCATGTTTTGTTTTTAGATTGTTGGCTTATCGTTCTCTCAGTGCCGACTGCTTAGCCCGTAAAATCGGCTTAAGTAAATAGTCTAGGACACTTTTTTTACCAGTAATGATATCAGCACTGGCTAACATACCGGGGATGATGGGAAGTGCGTTAAGCTCATCGCCCAAGTAACTCTTCTCGGTACGCACCCGAACCAGATAAAAGGAGTTCCCCTCCTCATCCTGGATCGAGTCCGCACTTATCTGTTCAACCTTGCCATGCAATCCTCCATAGATTGTAAAGTCGTAGGCAGTGATCTTGACGATGGCATCCAGCCCCGGTCGCAGGAAGGCGATATCTTTCGGCGACACCTTGGCTTCAACCAACAAGGTGTCCTCCAGCGGCACTATCTCCATCAAATCCATGCCGGGCTGCACCACGCCGCCCAGAGTGTTGATCTTGAGTTTCTTGATGGTGCCCTTGAGCGGAGCAATCACGCTGGTCCGATCAACCCTATCTCGCAAGCCAACCTGCCCTTCTGACAACTGGCCAAGTCGCCCCTGCTTCTCATTCAGTTCCGTCTGGGAGTCAGCACGGAATTTCAGCGCTATGTCATTGCGCTTGGAAATAGTCTCACGCAACACCGAATTGAGTTTTGGGATCAGCAGACGGTTGCTCTCCAGCTCCCCCTGCATCTCGTTGACCTGCCGCTCCAGCTTGATTAGCTCCACTTGAGGCACTATACCCTCTTTTGCCAGTGGACGGCTAATATTGAGCTCTTGTCTGGCCAGATCCACACTGCGATTCACGGTGCGAATTTTGGCATTCAGTTCAATCAGTTCCTGCTCTTTCTGCTCGATCTGTTGACCAAGAATATAGAGCTGGTTCTTCAGGTTATTAAGGCGATCCCGTTGTACCGAGCGTTCACGGTTGGCATATTCGGGAAAGACGGTTTCATAGCCATCCGGAAACTGAATTGGCGCTTCTCCCACCACTACCTGTTCACGCCACCCCAGTGCAGGGTCATTTTTAACCTCAACACTGGCCATTTCGGCCCGTAACCGGGCAATATCTCCTTTCAGAGTGACCAGCTCCTGCTCACGCTCTCGAAAATCGGAGCGGAAACGGGTGTCATCGATACGCAGCAGCGGCTGTCCCTTCTCGACGATATCTCCCTCTTTGACGAAGATCTCTTTTACTATCCCCCCTTCCAGATTCTGGATCACCTGCAGTTGGCGGGATGGGATCACCTTGCCCTGACCCACGGTGACTTCATCCAGCTCGGCCCAGGCAGCCCAGACGATGGCACTCATGAAAAAGAGGAAACAGCACCACAACAGGATGCGGGCACCGGTTGGGGTAGTAAGCAACACAGCGGCCGCGCCGTCATCGACAAACTCCAGATGCTCGGGGGCCGGCAATACATCACCGGAAGGCGCCTTTTTGCTGCGTTTTAACCAGTCCATGAGCCCCTTAACCATGGGACACCTCCTGCACGCGCACCTTGCCTTCCTTCAACTGCTGCAACACCACCTCTTTGGGGCCATCTGCCACAATCTGTCCCTGCTCGATGACAATAACCCGCGAGGCCACATCCAGCATTGAGGTCTTGTGGGTGATGAGGATCAAGGTGGTTTCCGGGCCCAGTCTGGCGAGCTCCTGTTTGACCTGCATCTCGGACTGGTTGTCCATGTTGGAGGTAGGCTCATCCATCACCAGAATGGGGGGATCATTGAGCAGGGCGCGTGCCAGCAGGATCGCCTGACGCTGGCCACCGGAGAGCTGGCGGCCACCCTCGCCGATCTGCCGATCCAACCCGTTGGGATCACGGTTGGTAAAATTGGTGACGCCCGCCCGCTTGGCAGCGCGCAAGACTCTCACGTCATCCACCAGCGGATTACCCAGCATGATGTTGTCTCGCACCGAACCAAAAAAGAGAATGACATCTTGGGGAACACAACCGATATTGCGACGAATCACCGAGGGAGGTAACTGGTCTATTTCGAAACCATCGATCCGGACCGAACCGTCAGTCGGCCGATACAGCCCCATCAACAACTTCTCGAGGGTCGTTTTACCCGCCCCAATCCGGCCGATAATTGCCACCTTTTCACCCGGCTGAATACGCAAATTGATATGGTGCAGGGTGCTGGTTTCCATTCCTGGATATTTGAACGAAACATTTTCGAATTCAATTCGACCGGCAATCACCGGATGATGGATATATTGCTTGCCCTCCTCCTGCTCACCCGGGGTTTGCATGATTTTTTCCAGAATATCCAGTGCAGATTTGGCCTGGTTATAACGGGTCGACAACACTGAGAGTTGCACCATGGGCGCAATGGCACGGCTGGAGAGCATCACGGCAGCAATCATCCCCCCCATGGTGACCAAGCCTTCGGAGATCTGGTAAACACCGACGATCACCAGACCGACCGTCACAACCTGCTGGATATAACTGGCCAGTGACGACATGGAGTTGGTAATTCGCCGTGTTTGTACACCCCAAGTGGAAATATGGGAAACAGCCTGCTCCCAACGGTGCTGGAACAGACTCTCGGCGCCAAAAATCTTGACCGTTTCCAGCCCAGAAATACTTTCGATCAGGTTGGCATTTTTCTGAGAGGCCAGCCGGGAACCCTCTTCGATGGACTTTTTGAGCGGCTCTTGAATATAGACGCTATAGGCGATGAGGATCAGCATGGCGACGATGGGGACCACCACCATCACGCCAGCAAACATCCAGATAATAAAGAGGAAGAATACAGCAAAAGGGAGATCGATAAGAGTAGAAACCGTCGCGGAAGTGAAAAACTCCCGCACCGATTCAAATTCCTGCAGATGTTTGGCGAAAGCGCCGGTGGAAGCGGGACGAGACTCCATCCGCATGCCCATCACCTTGGCGAAAATCTTGGCAGACAATAGAACATCAGACTTTTTGCCAGCGATATCGATAAAGTAACTGCGCAACTGCCGCATCACAAAATCGAAGGTAAAGACCACCATGGCCCCGACCGCCAGCACCCAGAGCGAATCAAACGCCAGATTGGGTACAATCTTGTCATAGACGTTCATGGTGAAAAGAGGGCTGGCGATGGCAAACAGGTTGATCAGAATGGAGGCGATCAGCACATCGCGATAGATTCCGCGAGATTCAAACAAAGTGCTCCAGAACCAGTGTCCATCACGGGTTTCCAGCACCTTGGGAGAGCGATCGTCAAACTTGAACTGCTTCTTTACATAGAAGAGGCGCCCCAGATACTCATCACCCAATTGGGCTGCGGTCAGCCATTGCGCGGCATCACCAGCCTGCGGGAAAATCACTTTCCCCTGGCTGCGATCTTCGTTCCACTCCAGCAAAATGCAGGCGCCACCACAGCGCATCTGCAATACGCAAGGCAGCAGCAAGGGAGAGATCTGATCAAGCGGCTGGATCACTTCACGGGCAGATAGCCCGCCCCGCTCGGCAGCACGACAAAAGAGTGCTGTAGTCAGTCGTCCGGAGACCAGTGGCAACCCGGTCGTCAGGGCATCCTGGCTGTTGGGCACACCATAAAAGCGGGTCAAGAAGACCAGACACTCCAATAACTCATCGATACGACTTGTTTCTGCTTGCATAGCATCCCGTCACTGCATTAATAAGGTCGATACGAGAGGGGTATCACTCATATTTTCCTGCTATAGCGACTCTAAAAACGAGCCCCCTCCCACAGATGAGCCTGATCAGGGAATAAACCTATCCGGATACATCGTGACACTCACCACCAATTTTCCTTGCATGATGATTGGTAAAACCAGCCTGTGAGCATCATGCCGACGCCTCCCTCAGGTAAATGGAGGTGTTAATTGATAATGGCATTTATTGTGGCGCATCACTATATCAACCTGCAGGTACCAAAACTATAGTTTATGGTATGAACTTTTTATATAACCCTATGTTTTACGTGAAAATAATAATTACGAACTCAATTATAGGTCAGGAAGTATGAAGGGTCTTCCCAGTGCATGACCCTGAGGGCCACTCAAGGAGAGTGCTCGTGCAATGTCCGCCATCGCAGTCCAGCGATTCTCGCACCAGGCGGGAGCAAGCAGGGTTGGGCGGCGCGCCGATGCCGAAATCCGGTGATACACCACCTCGGGTGGTGTGTGCTGGATCATGGCGACAGCGGCTTCCACATACTGCTCCAGCGTCAATACCTCAAGGCGCCCCGCCTGCCACGCTTTGCCAAGAGTACTGCCCTCTACCACATGAAGCGGATGCAGCTTGATCCCCTCAACACCGGTCTCAACGATACGATGCAGGGTATCGAGGCTGTCCATTGGCACTTCGCCCGGCAGGCCGACGATCAGATGAGCACATACCTTGATGCCGCGCTGATGGGCACGTCTTACCGCATCCTCATAGGCGGCATAACCGTGGCCGCGGTTGATCCGTTGCAGGGTCTTGTCATTGGCGCTTTGCAGCCCGAGCTCCAGCCACACCTCGTAACCCCGGGCCTGATAGCCCGCCAACAGATCGAGCACCGCATCCGGCACGCAATCGGGGCGAGTGCCCACACAGAGCCCCACCATATCGCTCACCGACAGCGCCTCTTCATACATCCGCTGCAGATATTCGACCTCGGCATAGGTACTGGTATAGGCCTGAAAGTAGGCAAGATAGCGCTTGGCACGGGTGACTTCGTCCCGGCGAGCCAGCAGTTGTTGCACCACGGAGAGTTGCTGAGCCGACTCGTCGGCAAAAGAGGATACGTTGCAGAAGGTGCAGCCACCGCGGCCCAGGGTGCCGTCACGGTTCGGGCAGGTGAAGGCCCCATGGATGGAGAGTTTGTGGATCTTCTGACCATGACGCTGCTTGAGATCCTGACCGAATGTATTGACGAGTTCGTGTAACTGCATGACACCTCCGCTAAAGGAGCGCCATTGTACGAGCTTGCGCAAAACAGGGACTGAGCTGGATCAAGCTAGCGGAGAGGGTAAAACATATAAATACCCGACCAATTTTGAATAAATATAGAGAAAAATCGCAAAAAAAGGATTTTTACAGTTCTTTGACGATTCAAACAGTAAACATCCATATGAAAATGAGACCTGATAACCCACTGTTGAACAATGAAAAATTCAAAGAGACCCGACAGCACACAATTGCAAGCATGGGATATTGAAAATGTGATCCCTTCCGCTGTCGGCCACATCGGGTTGGTAAAATTACTACATTCGCCCACCGTCGCCGAGCGCACCATTGAGCCCGCCAATGACGATATATTTAACCAACAAAATAAAAATACACAGAATAAACACTCCATAACTGCGAGCGAATCCCCCTAACCCGACATTTTGTTATGCGAATGTAATCATGAAGACAAACCTGACCTGCGATTGACCTCGCCAGAAAATCCCATTAGTTTGGAGATTCGCCACGTCAGGCAGACGGAACCACAAGAGCCAATCGCAATTTATGCAGTCAGGTGATGACTGTGCGATACAAGGCCGAGCAAGGGAGAAATGCAATGTCACTATATGATCCAAAGCTGGAGAGGGATAACTGTGGCTTCGGCCTGTTGGCCCACATGGAAGGGGAAGCCAGCCACAAGCTTGTCCGTCTCGCGATGTCAGCATTGGCTCGCATGCAGCACCGCGGCGGGATCTCCGCCGATGGCAAGACCGGCGATGGTTGCGGTCTGCTGCTGCAAAAACCGGACAGCTTCTTCAGAGCTGTCGCCGAGGAGAAGGGATGGCACCTTGGCCGCAACTATGCGGTCGGCATGCTGTTTCTCAACCCTGACCCCGTATTGGCCCAGCAGACCCGCGACATCATAGACGAAGAGCTGGAAAAAGAGACCCTGAGTCTGGTCGGCTGGCGCAAGGTGCCCGTCGATACCAACGTACTGGGTACCATCGCCAAAGCCTCCCTGCCAAGCATTGAACAGGTCTTTGTCAACGCCCCGCCCGGCTGGGTCGACAAGGATCTCGAGCGCCGTCTCTATATCGTGCGTCGCCGCATCGAAAAGCGCGTCAACGACGACTACTTCTATGTGGTCAGCCTCTCCAACCTGGTCACCGTCTATAAAGGGCTGTGCATGCCGGTGGACTTGCCGCGCTTCTATCTGGATCTCGCCGACATACGTATGCAGGCGGCCATCTGCGTCTTCCACCAGCGTTTCTCCACCAACACCAGCCCGCGCTGGCCGCTGGCGCAGCCGTTTCGCTATCTGGCCCACAACGGCGAGATCAACACCATCGCCGGCAACCGCCAGTGGGCCAAGGCACGCAGCTACAAGTTTGCCACGCCGCTCATTCCCGATTTGCAGGAAGCGGCCCCCTTCGTCAACACCACCGGCTCTGACTCCTCCAGCCTCGACAACATGCTGGATCTCTTCCTCGCCGGTGGCATGGACCTGTTCCGCGCCATGCGCCTGTTGATCCCGCCTGCATGGCAAAAACACCCGAACATGGATGATGACCTGCGCGCCTTCTACGACTTCAACTCCATGCACATGGAGCCATGGGATGGCCCCGCCGGTATCGTCATGACCGATGGTCGCTACGCCACCTGCGCACTTGATCGCAACGGTCTGCGTCCGGCCCGCTACGTCATCACCAAGGACAAGTTCATCACCCTCGCCTCAGAAGTCGGTACCTGGGACTACACCCCGGACGAAGTGCTGGAGAAGGGCCGGGTCGGCCCGGGCGAGCTGTTCGTGGTGGATACCAGCAACGGCAAGGTGTGGACCAGCTTCGAGATCGATGACGACCTCAAGAACCGTCACACCTACAAGCAGTGGATGGATAAACATTGCCGCCGACTAGTCCCCTTCGAGCAGATGGACGACAGCCAGACCGGTAGCCGCGAGTTCTCTGATGACCAGCTGAAAACCTATCAGAAGTTGTTTGGCTACTCCTTCGAGGAGCTGGATCAGATCATCCGGGTGCTCGGTGAAAATGGTCAGGAGGCGGTGGGCTCCATGGGGGATGACACCCCGATGGCAGTGCTCTCTTCCAGCGCGCGCACCCTTTATGACTACTTCCGCCAGATGTTTGCGCAGGTGACCAACCCGCCCATCGATCCGCTGCGGGAGAATCACGTGATGTCGCTCGCCACCTGTATCGGTCGCGAGCAGAACGTCTTCAACGAGACCTTCGGCCACGCCCACCGGGTGCTGTTCCAGTCACCGATCCTGCTCTACTCCGACTTCCACCAGCTGCTGGCTCTGGAAGGAGAGTACTACCGCCACAAGGTGATCAGCCTCAACTTCAAGCCCGAAGAGGGGCTGGAGGCCGCCATCCTGCGCATCTGCGAGGAGGCCAAGGCTGCCGCCAGGAGCGGTACCGTGCTGCTGGTGCTGTCGGACCGCGACATCAGCATCGATACCCTGCCGATCCCGGCCGCCATGGCGGTGGGTGCGGTACAGCGTACTCTGGTGGACAACAACCTGCGCTGTGACGCCAATATTCTGGTGGAGACCGCGAGCGTACGCGACCCGCACCACTTCTCGGTGCTGCTCGGCTTTGGCGCAACCGCCATCTACCCCTATCTGGCCTACGAAACCTTGGCCAAGCAGGTTGAAGAGGGTGTGCTCGCCATGCCCCTGCGCCAGGCGATGGTCAACTACCGCAACGGCATCAACAAGGGGCTCTACAAGGTGATGTCCAAGATGGGCATCAGCACGGTCGCCAGCTACCGCTGCTCCCAGCTGTTTGAGGCAGTGGGTCTGGCCAAAGCCGTGGTCGAGACCTGTTTCCGCGGCGTATCGAGCCGTATTCAGGGCGCCGACTTTGCCGACATCCAGCAGGATCAGCTCAAGCTGGCCCGTCAGGCCTGGCTGGCCCGCAAGCCCCTCGCCCACGGCGGCCTGCTCAAGTTCGTCCACGGCGGCGAGTACCACACCTACAACCCGGATGTGGTGCAGACCCTGCAAACCGCGGTGCGTTCCGGCAACTATGCCGATTACAAGGAGTACGCCCGTCTGGTCAACGAGCGCCCGGTCTCTACCTTGCGTGACCTGTTGGCCCTGAAGAAGGTCGACAATCCGGTCGCACTGGATCAGGTTGAGCCGGCCGACAAGCTGTTCCCCCGCTTCGACTCCGCCGCCATGTCCATCGGTGCCCTCGGTCCTGAGGCCCACGAGGCACTGGCTGTTGCCATGAACCGCCTCGGCGGTCAGAGCAACTCCGGCGAAGGTGGCGAAGATCCCAAGCGCTTCGGTACCGAGAAGAACTCCCGCATCAAGCAGGTGGCTTCCGGCCGCTTTGGCGTCACCCCCCACTACCTGATGAACGCCGATGTAGTGCAGATCAAGGTGGCTCAGGGGGCCAAGCCCGGCGAAGGGGGCCAGCTGCCCGGTGACAAGGTGACTGCCCAGATCGCCCAGCTGCGCTATTCCGTGCCCGGCGTGACCCTGATCTCGCCGCCGCCGCACCACGACATCTACTCCATCGAGGATCTGGCCCAGCTCATCTTCGACATCAAGCAGATCAACCCGAGCTGTCTGGTGTCGGTGAAACTGGTCTCCGAGCCCGGCGTTGGCACCATTGCCTGCGGCGTGGCAAAGGCCTATGCCGACTTCATCACCATCTCCGGTTATGACGGCGGTACCGGTGCCAGCCCCCTCACCTCGGTCAAATATGCCGGCTCCCCGTGGGAGCTGGGTCTGGCTGAAACCCAACAGGCGCTGGTCGCCAACGGTCTGCGCCACAAGGTGCGGCTGCAGGTGGATGGCGGCCTCAAGACTGGTCTGGACATCATCAAGGCGGCCATCCTCGGCGCCGAGAGCTTCGGCTTTGGCACCGGCCCCATGGTGGCGCTCGGTTGCAAATACCTGCGGATCTGCCACCTGAACAACTGTGCCACCGGCGTAGCCACTCAGGATGAGAAGCTGCGTCGCGAGCACTTCACCGGCCTGCCGGAGATGGTGATGAACTACTTCAAGTTCATCGCCGAAGAGACCCGCGAGCTGATGGCTCAGCTCGGCGTCACCCAGCTGACCGACCTGATTGGCCGCACCGATCTGCTGGAAGCTCTGCCCGGCCTCACCGCCCGTCAGGCCAAGCTGGATCTCTCCGGCATTCTGGCTCGTCCGGTGGCACCGGCAGGTTCCAGCCTGTTTAGCCAGCAGCACAACCCCACCTTCGACAAGGGGCCGCTCAACCTGAAAATGGTGGAGGATCTGCTGGAGGCGGTGGAAACCTCAAGCGGCGGCGAGTTCCGCTACGACATTCGCAACACCGACCGCTCGGTGGGTGCGCGCCTCTCGGGCGAGATCGTCAAACGTCACGGCAATCAGGGGATGGCGGCGGATCCGGTCAAGGTGCACTTCAACGGCACCGCAGGCCAGAGCTTCGGCGTCTGGAACGCAGGGGGCCTTGAGATGATCCTCACCGGTGACGCCAACGACTACGTGGGCAAGGGGATGACCGGCGGCAAGCTGGTGATCAAGCCCCATGTCGGCGTGGCGTTCAAATCCCACGAAGCAGCCATCATCGGCAACACCTGCCTCTACGGCGCCACCGGCGGCAAACTCTACGCCGCGGGCACTGCCGGCGAGCGTTTCGCGGTGCGCAACTCAGGTGCCCTGGCGGTGGTCGAGGGGATTGGCGACAACGGTTGTGAATATATGACCGGCGGCATCGTCACCGTACTGGGTCAGACTGGCGTCAACTTCGCGGCGGGCATGACCGGCGGCTTTGCCTACGTGCTCGACGAGTGCGGCAACTTCGCCAAGCGCACCAACCCCGAGCTGGTGGAACTGCTGGACGTGGCGGATCTCGCCATCCATCAGGAGCACCTGCGCGGCATCATCACGGCGCACCTCAATGAGACCGGCAGCTCGCGCGCCGAGGAGATCCTGGCCAACTTCGACTCCTATGTGCCCAAGTTCAGGCTGATCAAACCCAAGTCCAGCGACGTGAAATCGCTGCTGGGTCACACCAGCCGTTCCAGTGCAGAACTCAGAATCCAGGCGCAATAAGGAGGGAACCCTATGAGCCAGAACGTATTTCAGTTTATCGATGTCCAGCGGGTCGACCCGCCCAAGAAGCCGCTCAAGATCCGCAAAATCCAGTTTGTGGAGATCTACGAGTCCTTCAATCAGCCGCAGGTACAGATGCAGGCGGATCGCTGCCTCGAGTGCGGCAACCCCTATTGCGAGTGGAAGTGTCCGGTCCACAACTACATCCCCAACTGGCTGAAACTGGCCAAAGAGGGGCGCATTCTTGAGGCGGTGGAGCTCTCCCACCAGACCAACAGCCTGCCGGAAGTGTGCGGTCGGGTCTGCCCGCAGGATCGCCTCTGCGAGGGCTCCTGTACCCTCAACGATCGCTTCGGTGCGGTGACCATCGGCAATATCGAAAAGTACATCACCGACAAGGCGTTCGAGATGGGCTGGAAGCCCGATCTCTCGAACGTGGTCAAGACCGGCAAGCGGGTCGCCGTCATCGGCGCCGGCCCTGCTGGCCTTGCCTGTGCCGATGTGCTGGCACGCAATGGCGTCACCCCGGTGGTGTTTGACAAATATCCGGAGATCGGCGGCCTGCTCACTTTCGGTATCCCCTCCTTCAAGCTGGAAAAAGAGGTGATGCAGCGTCGCCGCGAGATCTTCCAGGGGATGGGCGTGGAGTTTCGACTCGAGACCGAAGTGGGCAAGGACATCACCTTCGCCGATCTGCTCGGCGAGTTCGATGCGGTCTTCCTCGGGGTCGGCACCTACAAGTACATGAAGGGCGGTTTTGCCAACGAAGAGGCGCCGGGAGTCTATGACGCTCTGCCCTACCTCATCGCCAACGCCAACCGCTTGCTGGGGTTCGAGAAGGCGCAAGCCGACTATATCGACTTCGCTGGCAAGCAGGTGGTGGTGCTGGGCGGTGGCGATACCGCCATGGACTGCGTGCGAACCGCCATCCGTCAGGGGGCTGACAAGGTGGTCTGCGCCTATCGCCGCGACGAGGAGAACATGCCGGGCTCCAAGCGGGAGGTGAAAAACGCCCGCGAGGAGGGGGTTGAGTTCATGTTCAACCTGCAACCGGTAGCGGTCGAGCTGGATGCCAACGGTCGCACCGTCGGCATCAAGGTGGTGAGCACCGAGCTGGGTGAACCCGATGCCAATGGCCGCCGCAATCCGGTGGTCATCGAAGGCTCCGAGCAGGTGCTGGCTGCCGATGCGGTGGTGATGGCATTTGGCTTCCAACCCAACCCCCAACCCTGGATGGCGGAGTTCGGCATCGAGCTCGACAACCGGGATCGCATCAAGGCGCGCGAGCAGGCGGAATATGCCTTCCAGACCAGCAACCCCAAGGTGTTCGCCGGTGGCGACGCGGTGCGTGGCTCCGATCTGGTGGTGACCGCCATCTACGAAGGGCGCAAAGCGGCCGAAGGGATCATGGACTATCTGGCGGTCTGATCTGACCGGCCACAGCCGTGATGTTCCCTAACAGTCAGCCCCGCCAATGCGGGGCTGATTTTCTATGCGCGCTCACCAACCGCTCATACGCTCCTGGCAGCCGTGAAGATAACTAGATGCAGTGCCTTGCGATGGCTCCTACACTGGGCAACTGCCACGGGAAAAACTCCAACCATTTGAGGCAGAATTTGTGACGTCTATCTGTTACACTTCGCGCCCGCCATTTTCCGGCTCACTCTCTGACTTGATGTCAGGCGCAGCCGTCGGTGGTTACAACCTCCGTCTCGCTCATGCCGAGCTAACCAAGCCAAACACAGCCCAGCTGGAACACAGGAACCCATTATGAGATTTGAATCGTTCGATTTTGCCCCCGAGATTTTGCGTGCTGTCTCAGATTGCGGTTATCAGGAGATGACCCCTGTGCAGCAACAGGCGATCCCGGCCATTCGCCGTGGCCGCGATGTGCTGGCCAGCGCCCAGACCGGTACCGGCAAGACCGCCGCCTTCGCCCTGCCCATCTTGCAACGTCTGGTAGACAATCCGGCTCCGGTCCAGCCTTCCAACGCCCGTGTGCTGATCCTGACCCCGACCCGCGAGCTGGCGGCTCAGGTGGCGAGCAACATCAATGACTTCGCCAAGTATCTCGATATCACCACCATCACCATCGTCGGTGGTGGCAAGCAGGACGTGCAGGCCAAGAAGCTCAAAGCGGGCGCACACATCATTGTGGCCACCCCGGGCCGTCTGCTGGAGCACCTCACCGCCTGCAACCTCAGCCTCTCCGGCGTCGAGTGTCTGGTGATGGATGAAGCGGATCGCATCCTCGACATGGGCTTCAGTGCCGATGTGCAAAAGATCCTGCAAGCGGTCAACAAGACCCGTCAGAACCTGCTCTTCTCCGCCACCTTCTCCGACGCGGTGAAGAAGCTGGCCAACCTGATGCTGGATCGCCCGCAGATCGTCAGCGTCAACAAGCAGAACTCCACCGCCGACACCGTCAGCCACACCGTCTATCCGGTCGAGCAGAAGCGCAAGCGCGAGCTGCTCTCAGAGCTGATTGGCAAACAGAACTGGCAGCAGGTGCTGGTGTTCGCCAGTACCCGCGAAAGCTGTGATGTGCTGGTCGAGGAGCTGAACCTCGACGGCATCAAGTCCGCCGTGGTCCATGGCGAGAAGGCCCAGGGCAACCGTCGCCGCGCCCTGCGCGAATTCATGGAAGGCAAGGTACGGGTACTGGTGGCCACCGAAGTGGCCGCCCGTGGTCTGGACATTCCGAGCCTGGAATATGTGGTCAACTATGATCTGCCGTTCCTGGCGGAAGATTACGTGCACCGTATCGGCCGTACCGGTCGTGCCGGCAAGCGCGGCATGGCCATCTCCTTCGTCAGCCGTGAAGAGGAGCGTACCCTGCTGGAGATCGAGGCCCTGATCGGCCAGAAGATCCGCCGCATCATGGTGCCGGGCTATGAGGTGAGCAGCCGTGACGAGTTGATCAAGCATTTGCAGGAGCGTCGCCGCTTCGGCAAGCGGCCGCAGCGTGAAGATAACGCCGTAGCCCAGGTGATGGCCGAAGCCAAGCTGCAGGGTCAGCGCCTCAAGCGTCTGGCCGCCGCCAAGAAGCCCCGTCAGCCGAAATAAGGCGGGCAGTTGCTCTATTGAACCGCAAAGGCGCCACTGGCGCCTTTGCCATCTCTGTCATCGGTGTTGACCCCTGGTGGTCAACTGAAGGATTGCTTATGACCTCTCCGACCTACAATCAGGCCCTGCTCGAGATGGCCACCCAGAGCCTGGCCGAACTGGCCCGCACCGCCGAACAAAAGGCGGGCAAGCGCACTCCAGCCCAAGAGAGCCACTTTCTCTGCACCTGGATGGCCGACTCCCTCAAGGAGAAGCGCTTCTCCCGTCTGGTGATGGAAGATTTGAAAGCTTGGGTGCAGCTTGGCCGCACCCTGGGCGCGGGTGCCGATCTCAAGGGATTGCTTGCGCGCATCGCCTTCCAATACCAGTGCGCCATGACCAACCCGCAACAACTGGGGGCCAAGCTGGCTGCCCTGCTGGAGGAGCTCTCAGCGGCAGGCTGGCTGGTGCTGACCGAGAGCGAGGTGGACGCCAAGCTGCGCCTGCAATCGGGCGGTCAGGCGAGTCTGGTGGTAAGCCATAGCGAATATGAAGGCCATATCGAGGACGGTGAGCTTGTCAAACCCCTCACCCTCTATGTGCGCGGTGACGAGAAGGTGCTGGCCGAGGCGGCCTTCAAGCACGGCCTGCTGCTGAGCCAGGGCAACAAGAAAGCCACCCTGGTCAAACACCACAAGGCCTACCGGCTGATGCCGGACAACGCCCAACCGGCGCTGGCACTGCTGAGCGAGGCTCGCCAGAGCGCCTGATCTCGCCTGTTTTCAGCAATAAAAACGGCAGACCCTCATTTAAAGCAGGGCCTGCCGTTTTTTATTGTTCGATGTTTGGTGATGAGGTCTGGTAGTCGTTTAGCGGATCTTGATGCCAATCTGGCCCGCGTCACACCACTCGAACATCACCTCCTCGCTCTTGCCGCAGCAACTGCCACCACAGACCCGACTCTCGCGCTTGATGACCCGCCCCTTGCGCATCCAGACGCCGAGCATGGCCTCCACCGCATCTTCCGAGGTGTGGAAGTGGCGAGCCAGATCACGCCGGCTCACCTTCTGCTGCGCGGCGAGGTAATCCCCCAGCTCGCGCAGGATCATAAGGTCACCACCTTGCGGGCGACGATGTCACCGTGACGGCGACCGGCCCACCAGAGCAGTACCAGAGAGAGGCCATAGCTGACGATCCAGAACAGGCTCTGCTCCGGATGAGCGGCGAAGGTGGCCACCTGATAGAAGAGGGTCGCGCACATAAAGGCCATATAGTTGCACCAGGCCGCGGTAAAGAGGGCCCACTGGCGACCGGTTTCCCGCACCAGGGCACCCATGGCGGCGGCGCAAGGCATGTAGAGCAGCACGAACAAGAGGTAGGCAAAGGCACCGGCCGCCCCGTCGAAGTGGGTCTGCATGTTGCCGTAGGTGGAGACATCGACCTCCTGCGCCTCGGCGGCAGCTTTCTGGTCGTCGAGGTTGCCAACATCAAGCCCCATAGGGTCGCTCGGGTTGATCTCCGCCAGATTGGCTGCCACGGCATCGATCGCCTCGTGGAAGCTGGCCACCAGCGAGAACTCGCTCGCCTCCTCTTCATCTGCGCCACCACCGGCGTAGAGGCTGTTGAGGGTCCCGACCACCGCCTCTTTGGCGAAGATACCGGTGACGATACCGACCGTGGCCTGCCAGTTGTCATCGCGTACACCTATGGGGTGCAGCACCGGGGTCACCGCTTGGCTTATCTTGCTCAGGACCGAGCTCTCCTGCTCCTGATGGCCAAAGCTGCCATCGGTACCCAGGGAGTTAAGCACGCTCAGCACGGCAACCACCAGCACGATGGTTTTACCGGCGCCAAAGACGAAGGATTTGAGCTTCTGCCAGGTCTTGATGGCAACGTTGACAGGACGCGGCCACTCGTAATCCGGCATCTCCATCAGCATGGAGTCGCTCTTGCCCGGCAGCAGGGTATTGCGCAGCAGCAGGCCAGTGAGCACCGCCACCAGAATACCGATGAGGTAGAGACCGAACACCAGGTTCTGGCCTGATTCAGGGAAGAAGGCCACCGCAAACAGGGCGTAAACCGGCAGACGGGCACCGCACGACATGAAGGGGGCCATGGCGGAGGTCATCAGCCGCTCCCGCTCGGAGTTGAGGGTACGGGTCGCCATCACCGAGGGGACGGTACAGCCAAAGCCCATCAGCATCGGCACGAACGCCTTGCCCGGCAGGCCGAGGCGGCGCATCAGGGCATCCACCACGAAGGCGGCGCGGGCCAGATAGCCGGAGCTCTCCAGTACCGCGAGGAACAGATAGAGGCAACCAATCACCGGAATAAAGGTGGCCACGGTCTGCAAACCAACCCCGAAGCCGTCAGCCAGAATGGCGCCCAACCATTCGGGGGCATTGATCAGCCCCAGCAGGTGGTGCACCCCATCGACAAACAGGGCGCCGCCCATGATGTCGAAGAAGTCGATAAAGGCGCTGCCCACCTTGATGGCGAACATGAACATCAGGTACATGACAAACAGGAAGAAGGGGATGCCAATCCAGCGATTGAGCAGCACCCGATCCAGCCACTCACTCTGGGCCTCGGTGAGCTTGCCCTTCTGCTGGCGAGCCTGTTGTACCCACTGGTGGATATGGCCGTAGCGAATATCCGCCAGTTGCAGGTCGATATCCTGCCCTTGATGAGCGCGAGCTACCACATTGGCGGCGGCCGCCTGCTGACCGGGCAGCAGAGTCTCCTGCATCACCGCATCCTCTTCCAGCAGGCGCAGGGCGCGGCCACGGGTAGTGAGGTGATGCGGGGCGAGCAGGGTCTCCAGCTCCGCCAGATCGGTTTCAAACTCTTGGCCGTAATCGAGTTGCAAGGCTGCTTGCGGCTGACCGATAAACTGCCGGATCTGCTGCTTGAAGGCGGCAACCTGCTTGCTGTTGTGGGCAGAGAGGGCCACTACAGGGCAACCGAGGGATTTGCCGAGTTTGCTATCGTCGATGACGATGCGGCGCTTTTGCAGGATATCCAGCTTGTTGAGCACCACCACCATGGGCAGGCCCAGTTCGCGCAGTTGCAGCGTGAGGTAGAGGGAGCGCTCCAGATTGGCGGCGTCGATGACGTTGAGCAGCAGGTCGGGTTGTTGGCCCTGGGCAAAGCGGCTGGCGATCTGCTCGTCCAGACTGCCATCCTGACCCGCCAGGCTATAGATGCCGGGCAGATCCATCAGCTTGAAGTGATGCTCACCCGCGCTGAACTCACCCATCTTCTTGTCGACGGTGACGCCACTCCAGTTGCCTACCTGCTGGCGGGCGCCGGTCAGGGCGTTGAACAGGGAGGTCTTGCCGCTATTGGGGTTACCTACCGTTACCAGGGAATAATTCATACCAGCTCTACCTCTATTTTCTTCTGAACCCGCCGCGTGCGAGTGGCAAGCTGCTTTGCAGGTTCGACTTCTTGTCTCTGAACCGCTCCCGGTGACTTTCTTGACCGAAGCGGTAGCCGAACAGGGGGTTATACCGGCTCGACTTCTATTTGCTGGGCCAGACTCTTTTGCATGGAGAGACAGATCCCCTGGCACTGGATCTGGAGCGGGTCCCCCAGGGGGGCGGAGCGCAGATAAATGACTTCAGTCTGGGGCAACAGGCCCATCACCATCAGTTTGCGGCGCAGCGGCCGGGCGAGCTGATTCATATTCTTGATGCGAGCACTCTGTCCCGGTGACAACTGCGTGAGTACCATGACTGACTCCTGAAGTTAAACAATAATAATTCTCTTTTACTTGGGGCATTATAAGCTGTGTCTTCAACTTTTATTTGAGTAAAATCAAACTCCGCTTAGCTAACCCATAAAGTAATGCCATGAATCACGACAACAACAGCCGCCTCGTTTACAGCACAGATGGCGGCATGATCAAGGAGCAGAGCGCTCCCCAATCCGCCTCCCCCTTCCCCACTGACGGCACCGTGCGCATTCGCCGCGAGACCAAAGGGCGCAAGGGCGCCGGGGTGATCACCATTCATGGCGTACCCGCCGATCAGCAAAAATCCCTGGCCACCCTGCTCAAGAAAAAGTGCGGCACCGGAGGCGGTATCAAGGAGGGAGTGATCGAGATCCAGGGGGATAAACGGGACCTGATCAAAACCGAGCTGGAGAAAGCCGGTTTCAGCGTCAAGCTGGTGGGTGGCTGATCCCCTTGTCACTCATGCGGTTTTTCCCTAGAATGCCCGCTCCCATCGAGGGGGAGTAGTCTCGCACGCCGGTGCCATCCATTGCATGAATACCGGTTTGCGACCCTGATCAACATACTTGGTGCCAAATCACCATGGTCAGGGTGATCCATGCCAGCCATGGATTTGACAAGACCTTTGACGGGCCAGTGCCAATACCGGGGACGGATGGCGCAGGCTTGTCTTTGGTTTATAACAATTCCGTCCCCCGGTCATTTTTATGGAAGCCTTGTTAACCTCAACCCTCAGCGTCGCTATTGCCGAGATCGGCGATAAAACCCAGCTGTTGGCGTTGCTGCTCATCTGCCGTTTTCGCAAGCCCTGGCCCATCATCGCCGGCATGCTGGCGGCTACCTTGCTCAACCATGCGGGCGCCGCCTGGATTGGTGAGTTCATCAGCCGCTGGCTCGATCCCAAGATAATGACCTGGCTGGTCGCCATCGCCTTTATCGCCATGGCTATCTGGATTTTGGTGCCGGACAAGATGGATGACGAGGAGAGCTCGCTGGATAAATACGGCCCCTTTATGGCCACCTTCGTGCTCTTCTTCATCGCCGAGATTGGCGACAAGACCCAGATCGCCACCGTGCTGCTGGCCGCCAAATATGATTCGCTGGTACAGGTCATTACCGGCACCACCCTCGGCATGATGCTGGCCAACGTGCCGGTGGTGCTGATCGGCAAGCTGGGGGCAGACAAGCTGCCGCTCAAGGGGATCCGCATCGCCTGCGCCATCCTCTTCGTCGGCCTCGGGGTGAGCACCCTGATCTTTGCCTGATCGCCTTTTCCGCTGACCAAGCCCTCCACCTCGGAGGGCTTTTTTGTTTGCTGCTTTGTCTAGTGCGTAACCCGCTGTCGCAACCACCTGCCCTACAGCCAAGGGGCAGTGCACGGTTGCGGGGACCTCATGCCATAATGGGGCAAACCTCGTGGAGTCCCCCCATGCACAACGTATCAAGAGAGACGCTTCTCGAATGGGTCAAACAGGGACGGCTGGCGCCAGAGAAGCTGGCGGACGCCCTGACCCTCGCCGATCTTCCCCCCCATCCGGCGCGCTGGCAGTGGCTGTTTGACCGGCTGCTGCTCTGGCTCGGCGCCCTCTGCATCGGGGCTGGCCTCATCTTCTTCGTTGCCTTCAACTGGCAGGAGTTGGGCCGGGTCTCCCGCCTCGCCCTGCTGGAGGCGCCGCTGCTCGCCATGCTGCTTCTGCTGTGGCGCAAACCCCTTGGGGATACCCCCCGTCAGGCGCTGCTGCTCGCCATCGCCCTCAATATCGGTGCCCTGCTGGCGCTGGTGGGTCAGACCTACCAGACCGGCGCCGATCCCTGGCAACTGTTCGCCACCTGGGCGCTGATGCTGGTGCCGCTGGCGGCGTTTGGCCAAAGTCCCCTGCTCTGGACCTTAAGCTGGCTGCTCGGCCAGCTGGCGCTGGTGCTCTACTGGCGGCTCGGTTTGTTCACGTTCTTCTTTACCTTCGATGAAGAGGGATTGGGCTGGTGCCTTACCCTTCTCAACGCTGTCCTCTGGGCTCTGCTTCTGCTGGCGCCAAACCGCTGGCGCCTGATGCCAAGCTGGCTGGCGGGCCTTGCTGCCGGTCTGGGGGCCACCCTGCTCACCCTGCTGGCGCTGTTTGATGTCGCCTCCCCGCTGGTGTGGCCGCTCTGGCTTGGCTGGCTCGCTGCGGCCTATGCCCTGTGGCACCACAGATTTATCGCCGGACTCGCCATGGGGTGCCTCAGCCTGATTGCCGTCATCCTCGCGGCGCTGGGCAAGTGGATGGAGCCCGACATCAACGGCTTCTTGCTGCTGAGCCTGATTGCCATCGGCCTTTCTGTCACCGCCGCCCGCTGGCTGCAACAACAACGGAGGTCTCATGAGTGATCTGACCCTTTGGCAAGCACTGCAACAGGCCAATCTGGTGGAAGGGGATCAGCCCAGTGATACCCAGCCCCACTGGTCGAGCCGCTTTATGCTGGGGCTGGTGGGGTGGATTGCCGCCCTGTTCCTGCTCTTTTTCCTGTTTCTCACCTTCGAACAGCTGACCCGCGAGGCCAACAGCGCCCTGCTGCTGGGGGCCGTGCTGCTGGCGGGGGCCTACGCCCTCAATCGCAGCCAAAGCGGCGATCTCTGGGATCAGTTCGTGCTGGCCCTCACCCTGGCGGCCGATGCCTGGCTGCTCTATGGCCTGCTCGATCAGCTTGATCTCCATCATGCCCTGCTCTGGTTTGGGTTGTGCCTGCTGTCCCTTGCCATCGCCGTGCTGTTCGATCACTGGCTGGTGCGGCTGTTTCACAGCGTGGCGGCGGCCCTGCTGCTCACCCTTGGCCTCGCTTGCATCGGGCTGCAACTGCTGGCGCTGCCGCTGGTGATGGCGGCCATCACCTTCTGCTGGCTGCGGGCAGATAGGGATCCCGCCCGTCACCAACTCTACCACTCCATCACGCTGGGGCTCGCCCTCTCCCTGCTGGTGCTGGGCCGCCTGCACCACCCGCTGTGGGATGGCGGCAGCAGCGTGCTGGACGAACTGGGGCTGTCCCGCCTGCCGCTCTGGCTCAATCCCCTGATCTGCGCCGCCCTGCTGCTGGCGGTGATGGTGAAGCTCAAGCTCCCCCTGCTGTTTGGCCTGCCGCTGGTGCTGATCAGCGCCATCATCCCCGGCATGGGGGCAGGCGCACTGGTGCTGATCCTCGGGTTTTATGCCGGCAGTCTGGGGCTGATGACCCTCTCGGCCCTGCTGCTGCTCGGCTATGGCTCGCTCTATTACTACGACCTGGGGCTCACCCTGATGACCAAATCCTGGCTGTTGCTGGGCTCCGGTATCCTGCTGCTGGGTGCCCGCCAGCTGCTCACCACCTTTGCGGCAAGGAGCGACTCATGAAACCCGTCACCCGACAACTCGCCCTGTTGCTGAGCGGCCTCGCCATCCTGGCAGGCATCAATGCCACCGTCTGGCGCTATGAGCACGCCATGAGCAGCGGCGAAGTGGTGCTGCTGCGGCTCGCTCCGGTCGATCCCCGCTCTCTGATGCAGGGGGATTACATGCGGCTCAACTATGAAATTGCCCGCGAGCTGACCAGCCGCGACGCCCGTGCGACTCAAGACAAGGGCAGCGACACCCTAGTGATCCGCCTCGATGCCCATCAGGTAGCCACTCTGGTGGTCGATGGCAAACCGGATCGGCTCGCCAGCGATGAGCGGCTATTGCAGGTACACCAGAGCGAGCGGCAGTGGCAGATCGGCCCCGATGCCTACTTCTTTGAAGAGGGCACGGGGGAGCAGTACGAAACGGCCCGCTACGGCGAGTTCCGGCTGCAAGCCGATGGCAAGACCCTGCTGGTGGGGCTGCGGGATGAGGCCTACCAGCCCATCGGGCAGACCCGCGCCCGCTGGTAACGGCCGTGAGTGGCTATTTACTCTGTTCATGGTCACACTCAAGGGAAGGTTGATCGCTAAGGATGTTCCCAATGAGGATATGGCTGATCTGTCATCTGTTGCTGCTCTGCTGGGCCTCGACGGCCCGGGCTGATCTGGGCAAGCTCGAGTACCTCACCGAAGAGTACCCCCCCTACAACTACAGCGATCCGCAAGGCCAGCCCACCGGGCTTGCGGTCGATCTGCTGCAGATGATCTGGCAACACAGCGGCGTGACGCCCCAGCCGGTGCGCATCCTGCCCTGGGCGCGAGGTTATTACTTGCTAACCCAGAAGCCCAACGTGGTGCTCTTCTCCACCGCCCGCACCCAGGCGCGGGAGGATCTCTTCAAGTGGGTCTGCCCCATCGGCTACTCGGAATACATACTGCTGGGCCGCAAAGCGCGGAACATCACCCTGACCGCCTTCGATCAGATGAGCCAATACAAGATCAGCGCGGTGCGCTCGGATGCAGCCGAACAGCTGCTGCTCAACAACGGCATGGATGACAACAACATCATCCCGGCCAACCGCCTGTCGCAGGGGTTGAAGATGCTGCTCTCCGGCCGCGCCGACCTGCTCGCCACCAGCAAGCTGGCGGGATATGACGCCGTCCGCGAACTGAAGCTGAGCAGCGATGACTTCAACGTGGCCATGGTGCTGAGCGCCGAGCAGCTCTGCTACGCCTTCAGCCGTCAGGTGCCTGACAGCGAGATCACCCTCTTTCAGCAGGGCCTGACCCGCGCCCTCGCCTCGGAGGAGTTTCGCAAATTGCAGGCCAAATACCTGCCGGTGCGCTGACTCTCGGCTGCGGCTGGGATGGTCCCTCAGTCGCACTATGGTTGCCCTCAAGGAGCTGGCTATTGCGAACTCGAGCCGTCACACTGTTTGGCATTGTCGATATAGTGAAGGATCTCTTCCATGCGGAAATGGCATCTCTCCCACATCCTACTCCTTCTGTGGGCCAGCTTTGCCCGTGCAGATCTGGACAAGCTCGAATACTGCACCGAAATCTCCCCGCCTTTTAACTTCAGTGACGCAGAGGGTCAGCCCACCGGCCTTGCCGTCGAACTGCTGCAGATGATCTGGCAATATAGTGACCTTTCCCCCCAACCAATACGCATTCTGCCGTGGGCCCGCGGCTACAAAGAACTAAGCAGCAAGCACAATGTGGTGCTGTTTGCCACCGCACGGACACCCGAACGGGAAGCGCTTTTCAAGTGGGCCTGCCCCATCGACAACTCGGACTTTGTGCTTCTTGGCCGCGCAGCTGACAAGCTGACCCTTGTCTCTGCCGAACAAATGAAACAATACAAGATTGCGGTGGTGCGCTCGACCGTATCGAGTCAGCTGTTGCAGGAGCGGGGTCTGGATGAAAGCAACCTTGTCGAGGCAAACCGTCTCAGCCAGGCGGCCAAAATGCTCGCCTCGGGCCGTACCCATCTCTTTGCTACCAACAAGCTGGTCGGCTATCAAACCCTCAAGGACCTCAACATGGATCTGAATGACTTCAATGTGGCCTTTGTGCTCGACAGCAAGCCACTCTGCTATGCCTTTAGCCGTCAGGTGCCAGACAGGGATATAAGCCGCTTTCAACAAGCTCTGGATCGTGCCCGGGCCTCCCCTCAATTTTCGCAACTGCAAGCCAAATACCTGCCACTGCGCCAGTCTCTCTGACCCTCGCAACACAGCACAACATGCCGGCGGCCTCCTGCACTTTTTGCCAAACTGCAAACCCGCCTTGGCGAAATCATCCGGCTTGGTCACAATTGAGCATAGGTATTCCCTTGAGCAGGATAGAGAAATGAAACCATGGATCGGGTTGGCCACACTGCTTGTTACCTCCTTTGCCAACGCCAGCCCCGAGCTGGCCAAGCTTCACTACATTACCGAAGAGTACAAACCCTACAACTACGCCGATGCAAGTGGCGCCCCCACCGGCCTCGCGGTCGAACTGCTGCAACTGGTATGGAAAAAGACCAATACCCCAGCGCAGCCCATCACCATCATGCCTTGGGCGCGCGGTTACTACCTGCTGACCCAAAAGCCCAATGCGGTACTCTTCTCCACCGCCCGCACCCAGGCGCGGGATCCTCTGTTCAAATGGGCCTGTCCCATTGGTTACGCCGAAATCGTGCTGGTAGGGTTGGCCGAGCGCAATATCACTATCACCAAGCTCGATGATGCCAAAGCATTCAATATCGGGGCGGTACGGGCTGATGTGGGAGAACAGTTGCTACTCAACAACGGCTTTGACGAGACCAAGCTGATGGCAGCCAATCGGCTGGCACAAGCGCTGAAGATGCTCACCTCAGGTCGGATCGATCTGGTCTCCACCAACAAAACCACCATGGAACAGCTGATCGTGGAGCAAAAACTCGACCCCGCCCGCTTCAAGGAGCAGTGGGTACTTAGCTCGGAGCAGTTCTGCTTCGCCTTCAGCCATCCGGTAAGCGACGAACTGGTCAAAGAGTTCCAGACCGGATTGACCCAGGTGCTGGCGAGCAGTGAATACCCGCTGCTGCACAGCAAATACTTCCCTGCCCCCGCCGCCAAATAGCGGCGCAGCGAAAAGCGCCAACAACAAGGGGCCCGCTGCGGACCCCTTCGCTTTTTACCGTTTGCTCTCACCTGGCCACGTACCAGCACAGCAGCAGCCACCTTGTGAAGGGCGATAAGCTGTTCGATATCGAGCCCCACGACGGCGCCATTCACACCCGCCACTTGTCGCCCACCATCAACCGATCGGCCCGTTCGGCGCCACACAAGATCAGCGGCCTAACGTCGCAGTGCCGCCACGCAACCCAGCTGCTGGGAAGATCTGAAATATAGAAAATCAATTAGATAGCAACATGCCTCGCGGCATCCAGGCATCAATTGCTATCCGCATTCGGGTGTCTGTGCCGGGCATGAAAAAGGGGAGCCAGGCTCCCCTTGTGGCACTTGCGGCGTTAGAACTTGTAGAGCCAGGAGATAGCGGTGAAGTAACCGTTATAGTTCTGGTTAACATGACCCATGCTGTACTCCTCACCGGTGTAGAGGTAGTCCACATCGTGGTAGAACTCGTAGCGCATATCCCAGCGCAGTGACTGCTTCTCGTCGAGCTGATAGAGGGCATAGCCTTCCAGACGGTGTTGCTTGCTGGTCAGGTCGGGGTAGTCATAACCCTTGCTGGCATCTGTCTGGCCACGGCCATAGGAGAAGCTGTAATCCACCCCCAGTTCCAGCGCCAAATCAAACGCCTTCTTCTGGCTTAGACCCACTCCCAGAGTAGTGATTTGGTCACGAACCCGGGTCGAATAGGGATCCCAGTCCGGGGCACCGGTGTAAGCATGGTTCTGGCTTGAGGTGATCCACTGTACATTGCTGAAGAGATGGCCACTGAGATTCTCATCAAACTGCTGGTTAAGGGTCAGATCGATACCGTAATCCTCCCCTTCACTGAGTCCGATGTCAGGCTCCGGATAGTTTGCCCGTGCCCACCACCCTTCCAGCGAGGAGCTTAACTGCTCGCTGAAGGCATACTGCAGATCGCCACGCAGCTCGAACCTGTCACGATTGGCCAGATAGAACTGACGCAAGGTCGGGCTGACATTGGTATTGTTATTCTTCCACTCAGAGCCATCCCGGGTGCTCCAGGAGAGTTTCCCCCCCAGTTGCAGATCACCCACCGGGCGATAGCGACTCTTGAGGAACAATGTCTGCTCATCCGTCTTGCGACGATCCGCGTACTCCCGTTCATCGGCACGATACTGGTAACCCCCGGTTACCTTGACCGATCGACTCAGGCGGTAATCCGCTTCCAGATTGGCTTTACTGTGAGAACGATCCCCCGGCTGCCGTTGTTTGCCAATAACAACCTGCTTGTCCGAGTTGTCCTGCCGATCCCGGTATTCGCCCCCGGCCCGCAGAGTCAAATCCCGGCCAAAACGCCCCACCCATTTGGCATTGGTCTGGATGGTATCGATCTCACCGTGGAAATCGCTCTGGGTGATCGGCACCTGCCGGAAGGCGGCTAGATTGCCATCCGACGTTGTTCGGCTGCTGAGAATGCGACCGCTCAGACTCTGCCGGTTCCAGTTGTACTGGCCGGATAAACTGACCTGATGGAAGCTGTTGTCGGGTTCGTAAGCCCGCTCATTGGCATAGGGGTCGCTGGCCGAACCGAAATAGAATGCGGTCTCCTCGTTGCGATAGAGTGAGCCGTTGTAGGCCAGATCAACCAGCCAGCCTTCACCCAGGTAGCTGATGCCACTCTTGACCAGGGTGGTACTGCTGCCATCGACCAGCTTGGGTACAAAGCCCGGCATGCTGCCTATCCCCGGGATGCTGGACTGATAAGTGGCCAGCGTTGCCTCTTTTTTCTCATAAGAGAAATCGGCATAAGGGCGCCATGGGCTCTTGGGGGTATAGGCAAGCCCCATAGTCAGCTTCTTGCGGACCACCTCCTTGTCAAATTCGGCCAGCGCACCAGCCGCCATAGGCGCATCGTCAGAGCGATAGACACTCTTGCCATGGCTGTTCCAGTAAAAGGGGGTTTCGGAGTAGCCAATTTTGGCGCGCGCGCCATCATAGAACCCTTGCTCCAGTGACATGCTGAAACGGCGCATTCCAAGATCCCTGGCCTCGAGTGCGCCATAACGGGATCCCTCTCCCCGATACTGCAGGTCAGCGTTAAAGATCCCCTGCATGCCGGTATCGTTGGCGGCGGGCACCCAGTTGCGAAAACGGGTCGCGCCATCATCGTTGATGTAGCCTGTCCCCAGCCCCACCTCACCAAACCAGCCACTCTCGCTTTCACAGGATGCGCAGCGCCAGCGCGCGGTTTTGGCCTCCCTGGCCGATTGCAGAGAGTAATCCTCGACAGCCAGCGGCTCCTCGGTGGCATGGGCCGAGAAGATGGTCAGCAAGGAGAGCCAAAGTGTTGAATGTTTCATGACTTCTCTCCTCAACGTCGCAGGGACTGCCCATTCGGATGGTTGGTCCCGTGGATCTGGTTATGACAGTTCAGGCAACTGCCGCCGCGCACCTTGAGATCCCCCTCGGTGATGGACACGTTGGCATGGGGGGCGCTGTGACACTCCTGACACAACTGGGGCACGCGCTTGTTGAGCAGCGCCTGATTGATGGAACCGTGGGGGCTGTGGCATAGAGAGCAATCCTCGGTCACCGGTTCGTGCTCCCACAGGAAGGGGCCCCGCTTCTCGGCATGGCACTCGTAACAGCTCTCGTTGACGGTTGGCTGTTTCAGGCTGGCCTCATTTTGTGACTGATGCGGGTTGTGGCAGCTGGAGCAGGGCATTTCGCCATTCAGGATGGGATGACTGGTGCGCTTGTGCAGATCCGATTTCTCTGCGGCATGGCAGCTGGTGCAGGTCTCGACCTGTTTCTTGCTGTCCATCACCGGATCCTTGGCCTGGTGCAATGTGTGGCAGCTGGTACAGGAGAGATCCTCGACCGCATGAACACTGGCATGCCAGCCCATCCGGTTGGTATCGGTATGACAGGAGAGACAGACACTGTTCTGCTTCTCGACCGGCACAGGTGAATCGGGACCAAAGGTGATCATCGGCTCCCGTTTCTCTCCTTTGCGAGGATTGCGCGTGTGGTTGCCTGCCGGACCATGACAAGCTTCACACTGCCGGTCGGCCATGGGGCCATTCTGGTTGCCCAGATTGCCGTGCACACTGTGGAATATGCCGGTCGCGGGTTTGCGTGAATCTGAATCGTGGCACTTGAGGCAGGTATCAGCTCCCTTCGGGGAGTATTTTCCCTGGTCAAATTTCTTGTCCAGAGCCGATTCAATCTGGAGTCGCGGATCTGCATCGCCAGCGGGTTGCGCGGCATCGCTCTTGGCCCAGGCTGACAGGCAGCTCAGGGCCAGCATGCCAGCCAATAACCACTGCGTGATGGTCTTTTTCATCTTGTTTCCTTCAACGGCGAAGGGCCAGGGGTTACCCCCTGACCGCAGGATTTCATCAACGGAAGTCGTAGACCTTGTGAACCTTGTCGACACCCTGCTCCTGCCCGACGGCATGGCAAGAGGCACACTGTTCAACACCGGTTGCGGCTTCGATCGTCTCTGCACCAAAGACGGCGCCGTTATTCTTCATGTGGGTAGCCCACTCATCCCCTGCCACCGGGCTATCCGGCTTGACCAACCCCAGCGGTGATTTGAGGTGGCAGCTGGAGCAGACCACCAGCACCGGGCTGAAGTATTTGGGCTGTTTGTTGTCAGCCGTGGTGGCGACCAGAGAGGGGCGCGCGTTCTGCTGGTTGGGCAGGTTGTATTGCCCCTGGGTATGACAGGACTCGCAGTTGCTGATATCGCCCGGGAAGGTAGCACTTCCCCCATGTTTGGCGCCCAGCGCGTGGAAGGAGTGGACGTGATATTTCAGGTCCCCCGGCACCCCCGCATAGAACGAGGTACGGGTCGCGTTGTGGCAACTGGTGCACTGGCTCATATCCTTGGCCGCATGATTGCTCATGTGGGCTGCCAGATCCTTGTGACAACTGTTGCAGGAAGCGAGATCCGCACCGGCCTTGAGCAGATAGCTGCTGTCGATGCCCCCTTCGGCACGGAAGTAGGCGTTGACCGGATTGATGGCGATCAGGGAGAGTGCGCTGGCAGTGCTGCTGCAAGGCAGCAGATCCCCTGCGGCAAACGCCCCGTTGCGATCGGCTTTACGCGCCACACAGACTCTCAGATCGGCGATGGTCGCGGCCAGGGTGCCGTTGACCTCGTTGCCTGTCTCTTTGCTGCACAGGAAGCGACCTGTGCCCTGGCTGACACACTTGCTGAACTCGATCTTGTTGCCAGTGGCGAAAGTCTGCGGGTTGGTGGTGGCCAGCTCGAATCCCTGGCCCTGATCCCAATTGACCAGAATGGCCGGATTGCCATCTTTGACATATTTCAGCACGTCATTAACGCTCTCGGCCGGCGTACCGTCGACGGTGACGGTCAGTTCGATCTCGATATTGGGAGCGGCATAGCGAACGTCATCGAACGTGAACTGCAGCTTGTCGCGTCCAATCGCCTCGTTGGCCATGTAACCCAGGTGGACCATGTAGGGGGACTTGCTGCTGGCCGGATCAGCGCCATGGCACTGGGTGCAGACTGCGCCACTGTTTATCTTGCCAGTGATGTGAGCATCAAAACCTGTGGAGCTGGTTGAATCGGCATGACAGGCACCACACGCTTTTTCCTGGGCATGTTGCCAGTTACCGGCATTGAGGGTGGCTGGCGTGGCGTCCTTGTGACAGGTATCGCAGTTGCGCGAGTCTTGCGGGAAGTGGCTGACCGTCTTGGTATCCGTACTATCCAGATTGCCATGGTACTTGTGCACTATGGTCGTCAGAGAGCGGCGGGTAGCAATGGCCGGATTGCTCTCGTTGTGACAGGTGACACAGAGTTTGGGGTCAGCGCGATCCGCGTGTTTGATCGCTTGCTTCATGTGACAACTGTTACAACTGCTCTGATCCACGATATCCCGGGTCAAAGCGGCGCGCGTCCCAGCCGGCACCCAGTCCAGCACATAGTTGGTGACGGGGACATTGTTACTGCCACCAAAAAAGATACCCACACGATGAGTCGCCGTTTCATCCCAACTAATCACGCCATTGTTGCTCTGTGAATCAGCAGGATAGGGATCCGGCACTGTGGTGGGGTTAATAGCAAAGGTGTAGCGATATTGCCCATTGCCCAGTGACTCCAGCTTGCCGCTGTTTTCACTGGTGGCTTTGCCGGAACGGTAGATAAAACTCTTCCAGATGGCCGGGTCTTCACGTGTGGCATCGCGGCCGGGGATCACCTTGTTGAGGGTGAATGAGGGGATCGTAGCGCCCAGGTCGTAACCCGAGCCCTGTTTGTCCGTCACGTTGAACTGTACCGAGAGCTGACCATCCGGGGTGAGAACCGGTGTCGACGCCGAGATAATCAGAGATCCAGGGGTTCCTGGAGGAGGGGTGGGTGGCTCACTCTTGTCACTGCCATCCCCCCCGCCACCACAGGCCGAGAGGGTGAGCACCATTGCAGCTGCCACCAGCGCTTTCCAGTATTTCATCTTGTTTATCCTTTTTTATCGGATTTTTTATTTCATGTATGAGCTGTCTCAGAAAAGTCCCAAAAACATGCAACATTGAAGCCTTTTGAGCCCCACCTTGGTCAAAAACCATTTCCCCCCGAATTATAAGGTTTATGTGGCTCTCGACGTTGACAGAAGTCTCAAAAGCGGGACTAAGCCCACTTTTTCGAATAAAAAAACGGTATAAGCTGTCTTTTGCGATTTTTATGTCAAGAGGAGTGCAAAATGAAGCGAAGCATGAAATGGGAAGTGGTGGGGTTATCTCTGTTGATTGGTTCAATTGGGCCAGCCTTTGCCGGGGTCGACGAGATGGCCAAAACATGTAACGCATGTCACGGTAATCAGGGGATCAGCTCACATACAGATATTCCGACAATCGCCGGAATAGCAGAATCTAATCTTGCGGAGCAGATGCGAAGCTACCTAGATGGCCGCCCTGCTAAGACCGTTAATCATGTCACCGGTGACACCAGCAAACAGGGAAACATGACCGACATTGTTAAGGGTCTTAGCGACGATCAGATCGACGAATTGGCAGCTTACTATGCCGAACTGCCCTACCAGCCGATGAAGCAGCCGTTCGATGCCGCACTGGCCAAAGCAGGACAAAAACTGCATGAAGAGTCTGGTTGCAAGAAGTGTCACTCCGAAGGTGGCTCCGTTGCCGACGATGAAGCCTCCATCCTCTCCGGTCAGCCAAAAGGTTACATACTGATGGCCCTGCAAGAGTTCAAGGCCGGCAAGCGCAGCAATGACGAGAAGATGAATAACGCCATCATTGCCATGAGTGATGCCGATCTCCAGGCGTTGGCCGAGTACTACGCCAGCCAGCAATAACCAAAGCGGTCAGGTTTATCCATTGATCAAGCCCCCACTCTGTCGTGGGTGGGGGACTCTTGCCCGTTTCTGGCATTTTGGGAGGTATTTGTCGCTCTTTTTCTTGTCAGGGGGTGGATAACGCCGCTGAACCTCTTTGATCCGGAGTCCAGTATGAAAAAAATAATGCAGTGGGCCTTGCTTGCCACGATCTGTCTGGGTGCAAGCGAGTTTGCCCTCGCAGCGACCGCCGTCGAACCAGCGTCTGCTGCCGTCAGCACTGTGGCCGATAGCAGTGCCGCCGATGCACTGGCCGCACGCCAGGCCAAAGCCGCGAAGAAAGCCGCAGCCGAGAAAAAAGCGGCCGCCCGTTTCGCCAAGTGTGACAAGTGCCACGACGGAAACGAGGGGATGCATGGCAAGCATGCCAGCGTCACCAACCCCAATACCAATGAAGCGGTGACCTGTACCAACTGTCACGGCAACCCGTCAGCCCAGCACCGCAAACAGCGTGGCGGCATTGTCGACGTGATGCGCTTTGGCGACGATGCCTTCCCGCTCAGCCAACAAAACGGCGTCTGCATGAGCTGCCATGAGCCCGATGATCTGCGCAAGGCGCTGTGGGCCCACGACGTGCATGCGACTCGCGTGACCTGCACCAGCTGCCACCAGTTGCACCCGGCCAAAGAGCCCATGGTCGGCATCCCCGAGAAGGCCCGCATCAAGCTGTGCGTCGACTGCCACAGCAAGCAGCATGAGGCCAGGCAGCAAGCCGCGGCCAAGGAGGGCGCATGAGCACGACCCGTCGCGAGTTTATGGTGGGGATGAGTGCCAGCGCCTTGATCCTGATGACGGGGTCGCCCCGCGCCCTGGCCAACAGCATGACCATCGGGGGGGTACGCTACGGCATGATCCACGATGAGACCGCCTGCATCGGTTGTACCGCCTGCATGGATGCCTGCCGGGAAGTCAATCAGGTGCCACAAGGGGTAGCCCGCCTGCAGATCCTGCGTACCGGCCCTGTGGGTGAATATCCGGATCAGGAGTACCGGTTTTTCCGCAAGTCCTGCCAGCACTGTGATAACGCCCCCTGTGTGCATGTCTGCCCGACGGGCGCATCCCATATCCGGGCCGAGGATGGCATCGTCGACATCAACCCCGATCTCTGTGTCGGTTGCCGTTACTGTCTGGCAGCCTGTCCTTATCAGGTCCGCTTTATCAACCCGGTCACCCGCACTGCCGACAAGTGCGACTTTTGCCGCAAAACCAATCTGGCCAACGGCAAGCAACCCGCCTGTGTCGAAGCCTGCCCGACCAAGGCGCTGGTGTTCGGCAATCTGGATGATCCTCACAGCCCGATCGCCAAGCGGCTGGTGCACGAGACCACCTATCGCTACAAACAGTTCCTCGGCACCTCACCCAAGATGTATCGGGTACCAAAAGGGGAGATAAAATCATGAGTCCACATAACCCGCATCATGGCGGTATCCCTCTGCAGATGGTGAGTAGCGAAACGGGAGGTGTGTACCATGTGGCATAACGCATTTCACTTCGACTCACTGGTCTGGGATGGTCCCATCGCCATCTACCTCTTTCTGCTGGGGATCTCCGCCGGTTCAGTCACCCTCTCGGTGCTGTTGCGCCAGCGCGGGGCCGGCAGCGAGAACGGCATCATCAGGGCGACCGCCATTCTGGCCCCGCTCAGCGTGATACTGGGGCTGCTGATCCTCATCTTCCACCTGGCGCGACCCTGGACTTTCTGGAAGCTGATGTTCCACTATCAGTTCGATTCCGTGATGTCGATGGGGGTCATGCTGTTTCAGGTCTATATGACGGTGTTGTTTGCCTGGCTGGCGGTGGTCTTCAGAGCCGAGATCGAGGGGTTGCGGCGACACCTGCTGGCGGACAGGTTCGCCTTCATCGATACCCTGATAGGCAAGGTGGCACAGCTTGAGCGACTGCTTACTCCCCTGTTGTTGTTGCTGGCCGTACTGCTGGGGGCCTATACCGGCTTCCTGCTCTCGGCGCTCAAGACCTACCCCATGCTCAACAACCCGATCCTGCCGGCGCTGTTTCTGGTATCCGGTATCAGCTCGGGGGTAGCCTCCACCATCTTGCTGGCGGTGACTCTGTTCAAGGAGAGCAGCCATAGCAAGGGGGTGAGCTTTGTGCACCGCTTCGAGCGTCCCATGGTGGCTATCGAGATCTTCTTGCTGGTCTGCTTCTTCACCGGCCTCTACTTCGGTGGCGGCCAGCGGGAGGCAGCGATGTGGGCGGCCATAGGCGGCGGCTTCTGGTCGCAGGTCTTCTGGTTTGGCGTGATTGGCATAGGCATCCTGCTTCCCCAACTGTTGGGGCTGTTCAGCTCGCCAGCTCGCCAGCACCAGCACTCCCACCTGGTGCTGGTCTGCAGCCTGAGCCTGGTGGGGATCTTGCTGCTGCGCTACTTCATCCTCTATGCCGGTCAGATGACGGTGCTGTAACATGGCTGCGTGGATGGGCCAGAGATGTGTTTAGTCCTTACACAGGCTTACACATTTTCGGCTCGTTCTTCTCCACGCAGACTCCCCAACCTTCTCGGCATCCACCATGGGGCCAAAGGCCGGATAAACAACAAGCGCCCAGCCGGGCGCTTGTTGTGGTTATCGTGATGACCGGATTCAGGGTGTTGGGCAGGCGCTTGGCGAGCCACTGTTGCGGGGCCAGAGGGTGGATCCGTCGCTTTCAGAGAGCGGCAGGAATGTGACGCCTTCGCTCATGTTGGCTGGGGGCAGGTCATCCTCCAGCACATACATCCCCATCGGCAGGCTGCCATAACGCTGGTTGGCCTGCACCTGAGCGACCGCGAGGCTTGAGTAACGCAGGCCGAGCAGATCGAAATGATTGCGCCAGTCCCAACCGGTGAGCCGACTGAGTGCAACCAGCATAAAGTCATTGCCCGGTATGTCGCGCACCCGTTTGCCGCCATAGACCGCATGCCCCGAGTAGGGGAACAGGCTAAAGCCGAGCCTATCCTTGCTGGCATTCCACTGCACTTCACTGTCGGCTGCCGCGCCGAAGATCCGTGAATGCTGATAGAGCAGGGTGAAGAGAGTGAAGCCATCGTTCAGCCGGGTGCCATCAGTCAGGATCATACCGTGGGCGCGCAATGCCATCTGGATATAAAACGCCATGCGATAGCCGTTGTGGACGGCGTAGGCATTGCTCTTCCAGGGGGCTTCGTAGCGACTCTCGCCGGTATCGAGCACCTTGCAGTTGGCCCCGAGCACGAGGCGGTTGCCACTCCTGTCCCTTACCTGCGCCGCATCAGACATGAACACATAGAAGAGATCCTTGTGATTCATGTGCCCATCCTTGATGGGCGCCGTGTTGCCATCCCTCAGATAATGGGCGCGCCACTTCACCACATAAGGGAAGATGTTGTTGGAGTTTTCCCCCGCCCGGCTCCCGTAGCCACTCCAGTTGTCGGCATCGCCTGCCGCAGCGTACTGCACGTTCAACCGGTTGGTCTGCAGGTTGTGGCCCAGCTCGTGATTGTCGAGCCAGCCGGTCGGGCTGATGCTGCCGGAAGAGTCCCACGGGTTGCCGCTGCAACCGCTGCCGCAATGGGCATTCTGGTCATAGTTGGCATGCTGGATGATGGTGCGGGTATGGAGCGATTCATCGAGACACCCCTCCCCCAACAGTGCCACGCAGGCGTTTTTAACATCCGCAGGCAGCGACTCATCGAGCCCCTTGCCCTGAATTTTCAGGCCCGCCAGGGTGTAGACACCATTGATGTGATCCCGGGCGATGCTGTCGAGCAGGGCATTGGTGTCGGGGATGACGCCACCCACCGCCTTGGTGAAGCGATCCCGGCGCAGATGCTGTTCGGCGCCATCGGCCCGCAGATCGATATGGGGCAGCTCGGTTTGTTCCAGCCGCTCGTTGAACTCGCGGATCTGCTGCTCATCACCGAAATCCATGATGGCCGGATGACGGGTGACGCCCGTGGCGCTCACCTGGACGGCCAGCGATGCTGCCCCCCCTTCCAGATAGAGATAGATAGGGCCGCCATAAGGAGAGGTGAAGGTGACGCTGCCCCCCTTGGCCAAGATCAGTCGTCCGGTGGTCAGCTCCAGCGGGGCTCGATAGATCTTCTGCTCATAGGCGCGATTGGTGTTGGGCCTGTGGTAGTTGAGTCGGACGGTAGCAGACACATCGGCGTTATCGGTGCGTCTCAGGGTGATGGTTTGTCCCGGCAGGGCATACCAGCCGGTGGTGGTCCACTGCCCGCTGTAGGGAACCGCAATGCGCCGACTGTCGGTGAGCGTTGCGGGATAGGCATAGTGAGTCGCTTGTCCCTTCACTACCTTGCTGCGATCGGTGACGTACTCCCCCAGATCGGGTTGGGCCGGGGTACGAGTGCGGGCATAGCTCACCAGCCAGTCGGCAAACATCGCCTGCTGCCAGGATTGATGCTCATCCCAGGCGATGGGGTAGTCGATGGCGGCACGGTATTTGTCGGCCAGCAGCAGGGTGGCGGGCAGCAGTGTCGCGCCCTCACGGGCAAAGGGGCTGATCCCGGCCTTGTCGAGGGTGATGGCACCATTTCTCAGCCAGTCGGCACCCAGCTTGAACTGCTGGTTGAAGCTCTCCGAGCCACCGCAATTGATAAAGTTGCCGCCGCAGCTATCGAGCCACTGGGTCGTGAAGTTGCGATCCTGAAGGTTGCCAAGCAGGGTATCGACCGCCATCAGCTGGGCGTCGGGTGCCATGATGGTGTTCACTGCCAGATCGCTGGCTCTGAGTTTTGACCAGTAGTTGCCCCAGGTGACCAGCCCCATATCGAGATAGAGGGGGCTTAGCAGCGGGCTGGCATCGCGCCGATAGTTGGAGAGCAGCAGCGGGATCCCGGCCGCTTTGGCCTTGGCAATCCCCTGTGCGATCCCCTGATACCCCAGCCCCTGGCGGTCGATATCGCTGATCACGATAAGCTCCGGCGCCATGGTATCGATGCAGTCACTCAACGCCTGATAATCGCAGGTATTGGCCGGGTTGATGCTGTGCTTGTCGGGATAGATCGCCTTGAGCCAGTCCCGCACGCCTTCGTTATGGGGAAAATACCAGCTATCGGTGCGGCTTGGCATCTGGGCGGTGAGGATGCGCAGGCCATCGCTATCCTTGCCCCGGGTCAGCCAGCCAATCAGCCCCTTGAGCAGCGCCTCGCTCTGCGCTGTGCGGTCAACGGAAAACAGGTTCGCCCCCATGGCTGCCTGACGGTAATCGGCTTGCTCTGAGACCATCACCAGCCCCCGGATCTCGCTCTCCCCCTTGCCATTGATGTTGGAGGGGAGCAGGGTCACCGTGCTCTCCGGTTGGAAGCTGGAAAAGGTGATGGAGTCGTGGCTCGGGTTCCAGCTGATCTTTGCCATTCCGTGATAGAGGCTGCGAACCAGCTCAGTGCGGTGCGTCTCACTGTCGGCAATCGCCGCACGGGCATGGGCGATCAGGGATTGCTCGCTGGCAAGGGTATGATCTTCCCGGGCAATCGCATTGGCGGCATCGCTGATAAAGCGAGCCGAGATCTGACAATCGGCGCGCATGGGTGCTGTGGTATAGGTGTTGCCCGTCAGTGTGCCCTCACATCCTGCGATCTGCGCCAGCACGAAGCCACTCTCGGGCTGCACGGTGAAACGGCCCTGTTCACCGGCGTTCAGACGCAGGGCGTCGGGGCTGAGTGCGCCCCCCTGAGAAGCTTGGGTGGTGGCGTTGAAATAGACGGCGGCACTCTCCTGCGTGAAGCTGGCCGAGATCTGGCAATCGCTGCTCATGGGGCCAGTGGTATAGGTGAGGCCGTCCAGGGTGCCATCACATCCGCTTATCCCGGTCAGGAGGTAACCGCTGTCAGCCTGTACCGAGAAGCTCCCCTGTTCACCCGCCGCCAACCGCAGGCTGGTGGGGTTCAACTGTCCGCCCGCGCTGCTCTGGCTGGATGCCTCGAAATAGTTGGGGGTGACAGGGGGGCGGATAGGGGTCTCTTCCTGTTCGCCATCACCGCCGCCACAGCCTGTGATCAACAGCGCCAGTAAGGGAGTGAGAACCGTCTTTTTCATTGTCTGATACGTTCCTTGTGTTACGACGGGTAGGGGAGTCGGTAGTCTAATGAGCTGCCTTGCTTATTTCAACGCTGATTGAATGGTCATTTTGCTTTATTTTCAGCATCTTGGATGTTTTTTTGGCCGGCATTTGCCGTATTTGGTGTTGCTGGTGCAGCAGAACCGATAGGGATGGGGCGAGCCCCCCATCAGCACAGGCCATACCAGCCTGAGCTCACCGTAATGAGTCGCTTCACCGGGTTAACAGGGGATGCTGGGCCGCAGGTTTTGCCTGCAACCCTCGCAGGGGGGATGTCAGAGGGATGGATGAGCGGCGGGGTCGATCGTTGCCAGCGCCCGCATCTCCAGCTGCTGCTCGCCGGGGCGACAGACCAGCACCGAGCCTTGCTCGAACCAGTCCCCCAGCACGATACGCCGCGCGGGGTGGCCATCGAGGATGAAGTCGTGGATGGCGGGTCTGTGGGTGTGGCCGTGGATCATCATCCGGCAGTCGTGGGCGCGCAGGGTGTCGTCCACCGCCGCGGGCGTTACATCCATGATGATCTGGCTCTTGTGGGCATTTTCCATCTGGCTTTGGCCGCGCATCTTGCAGGCGATGGCCTGACGGCGGGCAAGCGGCAGCCGTAAAAAGAGCCAGCGCAGCCATTTCAGCTGGGTGATGCGGCGAAACTTCTGATACCCCTCATCCAGGGTGCAGAGCAGATCGCCGTGGCTGAGCACTACCCGCTCCCCATAGAGGTCGATGACGCAGGGGTCACCCAGCAGGGTCATCCCCGCGCGCTTGGCAAACTGCTGCCCCAGCAGAAAGTCACGGTTGCCGTGGATAAAGTAGATGGGCACGTTCTGCTGGCTCAGGGCCAAAAAGGCATCGGCCATCTGTTGATGGAGCGGATTGGGGTCATCATCGCCAATCCAGAATTCGAAGAGATCCCCCAGCACATAGAGGGCATCGGCGCCGGGGGCGTCGTGCTCGAGAAAGCGCACCAGTGCCGCGGTCATATCGGGCCGCTGGGCAGAGAGGTGAATGTCACTGATAAAGAGGGTGCTCATGATGTGGGGATCGGGCTCTCGGTCGAAACAGGGCAAACAGGGGTGGCAGAGATAGTAGACACAACAGGGGACGGATCGTGTGCTGCGGGCGCCATCGCGCTAGTTGAGGTATGGATATCGTCACGGGATGGCGGCTGCCATGACAGCTCGGCCAGATTGCATCCCTCCAGCGTCAGCAGCGCTTCATAAGGAGCGCCCTCCAGCCCCAGCAACCGGCACATGGCCGCCTCCCCTTTTAGCCCCTCTTCAAGGCGCAGACGTAGCACGTCACGGTAGAAGGCATCACCAAAACGCTCTAGCAGGGCCGCCATCAAGGTGAGGTGGCGCCAGCCGTTCTGCATCTCGATGGGAGCTGGGGTGACATAGAGCTCCAGTAGCCAGCAGGCATCGCTCTTGTAGCAATCGCTATCGATACTCTTCTGCTCGAGGCAGGAAAAGGTGCGCTCCAGCAGCCAGACATTGTCGCCTTTGTCGCTCGCCTGCCAGCCTTGCTCTGCAAAAGTAGCGGCAAACTCGGCGGGATCAGCATGCTGGCAGAGAATATCGAGATCGCTGCCGGGCCGATCGAGGCCGATGGCCAGCGTGCTCACCAGCGCCAGATCGGCGCACTGCGCTGCCAGCTCATCCCACACACCGGCGGTGAGCAGGACATGGGCCGAGCGCTGGCGCGGGTTTCCGTGGGCCAGATAGTCGAGGCGGCGCCAGTTTGGGCTGGCAGTGGAGGAGGCAGATGGAAAAACTGCGGCCGGGGCCGCAGTTTTGTCAGTGCCGAGTCGGCAGAGATCAGTCAGCAAGGGTCACCTTGGTGATCACCACGTCTTCTACCGGCACGTCTTGGTGGATGCGGCCGTAGTTACCGGTCTTGACGCCCTTGATCTTGTTGACCACGTCCATACCGGCAGTCACTTCACCGAATACGCAGTAGCCGAAACCCTGGGTGGTAGCGGATTTGAAGTCGAGGAAGTCGTTGTTGTTCACGTTGATGAAGAACTGGGCGCTGGCAGAGTGCGGCTCCATGGTGCGGGCCATGGCGATGGTGCCGATCTTGTTGGAGAGACCGTTGGCCGCTTCGTTCTTGATGGGAGCGCGAGTGTCTTTCTCTTCAAAGCCCGGGGCATAGCCGCCGCCCTGGATCATGAAGCCGTCGATGACGCGGTGGAAAATGGTGTTGTCGTAGTGACCGTCACGGCAGTATTGCAGGAAGTTGGCCACGGTTTCCGGGGCTTTTTCAGCGTTCAGGGTGAGGGTGATGTCGCCGTGATTGGTGTGCAGAGTGACCATGATATGTCCTTTCATTTGATGCGGACGACGAAGTGCCCGCAGGTGTATGGCATAAAGTGGTGGCAATTCTAGCCCATCAGGGGCTGGCGGCATAGTCTCTCTGGCGCCGTAACCGTGCTGGCAGGCGGGATTGGCCACGTTTTCTGCCTCGTTTTCTGCCCCTGAACGGGGTATTATGACCAACCATTTTACTCACAGGCAGTGGTTAGAAGATGCTGAAGATATACAACACACTCACTCGTCAAAAAGAAGAATTCAAACCTATCCACCCGGGCAAGGTGGGCATGTATGTGTGTGGTGTCACCATCTACGATCACTGTCATATCGGCCACGGCCGCACCTTCGTCGCCTTTGATGTGGTCGCTCGCTACCTGCGTTACGCCGGTTATGACCTCACCTACGTGCGCAACATCACCGACGTGGATGACAAGATCATCAAGCGTGCCGCTGAAACCCGCGTCACCTGCGACGAGCTGACCGAGCGTCTGATCGGCGACATGCACGCCGACTTCGACGCCCTCGGCATGGTGCGCCCGGATATCGAACCGCGCGCCACCCAGCACATCGAAGAGATCATCGAGCTGGTGCAATCCCTGCTGGAAAAAGAGCACGCCTACGTGGCGGATAACGGCGATGTGATGTTTATCGTCGACTCCTACGCCAACTACGGCAAGCTCTCCGGTCAGGATCTGGAGCAGCTGCAAGCCGGTGCCCGCGTTGACGTGGTCGATGCCAAGCGCAACCCCTTGGACTTCGTGCTGTGGAAGATGTCCAAGCCGGGCGAACCGACCTGGGAAAGCCCCTGGGGCCCGGGCCGTCCTGGCTGGCACATCGAGTGCTCCGCCATGAACTCCAAGCACCTTGGCAACCACTTCGACATCCACGGCGGTGGCTCCGATCTGCAGTTCCCGCACCACGAGAACGAGATCGCCCAGTCCTGCTGCGCCCACGGTGGCGATTACGTCAACACCTGGATGCACAGCGGCATGGTGATGGTGGATAAAGAGAAGATGTCCAAATCCCTTGGCAACTTCTTCACCATCCGCGACGTACTGGCCCACTACGACGCCGAAACCGTCCGTTACTTCCTGATGTCTGGCCACTACCGCAGCCAGCTCAACTACTCGGAAGATAACCTGAAGCAAGCCCGCGCCGCGCTGGAGCGGATGTACACCGCCCTGCGCGATCTGCCGGTGGCCGCCGCTGCCGGTGGTGACGAGCAGGTGGCGCGCTTCAAGGAAGCGATGGACGACGACTTCAACACCCCGGAAGCCTACTCCGCCCTGTTCGATCTGGTGCGCGAGATCAACCGCCAGAAAGCGGAAGACATCACTGTTGCCGCTGGCCTCGGTGCCCGTCTGCGCGAGCTGGGCGCCGTGCTCGGCATCCTGCAGCAAGACCCCGAGGCTTTCTTGAAGGGTGACGAAGCGGATGAAGAGGTTGCCGAGATCGAGCGCCTGATCGCCGAGCGCAATCAGGCCCGTGCCGACAAGAACTGGGCGGCTGCCGATGCCGCCCGCAACCGTCTCACCGAGATGGGCATCGTGCTGGAAGACAGCGCCGGCAAGACCAGCTGGCGCCGTGCCTAAGGGCTGCCGGTTGACGACCTGACGCAGAGCGCAGCCCTTGGGCTGCGCTCTTTTTTTCAGGGCCCGGCGCTTTGTTCAGGGCGCGGCCCATGCAAGCAAACATAAGGAAGATGGCACCATGAAGATATCCAGCTGGCCCGTGCTGGCACTGGCCCTCTCTGCGGCGGCCCTGATCGCCCCGGCCCATGCGGGCACCACCACCAGCGGCAAACTCGATCCGGCCGCCAGTGCCCGCGCCAAGGCCAAGGTGGCCCAGTTTCTCGACTGGGAGCGCCAAGTCAAACCGAGTGGCCTCTATCAGAGCGATCTTGGCGGCGCGCTGCCCACTATCGTCTCCCCCGAGCTGCTCTGCCTGCTCAATGCCGCCTCAAAGGCGCGCGAAATAGCCACTCGCGAGGCCCCCGACGAGAAGCCCCCCTTTGTCGAGGGTAACCCCTTCCTGCCCAACGCCTGGGATAACCTGCTGGGCTCGGAGATCCTCTCCTCGCGCGCCATCGCCGGCAGCCGGGATCGCAGCGAGGTCAAGGTGCGCTTCACCTTTGGCGAGCCGGGCACCCCGCTCGACGCCCCCAGCGGCACCTACCGTTTTGTCAGCACCTATCTGGTACTGGATGGGCCGCAGGGCGCCCGCATCACCGATATCGACGCTGGCGGCAGCTGCGATTTCTGCCAATCCGGCAGCCTGCGCGCCGCTCTCTATGAGACGCTCACCGCCTATCCCGCCGCAGGGGGAGAGCAGTGCAAGGGGTTGGGGAAATAGGGTTTTGGTTGGAATAGAAGCGTGTTTGGGGAATGTAAATAAAAACCGCAGCTCAAGGCTGCGGTTTTTTTTGGGTTTGCCGAAGCCTCGGCATCCTTCGGTCTGATCCCCTCGCCCCTGGGGAAATAGAGATACTAAAAAAGTCGTATTCGCATGGCTTGTTAGATTAAGGACGCAAGCTTTTTAGAGCTTCAATTTTAAATTTTTGCAATGGAATATCTTGAGGGCTAGCATTTAAATCAACATTTAATAGTAAGCGGATTCTTTCTGGGTTACTTAAAATATCATCAATGTGTGTACCACCCATACTTTTATATAGTTCAATACGTTCCCTCATATCCAAGAATTTTTTCTTAATATTTTTTAGATTGTAAACTCCTTCAAGTTCAAAAATAACTGAATTCTTCAATAACTTAGGGCAATTATTATTAATACCTACAGTTATTCTTGACGATTCTGGTGAGTTGAATGGAGTGTCAGGTAATACACTGAATTGAAATATATCTATTTGCTCCACTGAATCTCTCTTAGGGTGGAAGTGTTCAAGCATATCAGATTCTTTTTTGAAAGAAGAGTTGCAGCGATAGCATGATGGAAGTAAGTTATTAATTGATAATGCTAGAAATGGATATTTTGATTTTGGTAGGAAATGATCCAGTGCTGGAATATAAGTTTTTCTTGCAGTTCTAACAATTTCAACAGAATCATATGCACAGAATGGACATGGTGTTAGATTGTAAGATTCAATAATTCTCTCGTTAAATATACCTCTGAAAGTGTCATAGTCAAACATACTAAATGGGGATTGAAGCCATGGTGACAAATTTTCTATATATTTTTTAGTTATTTTATATCGTGACCTCTTAAAGTTTTGTACCCTTTTAAGAGCAGTGAGTTTTTTCCCAAGAGCATTTGCTGATAAGTTATCTTTGACATAGCTGAATGGGTTTTCTTGATTGCCTTGATTAAGATTAGTAATTTCGCCAAGAACCCGAGTAGCTTTTAAAATAATAAGTTCTTCATTTCCTCTGACGTCAATATCTTCTATGCCAGTTAGATTTTCATTTATTTGCGAGTAGTATCTATAAGGGTGGTATCGTTCTGCAAGCTGCGGCAGTGTCGTATAAACGTGATCTGCAATATTCTCTAATTCAGTTGGAGATGCATTAATTAAAGACATGATGTTGTCATTGCTAAATAACTCGTTAAATATATTCCTATGATTTTCTGGTATCTGTTCGGAAAATGCTCTGACATGAGGGATAACATTAAGTCTAACATGTTGCTCGATCTCATTTATGAGATTACGGTTTAGATTGGCATTAATATGTATCATATCCGCTCCAAAAGACTTCTAATGTTGTTGCTCGATATTCTAGATATAATGTCTATGTCATCTTGAGTTCGTGTGTTTTTGTTAAGTAATCTAGTTAGTGTGTCATTCGTTATTTCACCATAAGTAGACGAAATATGCAGACCTTGAAGATATAGATCTGTGATCTGTGTTGCATAGCCAGGTGAGTCACTAATGAAAACAACACCATTATCTCGCTTGCTCAAACTAACAATGTTTTCTGGAAGTAAATCACTGATTACTATGGGGGAGTGGCTGGTAATAATAAATTGAAACTTCTCTGCAACTGACTCTGTAGATATTAATGATATTATCTCACTTATTATTTTTCGTTGCCATTCTGGATGTAGATAGATGTCAATCTCGTCCATTAAAATTATATGGTTAGTCACACCCTTAGTCTTTTGAATATATCTGAATATATTTGCAAGCAGCAGTGCTTTTGCAAGTTCTCCAGAGCTCAAACCATCCCAACCGTATTCAAAGGCATCATTCAAGTGATATTTAGAACGTTCCAGACCTTCCATTATATATTGAATCTGGTTTGGCTCGGAGTGTATAAAAGTCGTTCTGTCTGGAAACTCATCAATGTTATGATAATTTTTATTATCATAGTTGCTCAGGTTTACAATAATATTATCTATTGCTGTGATATTATTTTTTAGCGTCAAATATGTATTTTCTTTTTCTGGTCGAAATGAATTTGATCTACCGACATCATCACTCCATTTATCTATGTTATCAATGTACTCTCTCTCCCATAGGTCAATGCTTGTTAAACTAATGCCATGAGTTGAGAATATATGTGCTAGAAGTATCGCTGCAATTTGAACTTGACTGCCATTAATTAACTGGGGATTATTTTTTGCAATTTGTGAGCTGATGCTTAGAATAAAGTTATTTCTAACTGAAATACCATTATCATTCTCATAAGATATAAATGTGTTCTTTATGTCATGAATGTTTAAATTTTTCTTCAAGAGTAATTCATTTAATATTTTGTGTGTTGCCTTATCTCTTTCAATATTATAAAAGATTTTTGATAGTTTTTGGCTGTCCAGTTTGTATAGTGTGATTTTATATTTTGGTCTTAATTCATTTTGATAATATCTAGATGATGAGAAAAAGTTAGACAATATTTTATTTTGATAACGTCTATTGGCTTTTGTGCTTTTATAAATAGATGGAGTAAGCGTTGATACAGTGCCCATGTTTTTATTTAATGATGAAAATGGCTCGGAAATGTTATTTATTTTCGCAATGCGCACATTGCCATCTAAATATTCATGTAAAATTTTATATTTTTTATCGGCATTTACATCTTTGGGTGCATAGTATCTAGTATGGATCTCATATTCATTTTTATCGTTATACCAGACCATGAATAGTTGCTGATTTGGATCTGTTCCGTCAGAAGAAATTAAATCCAAAATACTTGTTTTTCCTACACCATTTTTGCCTATGATGGCTTGAAATGATGAACCTTTATAATAGGTATCTATGGTTGGTGAACTTGCTATTGATAGAACGCCGCCCACATGCTCGCATTTGAATCCACCATGTAATCTAATATTAATATTCTTTAGGTGTTTATATGATTCTACATATATGTGTATTAACTTCAATTTATATTCCTTGATAATGGTTCTTTCGACATAGAGTGGTTTTATTAGGGCCGTGGGTTCGATTAGCTAAGCGTAATCGGACGTTCGAGAAATAAGGTGTTATTACGGTGAAGTACTCACTATCGGGCCTTCAATATAAAACCGTTTCCCGATAGGGATGGGCACCGCTTGCCGTTATACCCGCCATTATTTTTTCACCTATGCAACTATGTCGATGGCGCTTGTTGCATAGGTGCAACAATTAGCTCTCGCCATGGGGTGGGCGAGGGGGTGGCTGCGAGCTAACCACCCGCCCGATCTGTGCCCCGAATAGGCTGGGGAGTGTTAGCGCGGTGCAATGCGCTGCGCTTGGCGCACCCTACGTCTGTTTACCGGCCTCGGGGCTGCGGGTTGGCTGTTGCCCCCTGTTGTTCGCCGGGGTGAGCCCGTTTGGCCATTATCGTAGGGTGCAATGAACGAAGTGAATTGCACCTCTATTCGACGCGGGTTTGCTTGCAGCGTCAGGCTTTGCGGATTGCGCCATGGGCTTCACCTGCAAGGGGAGCGGTTAGCACGGACGATTACGCTAATCGACCCTACCGACCCTGCTGGCGAAGTCATGCCAACGGGGTTGGTGACCCCTCACCCTAGCCCTCTCCCGCAAGGGGAGAGGGGACGGTTACCTTGGTGCAATGCGCTGCGCTTATTGCACCCTACGCTTCTCCCGCAAGGAGAGAGTTACCGCGGACGATTACGCTTCGCTAATCGACCCTACCGAGCCTGCTGGCGAAGTCATGCCAACGGGGTTGGCGACCCCTCACCCTAGCCCTCTCCCGCAAGGGGAGAGGGGATGGTTACCTTGGTGCAATGCGCTGCGCTTATTGCACCCTACCGCTCACCCGCAGGGGGAGAGGGGACGGTTACCCTGGCGCAGGGGCGGGAGACCGGCTGGTCTCCGTTAAGGACGCTACCGCCCCTGACTGTCGCTGCCACATTGCGCCGTTGACCTTGGTTTGGGAAAAGGGGCCAACAGGCGCCGCCAAATATCTTACGGATTCATTGAGCGCTTAACTATGGCGGCCATCACGCAACTATCAGAAACCAGAGGTTTTTCTGCGCTGGCACAAGCTTTTGTTAATCACTGGTTGATTAATTGCGGGGTAAACCTTGTGTGGATGGTCGCCTTGGGTAATCCGTCGCTATCACCTTGATTCAAAACGGCGATCACAGACTTTTTGCGCCGTATGTCTAGACTGGGTTGGCCGCGGTCGCTGACCGCCGCCTCTGGATCAGCAGACAGGGTATAACTGAGCTGGCTCACCCCTATGTGTCACTGATGGAGGAGTCGGCCATGTCCGCTACCCGTATCTGGATTAAAAACCCCCTTGCCACCTTTACCCCCGAAACGGTCGATGGCCGCGGCGGGCTGGTGATTGAAAACGGTCTGATAAGCGAGGTGCTGGCGGCAGGCCAACAGCCTGCCCGACCGTGCGAACAGCTGTTCGATGCTCGCGACCATGTGGTGCTGCCGGGCCTTATCAATACCCACCACCACTTCTACCAGACCCTGACCCGCGCCTGGGGGCCGGTGGTCAATCAGCCGCTCTTCCCCTGGCTCAAGACTCTCTATCCGGTCTGGGCCAGATTGACGCCCGACGCTCTGGCGCTGGCGAGCAAGGTGGCGATGGCGGAGTTGTTGCTCTCCGGTTGCACCACGGCGGCGGATCACCACTACCTCTTCCCGCGCGGGATGGAGGAGTCCATCGATATTCAGGTGGCGGCGGTGCGTGAGCTGGGGATGCGCGCCATGCTGACCCGCGGCTCCATGAGCCTTGGCGAAGATGAGGGGGGCTTGCCGCCGCGCCACACGGTGCAGGGGCAGCAGCAGATCCTCGATGACAGTCTGCGGCTGGTGCGCCAGTATCACGAGCGCGGCGCCGGGGCGCAGATCCAGATTGCGCTGGCCCCTTGCTCCCCCTTCTCGGTGACCGAGGAGATCATGGTGGAGAGCGCCAGACTGGCGGCCGAGCTCGATGTGCGGCTGCACACCCATCTGGCGGAGACGCTGGATGAGGAGGCGTTCTGCCTTGCTCGCTTTGGCCTGCGCACCGTCGATTATCTGGAGAAGGTGGGCTGGCTTGGCGATCGCACCTGGCTGGCCCACGGCATTCACTTCAATCCGGACGAGATTGCTCGGCTGGGGGCGGCGGGCACCGGGGTGTGCCACTGTCCGGTCTCCAATATGCGGCTCGCCTCCGGCATCTGCCCGACCCTGGATCTGGAGGCAGCCGGTGCGCCGGTGGGGCTCGGGGTGGATGGCTCGGCCTCCAACGATGCCTCGAACCTGATGCAGGAGGCCCGTCAGGCCCTCTATCTGCAGCGGCTGCGCTACGGCGCCGAGCGCATCACTCCGCGCAAGGTGCTGGAGTGGGCGACCGTAGGCTCGGCCCGGCTGCTCGGGCGCAGCGATCTCGGTGAGCTGCTGCCCGGCATGCAGGCAGATCTGGCGCTGTTCAAGCTCGACGACCTGCGCTTTAGCGGCAGTCACGACCCCATCGCGGCCCTGATCTTGTGCGGCGCCGAGCGGGCCGATCGGGTGATGGTGGGTGGCAAGTGGCGGGTGGTGGACGGTGCCATCGAGGGGCTGGATATCGAGCAGCTTATTGCCCGTCACAAGGTGGCCGCCGCCGCGCTGGTGCATGGCTAGCCGACTCTGGTGCCACTCCCTGGCTGTATGGAGTTGGTATTCACCTGACAGTTGTCCACAAAAGGGAGTGGTCATATGGCTTCAAACCGGATAACAAAACAGTGCCCCCTACTGTGTTATCTGGAGTCACCGTAGACCTGCAACGAGAAAAACTCAGCCTGCCAGAGCTCGCCAAAGAGCTCAATGACGAGTAACTTCGCCTGTTCGAGCGTCTCAGCCCAGAGTTTCGAGAACGTCAGATTGAGGTCCACTACACCGGAGAACTGGTGGCTGTCGGCACCTTCTTCGTCGGCGCGATCCAAGGGGTTGGCAGGTGTATCTGCAAACCGTGCTGGACTGCTACAGCCGCCACGCCTGGGGACGGCTCTACACCAGCAAGCTGCCGGTGACCTCGGTCTATGTGCTCAATGAAACGGTACAGTCGTTTTTCGAGGCCCACGAGGCACGGGTCTATACCATCCTGTCGGATAACGGGCGCGAGTTCTGTGGGCGCCCAGACCATCATCCCTACGAGCTGTTCCTGCAACTGGAGGGGATTGAGCACCGGACAACCAAGGTACGCAGGCCGCAGAGCAACGGCTTTATCGAACGGCTGCATCGCACACTGCTGGATGAACACTTCCGTATCAAGGGGAGGACGACCTGGTATGAGTCGGTAGAGCAGATGCAGACAGACCTGGGTAGCTACCTAGCGCACTACAACACCCAGCGGCCGCATCAGGGCAGGATGATGGAGGGACTGACGCCCTACAGCATGTTCAAGAAGGGTCTGAAATTGATACCGAAGGAAGTGCGCTCTAAAGTAGCGTAAACAAGACACCGGCTTGAGGCCGGTGTCAGGTGATAACTAGATCTGTACAGCAGCTTAATAGACTTAATTTAAATGACTAACGGCCACTTCATTATTAACTCTACAGTCATTTTTTTTGATAATAAAGTAGCCAGCCAATTTTTTACCAACTCGTTGGGATGGCTTTTCCACTAGCTTATGTAAAACCCAAGATAAAAATATGCACCCACCAGTCACAATCAACAGTGAAACCCAAGCTTTCATGCCAAGATCGAGTAAGATTCTAAGCGCTACATAGCCAGCGACACCATGTATCACATAAAGTGGGTAGCTTATATCTGCCAGGAAATCGAAGAACTTGTTTGACCTGAAAAAATCCTGATACGTAAATGCAAAAATGAAGGTCAACAATGCAAATGCATAGCTCCATGCTACCGTTATTCCGGCAGCTGCGGGGCCAATATACCATTGCAAACAGAAAAGGCAAAAAATCACTCCAATTAAAAGATATGCTTTGTCTCTTTCAATACGACCACGTTGGACATAGTGAAACACCACCCCAATGAACATATATATAATATATTGCGACACTGTCATAAAGGTCATTGCCAATTGCCACAACCTTGCATCCGTATTACCCCAACCGGGAATATACTTATTAATAACAATCGATGCTATGAAGATAAATATCGGGGCTAAAAAAACCATGGTTGATTGCTTTCGAAATAGCACAATCAATAACGCACAGACAAAATAAAACTTCATTTCTATCTCTAGCGTCCACACTATTCCATCAATACCTCTTGACCATAAGACATCTCTAATACCAGGTATGTAATGAATCAATACCTCTTGAGTAGTGAATGGCCACTCCCTTGAAAAATAATGCGAGCTAATTAAAATGGCAACCAACGTAATACTAAAACCTACAATATATGTTGGCACAATTCGCAGCATTCGATTGATAGTAAAACCAAACCAACTTGTTTTTTGCAAAGAAAATGGAATTACGAAGCCACTAATGATAAAAAATAATGCTACACCATATGCCCCCCAATTAAATAATGAAAAGGCGTTTAATAATGAAACATAAATAGGAATTGCATGCGTTTCAAAGGGAAGCATTGGCGCATTTGTTAACACCTCTACAGCTGCACGGCTTGACCAAAAAACGCCATAGTAATGTGAAATAACTACAGCTAATGCAGCAAAGCCTCTTAGAGTGTTTGCGAAATCAATCCTATTGCTTTTCTGGTTTTGCATATGGTTGACGTAGATAGTGAAAGATTGACAAATTGTAACATGAACTCAAGCACAGTCTGTAGTGGTCAACTAAATCCGGACTCTTGATTAGGCGGATCCTCGGCTTTTGCTGGCGTGACCCCGTAATTGTGTTGATGTGGATGCCGCCAGTTGTAGTAATCGGCGTTGTTGCCCAAATCCCCCAGCAAGTCATGACTTCCCCAGCCCCTGGTGACCGCAACACTCGGGGTTTTCTGACAGGTAGACCCAGGGTATTGAGTTTGTTTATGGCGCTTACATACGCCATGACGTCTCCCACTTGGCCGTTTAGTTACGCAGACTGATTTTCCCCGCCAACAACTGCTTGAACCGATACATCACCGTCTCGGCCAGCGAGCGACGGTGATACCCCGATATCTTCTTCCAGTCCGCTAGCCCTTCCTTGCGCATCACAACACAGCATCATTTCTCGGGTGTCCCTTTTCCATAACGCCGTGCTTTCGCTAGTCAGGATACAGGCTGTCGCCCCCTGTGCGCTAGATAAGCTGATGGCTGGCTTTACTGTCGTCGGCGCCATCCGCATAAACATGTCCCAGCGAGACTTCCGCCGCCACGATATCGTGGCTCACCGGATCTACCGCCAGATGCAACTTGCGCCACACTCGCCGTTTTTCGGCGCAGTGTTTGCTGACCTTTCACTCACCTTCACCAAACACCTTCAGCCCGGTTGAGTCGATAACCAAGTCGGTAACGCGTCCCCTTGGGGGGAGCGATAAGCCACTTTCACCATACGGGCTCGCTTGCAGACACAGCTATAGTCCGGTGCGCACAACGCCAGATTCCTCAACTCGAGCAGGGAGTCGAGTAGTCCCCGAGTGGCCCGCGGGGTGAAGTTGAAAATTCCCTTGAGCATCAGGAAGGTACAGATGGTCTGGTTGGTGTAGAACTGGCTGCGGCCTTGCCGTCCGTGATAGTCGTGGTGAAACCAGTTGCTCATGGCCTCGGCATCAACCCAGAAGGTGGGTGAACCACGGTGAATCAAAGACTTGTTGTATTTAGGCCAGTTGGTGATGGGGTGCAGCGAAATGCCCATGATGCAAACTTGAAGAGGATGGTGATGAGCAGATCACCGAGTCCTCAGCTAGTTCCATTCAAGCTGCATCGATTTGGGCAACAACGCCTAGCAATCCATCAGGTAATAGCTGATATCCAGCTTCGCTTCCCGCAGGTTCAGGTATCCCGTTGCTGGGAGCCACTGTGACTTCAAGCTTCTGAACAGCAACTCCATCGGGACGTTATCCCAGCAGTTACCACCATGATTCATGCTCCAGGCCATGCGATAGCGCCACTGTCGTTGCCGAAATGCCCGACTGCCCTATTGGCTGCCCTGGTCGGAGTGAAACAGCACACCCTGATTGACAAGCCCGCTGCTGATAGGGCATCTCCAGAGCTTTGATGGCCAGATCTACATCAGGCTTACCAGAGATCGTCCAGCCCACAACTCGCTGGGTATGCAGGTCGAGCATCACAGCCAGATAATGCCAACTAGCCCCTGCCCAAACCTAGGTGATATAGCCACACCTGATTGAGTTGCTGGACATCAAATTTGCGGGCCAGCAGATCGGGAATATCCGGTCGTGCAGACCGGGCACCTTATAACGGTGTGCGCCCGGCTGTTTGGATGCCAACCCGGATTCCTTCATCAGGTTACGGACTTTGAATCGGCCAATCTGATACCCCAGCGTTCGCATCATCGACATCAAGGCGCGACTGCCTGCGGAATCCCGGCTCTCTTTGAACAAACGGCGCAACTAACGGCACTGTTGCATGCACTCACGGTTAATTACTCTCCTACGAACCAGATAATCATAAAAACAGAACGAGGGAGCATCGCAAGCGCAGCAGACCAAAGTGATGAGGGCTTTCCTCCAAGTCCTGTCAGGGATATCTAACGGGCTAAATGATCTGAGAGTAGTAACCAAAGCGAAAACAGGGACCGTAGAGCAGGACGGAGCCTCTCAGACCACCAGTCAGAGAACATTAGGCACCACGCAGCGCTTTCATGGCCATGAATACCCGGTTGGAGAATGGAATAACTTACCGGGTAAGGAGTGGTGGAAGTAAGCGGCCATACCCTGCCCCACGAGGTAAATCCCTCGGCTATATACAGACCCCTATAAAAGCCTGCCTTCAGCAGGCTTTGTTGTTATGAAGCAGTGGACTCGACACAATCGCTGTCGCCATTTTGGCGCCATTTAGGAAAAAGAAAAAGGCCACTATTTCTAGTGGCCTTTCGTAACTCTTTGATTTTAATGGTGCCCGAGGCCGGAATCGAACCGGCACGACGCGAACGTCGAGGGATTTTAAATCCCTTGTGTCTACCGATTTCACCACTCGGGCACCGCAATCGGTATCAAGCTCGCGTGGCGGGCTTGTCAATATGGAGGCACGTTCCGGAGTCGAACCGGACTAAACGGATTTGCAATCCGCTGCATAACCGCTTTGCTAACGCGCCATGCAAAAGAGAGTTGGCTCTCTATTGTCTGAATTTGGAGCGGGAAACGAGACTCGAACTCGCGACCCCGACCTTGGCAAGGTCGTGCTCTACCAACTGAGCTATTCCCGCATTGGTCTGGCTGACTGCCTGACTACGAGGACGCATTTTAGCGATGTTCCTCGCCCAGTCAACCAGAAATATTTAATTACCTGATCGTTCGGGCATTTTTTGCCCTTTTTGAACGGTTTTAGCGCCTTTGGCCGTTTCCTGCCTCAAATCAGTGGAAACCTCACCTTGCGGCGCAAGTGACTCACAGGTTGGCGTGGTGGGTCAAATCGCCCCAGGCGGCCTTCATGTACTGGAACATCGACCAGAAGGTGAGCACGGTGGCGACATAGAGCATCACATAGGCGAGCCACACCATCCAGACGTTGTATTGCCAGATAAGACCGGTGAGCGACACCATCTGGATCATGGTCTTCCACTTGCCAATCCAGCTGACCGCCACCGAGGAGCGTTTGCCTAGCTCGGCCATCCACTCACGCAGGGCGGAGATGATGATCTCGCGGCCAATCATGGTCATGGCGGGGATGGTCACCCAGATGGTGTTGTAGTGTTCGACGATAACCACCAGTGCGGCGGCGACCATGATCTTGTCGGCAACCGGGTCGAGGAAGGCGCCAAAGGCGGTGGACTGATTGAGCTTGCGAGCCAGATAGCCATCAAACCAGTCGGTGGCAGCGGCCAGAATAAAGACGATGGCGGCAGCCAGATAGGACCATTGATAAGGCAGATAGAACAGGATGACGAAGACGGGAATGAGCAAAATCCGGAAAAACGTCAACAGGTTAGGTATGTTTGTCATTATTTTCAGCCACTTCTTGTACGTCGCTACATAGTGCGCCAAAGCCGATTTGCGATGCAACCGCACTGGCGCCCGTCTTGGTCTTTTTAATCCATCAATCTTCTCAAAATGCGGGGGCCATTATGGCATTTACGGCCCCCCCGCGTCACGGCTCTTGTGCATCAAGGAGTTAGCGATTTTGCCATGCTGCTAACCCTGCTCAGGCGCTGTGCAAGCCATCGTGGATGGTCTGGGCCAGCTCCTGACTGATGCCGGGTACCTTGGCCAGTTCATCCACGCTCGCCTTTTTGACCTCCTGCAGGCCGCCCAGATATTTGAGCAGTGCCTGCCGCCGTTTCGGCCCCACCCCCGGAATATCCTCCAGACTACTGCTGGTGCGGGCCTTGGCCCGTCTGGCCCGGTGGCCGGTAATGGCAAAACGGTGGGATTCATCGCGAATATGCTGAATAAGGTGCAAAGCGGGCATATCTGCCGGTAAATGCAACTCTTCGTGACTCTCCCCCATGATGAGAGTTTCCAACCCCGCCTTGCGGGTGACCCCCTTGGCAATCCCCACCAGCAGCGGATATTTGCCGCCGAGAAACTCCAGCTGACGAGCCAGGATCTCTTCGGCCCGGCGTAACTGGCCAAGGCCGCCGTCGATAAATAGCACGTCCGGCACCTTGTCCGGCTCCTGCTGCTTGCCAAAGCGGCGCTCCAGCGCCTGCTCCATCGCCGCGTAGTCATCACCGCCAGTGATACCGTCGATATTAAAACGACGATATTCCGATGAGAGCGGCCCCTCCCGGTTAAACACCACGCAAGAGGCCACGGTGCGCTCCCCCATGGTGTGGGAGATATCGAAACACTCCATGCGGGCGATGGGGCGCTCCAGCTCCAGCAGCTCTTCCAACTGATCGTAGCGAGCAGTAATGGTGCTCTTGTGAGCCAGCCGCGATCGCAGCGCCGTCTCGGCATTGATGGAGGCAAGCTTGATAAAGCGGGCCCGTTCAGCGCGGGTTCGGCTCACCACCCGCACCTTGTAGCCTGCGGTCTGGCTCAGGGTCTCGGCGATGACGCTCTCATCCTCCAACGCCACATCGAGCAGCACCTCACTCGGGATCTGCCGCCCCCCCTGCCCCGACAGATAGAACTGCAGCAGGAAGGATTGCACCACCTCGTCGAGCGGGGTGTCAGCCGGCACTTTCGGGAAGTAGCTGCGCGAGCCCAGCACCTTGCCCTGACGGATAAAGAGCACGTGGATGCAGGCAGCGCCTTGCTCGAAGGCGACCCCCACCACATCCAGCTCGTCCAGCACGTTGCCGCTCACCGACTGCTGCTCGGTGACCCGGCGCAGCGCCAGGATCTGATCCCGATAGCGGGCTGCCTCTTCAAAGCGCAGATCGCCGCTGGCGGACTCCATCTTGCCCACCAGCTCGCCTATTACCTGCTGGTTCTTGCCCGCCAGAAACAGCTTGGCCAGCTCCACCTGCTGGGCATATTCGGCTTCGCTCACCAACCCGGGTACGCAAGGGCCAGCGCAACGCTTGAGCTGATAGAGCAGACAGGGACGGGTGCGGTTGGCATAGACCGCATCCTCGCACTGGCGTACCGGAAATATTTTCTGCATCAGATGCAAACTCTCGCGCACCGCGCCGCCAGAGGGGTACGGGCCGAAGTACTCTCCTTTGATCTTGCGGGCACCGCGATGGACGCCGATACGCGGATGCTGGTGCGCGGTGATGATGATCCAGGGGTAGGATTTGTCGTCCCTCAGCAGCACGTTGTAACGGGGCTGGTACTGCTTGATGAGATTGTGCTCGAGGATCAGCGCCTCGGTCTCGGTGTGGGTGACGGTGACCTGGATATCGGCGATCTGTCGCACCAGGGTGCGGGTCTTGATGCTGTCGACGTTGGTGCGAAAGTAGGAGGCGAGCCGCTTTTTCAGATCCTTGGCCTTGCCCACATAGATCACGGTGCCACCGCTGTCATACATGCGGTAGACGCCACTTTGATGGGTGACGGCGCTCAGAAACGCCTTGCTATCGAAGAGAGGTTCGGGAGAGAGGGTCATCAGCTACTCGGCTCACACAAAGGCAAAAATTGACGGGCAGAGCATACTGCCCCCGCCGCCTGAAAAGCAAAAGGGCAGAAAAGCAAAAAGGCGGCACGCGCCGCCTTTGTGACCACACGCCACCCGATTAGAGGGTATCGGCATCCAGCATGCCATAGCGAATGGCCAGATGGGTCAGTTCCACGTCACCGTTGATCCCCAGCTTGCTGAACAGCCGATAGCGGTAGCTGTTGACCGTCTTCGGGCTCAGGTTGAGCTGCTCGGAGATATCGGTCACCTTCTGCCCCTTGGTGATCATCATCATGATCTGCAGCTCGCGCTCGGAGAGGGACTTGAAGGGATTCTCGTCAGCGGAGGCAAACTGGCTGAGGGCCATCTGCTGGGCAATCTCCGGGGAGATGTAGCGCTGACCGGAGTGCACCAACCGGATCGCCTGGATCATCTCGTCAGGGGCAGCCCCCTTGGTAAGGTAACCGGCGGCGCCGGCCTGCATCACCTTGGTGGGGAACGGATTTTCTGAATGAATTGTCAGCACTATGATGCGCACATCGGGGCGGATCCGCAGAATTTTGCGGGTCGCTTCCAGACCACCAATACCCGGCATGTTCATGTCCATCAGGATCACGTCCGGATGGTGTTGGCGACAGAAAGTGACTGCGGTCTCGCCGCTCTGTGCCTCGCCTACCACCTTGATCCCGCGCACATCTTCAAGAATGCGTCTTATCCCTGTACGCACCAGCTCATGATCATCGACCAGGAATACATTTATCACCCAAACACCCCGTTTTATCTCGTTTTAGCCGCCCGGTTAGGGTTAACAGGGCGTCTTGCATCATAACCAAACTCGTCGCTTTGGCAAACCATGCACGCCAAAAGTTTGAGAAAACCCATGTTTAGCGTTTAAAATCAAATAATTATATAAATTTTCAAAACAAAAAACGGTGCCTTGCGACACCGTTTTTCATGACGTTAGTGCTGTGGCCATCACTTGGCCAAAAAGGCGCGCACCTTCTCCAGATCGGCCTGGGTATCCACCCCGACCGGCGGCGCTTCAAAGGCCTGGGCGACGTGGATCTTCTCCCCGTACCAGAGCACCCGCAGTTGCTCCAGTGCCTCGACCTGCTCCAGCACGCTCGGTGCCCAGTCTACGTAACGTTGGATAAATCCGGCGCGATAGGCGTAGATACCGATATGACGCTGGTAGTGGTCGCCAATCTGCTCATGGCTCTTGGCAAAGCGATCCCGATCCCAGGGAATGCTGGCGCGACTGAAATAGAGGGCGTAGCCATCCTTGTCAGTCACCACTTTCACTGCGTTCGGGTTGAACGCCTCTTCGGCATCCTTGATCGGCACCGACAGGGTCGCCATCGGCGCCGTGGCGGCAGCCAGATTGTCTGCCACCTGACGAATGATGGCGGGCGGAATGAGCGGCTCATCCCCCTGCACATTGACGATGATGGTATCGGCGGCAAAGCCGTAGTGACGGCACACCTCGGCCAGACGCTCGGTGCCGGACTGATGATCCGGTGAGGTCATGCACACCTCGACGCTGGTGCTCAGCAGTGCCTGCTGCACCCGCTCGTCATCGGTGGCGACGATCACCCGATCGGCACCCGATTGCAGGGCTTTCTCCACCACGTGCTGCACCATGGGCTTGCCATGGATATCCGCCAGCGGCTTGCCCGGCAGACGGGTTGACGCATAGCGGGCAGGAATGACGACGACGAAACTCATGACGGCAGCTCATCGCTGTTGAGCGGACGGGCACGGTTCTCCAGCAGCACCGGGATCCCCTCCTCCAGCGGATAGGCCAGCTTGTCAAAGCGGCAGACCAGCTCATGAACTGCTTTGTTGTAGTGCAGCTTACCCTTGCAGACCGGGCAGGCGATGATGTCGAGCAACTTGATGTCCAAAGCCAAAACGATACTCCTTCAACGATGTCGCGCTGGCGGCTTCATCACGCCAGCGATGGATGTCGAGCAACCAGATATTCCATACGGGACCGCTATTGGTCCACTTCTCCCTCGCTCAGGCAAGGGAGATTAATCTTGCGCCTTGGTCGCACCCTTTGCCTTCGCCCCCAGCTTGTGCAGCAGGGCATCGAGCAGGGAGGCGGGCAACTCGGCACTGACCGGCAGATACCACCAGTTATCGAGGGCAAACGGGCGGCACTTGACCGCATCCTTCTCGGTCATCAGCAGCGGCTTGCTGGCAAAGCGCCCCACCAGCTCATCCCGATCGAAGGGGTGATGATCGCCGTAGGCGGCCTGCTGATCCAGCTGATAGCCGAGCCCTTCTAGGGTGGCAAAGAAGCGGGGTGGATGACCGATCCCCGCCAGCGCATCAACCGGCCCCGACAAGGGGGCGGCAAGCGGTGCATCGTCGCGCACCCGTCGCGGGGTGTCGGCGACCAGTTGCATGGGGTACTCCCCCTTGCCCGGCTCGCCGCCGTTGCAGATGATGGCGTCCACCCGTTTGAGCCGAGTGATCGGCTCGCGCAGCGGCCCCATCGGCAGCAAGCAGGCGTTGCCGAAACGGCGCGCTCCGTCCACCACCACCAGCTCGATGTCGCGGGCCAGCGCATAGTGCTGCAGACCATCGTCGGTGATGATGATATCCACCTCACCGCTCTGCTCCAGCAGTCGTACCGCGTCGGCCCGTTTCGGGGCAACCACCACGGGGCAGCCGCAGCGCCGGGCAATCAGCACCGGCTCATCTCCGGCCTGCGCCGTGGTGCTGGTCTCATCCAGCCGATAGGGGTAATGGGGCGCCTTGCCGCCATAACCACGGCTCACCACCCCGGGGCGATAGCCGCGGGCTTGCAACTGCTCCACCAGCCAGACCACCACTGGCGTCTTGCCGTTGCCCCCCACCGAAATATTGCCCACAACAATGACCGGCAAGGAGGAGCGATACCCCTTGCGCCAGCCATGACGATAGGCGTAGCGGCGGGTGCCGCTGATGATGGCGAACAGCAGGGCAAAGGGGGCCAGCAACCAGCGCCAGCCACTTTTGCGATACCAGAGCCGTTCCAGCATCAGGCCTTGCTTCCCGCGTTGCCAAACTGAATAGCGCGCAGCTGGGCATAGGTGCCGCGCTGCTCCATCAATGCTTCGTGGTTCCCGCGCTCGACGATATGGCCTTCGTCGATCACCAGGATCTCGTCCGCCTTCTCGATGGTGGAGAGACGGTGGGCGATCACCAGCGAGGTACGCGCTTTGCAAAGCTCGTCGATAGCCGCCTGAATGTGGCGCTCGGATTCGGTATCGAGGGCCGAGGTGGCCTCATCCAGCAGCAGAACCGGCGCATCGCGCAGCAGGGCGCGCGCAATGGCAACACGCTGACGCTGACCACCGGAGAGGGATGCACCGTTCTCGCCAACCACAGTGTCATACCCGTTGCTCATCTTGCTGACGAATTCGTCGGCATGAGCGATGCGGGCAGCCTGCACGATCTGGTCGCGGCTGTATTTGTCTTCCGCGGCGTAGGCGATGTTGTTGGCCACCGAGTCGTTGAACAGGTGGACATGCTGGGAGACCAGCGCGTACTGCTTGCGCAGCTCGCTCAACTTGTATTCGCGGATGTTGATGCCATCCAGCAGGATCTCGCCCTGATCGATGTCGTAGAAGCGGGTCAGCAGGCTGGCAATGGTACTCTTGCCAGAGCCGGAACGGCCCACCAGCGCCACCGACTTACCCGCCTCCACCTTGAAGCTGACGTTGTGCAGCGCCGGGGTGTCCTTGGTCGGGTAGGTGAAAGTGACGTTGCGAAACTCGATCTCGCCGCGAGCACGCTCCAGAGTACGGGTGCCGGTATCCTGCTCAGGCTCGCTGTCGAGCAGGCCAAACAGGCTGTGGCAGGCAGTGATGGCGCGCTGAAACTGGTTGTTGACGTCGGTCAGGCTTTTCAGCGGCTTGAGCAGCATCATCATGGAGGTGATCATGACGGTAAACGTACCGGCAGTCAGCTCGCTGCGCACACTGTCGATGGTAGCTACATAGAGGAAGGCAGCCAGCGCGATGGAGGCAACCATCTGCACCACAGGGCTGCCGATGGCATCAGCCGCGACCATCTTCATGGTTTGCTGGCGCATGTTGTTGCTGACCTGGAAGAAGCGTTTCTCTTCCACCTTCTGGCCACCAAACATCAACACCTCTTTGTGCCCTTTGAGCATCTGCTCGGTGGAGGTGGTGATATCCCCTACCGCCTGCTGGATGTGACGGCTGATCTGGCGGAAACGGCGGCTGATAAGGCCGATGATGACCCCCACCAGCGGGCCAACCACCAGGAAAATCACCGACAGCTGCCAGGAGTGCCAGAACATCAGGCCGAGCAGACCGACCACGGTCGCCCCTTCCCGCACCAGGGTCACCAGCGTGGTGCTCGCCGCCGAGGAGACCTGACTGGCGTCATAGGTCACCTTGGAGAGCAGATGACCGGTGTTCTGACGGTCGAAGAAGCTCATCGGCATCGCCACCATGTGATTGAACACCTGCTGTTGCAGACGCATCACGACGTGGTTGCCGACCCAGGCCATGCAGTAGTTGGAGAGAAAGTTGGCGACACCGCGCAGGGCCACGATGCCGAGGACGAAGAAGGGCATCCATTTCAAAACGGTGCTGTCGTTGCCATTGATGCCCTGATCGATCAGCGGCTTGATGGAGTAGACAAAGGTGGTATCCACGGCGGCGTAGCCCAGCATCCCGATGATGCCACCGACCAGGCCCAGCTTGCGATCACGGACATAACCGAGCAGGCGCTTGAATACTGGCCAGCTCTCTTGTGAGGTTTCTTGTTGCATGAATAGCCGTTAGTAATGGAAATGACGGGCTATTCTAGCCAAAGCGCAGGCTTACACCAAGCGCCGCCACCTATATCGCATTCCTACACGGCAGAAATGGCCGATTATTGCTCAAACCACACTCGCGGTCGCCACCACTCGCCACTGCGCCGGTACCAAGGCCCCAGATCTCGCTCGGCGGTGACGCTCAAGCCCTCTGCGGTGGGTTCGACCAGCATCGCCCCTTGCTGACCGGTGATCCACTGGCGGGCATCCCGATAGCGGGCTACTACATCGGGACGGGGAAAGCCCCACTGATTCATAAAACCGGCGCTGTGGATCACATCCTTTGCCGCCACCGCCGCGACAAACGAGGGTGTGGAGGAGGTGCGACTGCCATGATGGGGGCTCACCAGCAAGGTGCTGGCCAACCCCTCCCCCTCCAGCGCCACCAGTCGTTGTTCGGCCTGCCGTTCGATATCGGCGCTCAGCAATATGCTGCGCTCGCCATCGCTGATGCGTACCACGCAGCCATCGTTGTTACGCCCACCGCCTGGGTATTCGGGCCAGAGCACCACAAACGAGAGCCCCTGCCAGCGCCACTGTTGCCCACGCTGGCACAGGGTGGTTCCCTCACTGAAGGGGTAAGAGGAGAACTCGTGACGCACCGGCATGGCGCTGAGCAGTCGCTTGCGATTGCCGGCATGGTCCCGATCCTTGTGGCTGATGATGAGGCGATCGATGACCCGGATCCCCAGATGGCTTAGCTGGGGCAGGATCACCGCGTCCGCCATGTTGTAGCCTCCGGGATAACGATCGCCGGTGTCATAGAGGATGGCACGCTCCCCCTTGCTGATCAGCACCGCCAGCCCCTGTCCCACATCCAGCACCCGCAGTTGCCAGCGGGCGGGAGCTGGCCAGCACGCCAACACCAGCGCAAGGGTGCCCGGTAACCAGAGCCAGCGTGCCGGGCGCCACTTTGCGGCGAACCAGAGCAGCAACAGCAGGGTGCAGAGCGGCAGCCACCAGCCGGGTAGTGGCCACCACAGTTGCAGTTGATCGGCCAGCCAATTCAGGATCGTCAGCACCCACCCGAGCCCCAGATCCGCCAGCCAGAACAGGACATAGGCAAGCGAGGTGGAGAGCGGCGCCAGCAGCACACTGATCAGGGCCAGCGGGATGATGGCGATACAAAAGAGCGGTACCGCCAACAGGTTGATCACCATGGCAAGAGGCGCTATCCCCTCGAACAATGCCAGTTGCAGCGGCAGCAGACCAAGCAGCAGCCAGAGCTGGATCTGCCAGAGCCCCGGCTTGTCGTGTACATATCCCACCAGCAGCAAGATGGCCACCGCCAGAAACGAGAGCCAGAAGCCGGCCGAATAGAGGGCGAAGGGATCCCAGAGGGTCAATACCACAAAGGCCCACAGCCAGATGCGCCAGGCCGGCCACTCTCGCCGGCTCCAGCGCAATACACTCCACACCAGCACCATGATCAGGGCCCGCTCGGTGGCCACCGCAAACCCGGCCAACGCGCTGTAGACGGCGGCAAACAGCAGGGAGGTGATGATGGCGCCACGCAGGCCAAACAGCCTGCCCAACCACCACCCGAGCACCGCCACCAGCGCAATGTGTTGCCCTGAAATGGCGATGATATGGGTCAGACCACTGCCGCGAAACAGCTCCCACTGGGCATCCGTGATGCCGCTCTGCTCGCCAAAAGCGAGCGCCGCCAGCAAGGGGGCATAGTCAAGTGGACGCCAACTCTCGGTCGCTGCCCCCAACCAACGTTCACGCCAACCCGCAGGTGCCTGTTGAATATCTATCACCCGACGCAGATTGCCAGTGGCGGTGATCCCCTTGCCCAGCAGCAGACGCCGCCCATCCAGCCCCGCCTCGTTGGCCAGACCGTGAGCCGGTTTCAACGAGGTCACCAGGGTGATCCGGCTGCCTACCGTCATGGCGGGCAATGCCTGATAGGCATTGACCCGGATCAGGGGCTCAGGTGTCACCGGTTGTTCGTCGAGGATGCTCACCCGCAGCAGCAGCCGGACAAATTTATCCCCCTCGGGCTCTGCACTTTGCAGCTCTGCGGTTATCATGTGGCTCGTCTGATCGCCCAGCCGCTCCAGCCAGGCCAGCCGATAGGCAAGATTGGCCTGCATCCAGAGGATGCCGAGCAGGAGAAACAGCCACCGCCAGGCACGGCAATATGCAAGGGGGATCAGCAGGGACAGCAACAGGCCCCCCCATGCGAGTGAAGGTAACCATGGCCAGAGCAGTGAGGAGCTTGCCCCCAGGGCAAACGACAACAGACGCAGATCCATGGAGCAAGTATTTAGCAAGGTTTCAATATGCCCAAACGACTCATTAAACGCTGGATGCCCGATCAGCAAACCCTGAAAGAACACAAGCACCTGCGGCTGTTCGGCAAACTGCTGCTCGATGCCAACCTCTGGCACCTCAACCGTCGCTCTGCAGCCGGGGCATTTGCGGTGGGCCTCTTCATGGCCTGGGTGCCGCTCCCCTGCCAGATGCTGCTGGCCGCCGGTGGCGCCATCCTGTGCCGGGTCAATCTGCCGCTCTCGGTGGCGCTGGTCTGGCTCTCCAACCCCTTTACCATGCCGCCCCTGCTCTATGGTGCCTATCTGGTAGGTTGCCAGCTGCTGGGACATTCGGCGCAGCAGATAGAGATTGAATTCACCTGGGAGTGGCTGGTCTCGGTACTGGGCACAGTGGCACCGCCGCTGTTGCTGGGCTCGCTCATCCTGGCCCTGCTCAGTTCTCTTATCGGTTACACCCTGATCCGCACCTTCTGGCGGATCAGCACGGTGCGCCAGTGGCAAAAACGCAAGATGGCCCGCCCATGCTGAGTCGCTGGTTTGCCCGCTTCAAGCTAGATCCCGATACCCTGCGCCAACAGAAGTGGTTTGCCCTGTTTGGTGAGCGACTGCTTGCCCCAGCCCTCTGGCAAGGGGGCACTCGCGCCCTGAGTGGCGCGGTGGCGGCCGGGATCTTCGCCTGCTGGTTCCCAATCCCGATGCACTCGCTCATCGCAGTCGGTCTGGCGCTGGCATTCAGCCTCAACCTGCCACTGGCGCTGCTGGCGGTCTGGTTCAACAATCCGCTGACCCTGCCGTTCATGTATCTCTACGCCTATCGCACCGGTTGTCTGGTACTGCACCAGACGCCGGAGCCTTTCCACCTCAGCTGGACCCTCCACTGGCTGGAGCAGGAGGCTGCCACCCTGGTGCCCCCCTTCCTGCTCGGCAGCCTGCTGCTGGCGGTACTCACCGCCCTGAGTGGCGGCGCCCTGACCGCGCTGCTGCTGCAACTGCGCAAACTGTGGCAAGGTGCCCGCCACCAGTGAGCTCCCCTTCCCATCGTTTGACGATCAGCCGTTGGCGATCAAAAAAGCCCGTCACCAAGGTGACGGGCTTTTTCATGGCATAGTGCCGCATAGTGCCAGAGCACAAGGCAATGCGATTACAGCACCTTGGCAATGGCCTCGCACAGGGGATCTATATTGGCGCGGGTAATACCGGCTACGCTGATCCGGCCTGAGCCGACGATGTAGATGGCAAATTCGCTCTTGAGGCGCTCCACCTGATCCTTGGTGAGACCGGAGAAGGAGAACATGCCGTTCTGCTCGCGGATAAAGCTGAAATCCTGGCTCACACCGAGGGCAGCCAGCTTCTCGACCAGCAGCTCACGCATCTCGCGAATCCGCACCCGCATGGCGGCCACTTCTTCGACCCACTCGGCATAGAGAGCCGGATCGCTCACCACGGCGGTGACCACAGCGGCGCCATGTGACGGCGGGTTGGAGTAGTTGGCACGGATCACTGTCTTGACCTGGGTGAAGGCCACATCGGCGATCTCCTTGGTCGCGCTGACCAGCGTGAAGGCACCGACCCGCTCGTTGTAGAGGCCGAAGTTCTTGGAGAAAGAGCTCGCCACCAGCAGCTCGTCATGGCATTCGGCGAAGATACGCAGGCCTTCGGCATCCTCTTCGATACCACGGGCAAAACCCTGATAGGCGAAGTCAAACAGCGGCAACCAGCCGGCGGCAGCACTTTGTTTGGCCAGCGCGCGCCACTGTTCTGCAGTGGGATCGATACCGGTCGGGTTGTGGCAGCAACCGTGCAGCAGCACCAGCTCACCCGGCTGCACTTCGGCCAGCGAAGCCTGCATGGCGGCAAAGTCGAGCCCCTTGGTGGCGGCGTCGTAGTACTTGTACCACTTGACGGTCAGGCCCGCGGCCTGGAATACGCTGACGTGGTTGGCCCAAGTGGGATCGGAGATCCAGATGGTCTTGGCCAGACCGTTGCGCACCACAAATTCGGCCGCGATACGCAGGGCACCGGTACCGCCCGGCGCTTGGGCGGTCTTGGCACGACCGCTGGCAACCAGCGCAGAATGCTGCCCGAACAGCAGTTGCTGCACGATACGGCCATATTCGATATTGCCTTCAATACCGAGGTAGTTCTTGGTCTTCTCGTCGGTCAGCAGCTTCTGCTCGGCTTTCTTGACGCAGTGAAGAATGGGGGTGGCACCGGACTCGTCCTTGTAGATCCCTACGCCCAGATTGATCTTGTGGCTGCGAGAGTCAGCACGGAAGGCTTCGGTCAGGCCCAGGATCGGATCCGCTGGGGCGGCAACAACCTTTTCAAACATGGTATTCCCTGTATTCCGTTGAGTTCGTTGGGTGGCAAAGCGGCTTGATAAACAAAAGCGCTCATCTGGCGAGCGCTTCGTCAACTCTTTATATCACCGCGTTCAATGGGGGAAAACCGCTTTTTGGCTCGCTTTCAGGCCAATTTCAACCAACGGCATGCCACGCTGGCGCCAGCGCGCACACCTCGGCCGACAAGCCACCATTGGACTCAACCAAACCGCTACAAACTGCTAACAATGACTTGGGGATCCGGCTCGGCTCCCAGTGCCTAGCCTCAGTCAAAGGTTGGGCATACGCACTGAGAATGGGGGCCAGATCACGAGGCAGCCACCAGCTGGCCGGACGGCCCAAGCGCTGGGCCAACGCCTGCAGCCTATCCACCCCGGCAGGGTCGAGGGCGGTGAGATGACTCCACAACACATTGGGGGGCAAGGCGGCAACTACCTGCTGCAAGGCTAGAGGAGCCGATGGGGGAGCCCACACCAGCAAGGTGCCAGCATCAAGGGGCAACTCGGCAAAGGCGCCGACGCTATCTGTGGTGATCACCCGCTCGATACTCCCCTCCCCCCAGAGGATCTTGCCAAGACCCGCCAGGGTGCGCTCGGGCAGCGCCACCTCCCCCAGCGCCTGCAACCAGGGGGCGGCGTCGATCAGGGTGCCGCCGCTGAAAAAGAGGCTGAACGGCTGGGCGGCGCGCAAGCGCAACAGCTGATCGGCACAGAGCCGGATCCCCTTGTCCTCGAAATCAATCTGCTCGTTGGGGGTGAAGTTCACTTCGCTCTTGCGATAGAGCGCCGCCAGCACCCGTTCGTTGACCAGCTCCCCCAATTGCCAGCCCTGAGCATGCAACCACTCCTCGGGCTCGGGGGGGGCAGTTGCGATCTCGGCCAGCATCAGCTCGCGGGTGAGATAGCGCCGTCCGGCCGGGGTGAGCTCATAGCTGTGGCTGCCATGAGCGAGCAGCAGCTGGTTATCCTTGAGCAGGCCCACCAGCGGTTGCCACTGGCGGCCACGGATCACCACAGGTGAGTGGCTCAGCAACTGCTGCGCCAGTGCCCGCCATTCGGGGTGACTAAAGTCGATCAATTACAATCCATCCCTGTCAGTGCTCAATCGGATAAACAGCCTGAAAAGGTACCGTTACAGGCCGATGACGCCAAGCCTCCCGCGCCAATTACGTGACCTCGCTCCCTGCAATTTTCCCCAAACAGAAGAGCCCACCGTGGGGTGGGCTCTTCCTTGGATAACACTCGACGCTTACTCAACGTTGAGGCGCAGTTCGGCATCGTGCCAACCCAGTGGCAGGGTCAGCAGCTGATCGATCAGCTCCCGGCGATCGGATTTCTCCAGATAGGCGAGATAGAGCGGACGGCTCAGCGGCTGGCCCCCCTTCACCAGATGGAGCGCCCCCTTCTCGAGGAAGGGGCTGACCATCCGCCGTGGCAGGTAGGCAGCACCACCGTTGGCCAGCACGAACTGCAACGCCATGCTGGCGGAGCTGGAGTGCAGCACCGGGGTCTTTTGCAGGCTCTGCAAACGGCTGGGTTGCGGCTCGAAGCTGGTGCCCCAGTCGAGGTGGATGTGCGGCATCTGCATCAGGTTGTCGGCATTGGCGGCCGGATCCCGACTCACCAGCTCGAACACCAGCTCACCGATGGGATGCAGGGCAATCTCATCGATCTTGGTGGGCTCGGAGAGCAGGGCCAGATCGAGGGAGCGCTCCAGCAACTGGCGGCAGAGGTGCTCGCGGGAGGCTGTTTCCAGCCGTACCGCCAAACCGGGCGCCAATGCATAGATGTGATTGAGCCAGTCGTTGAAATCGAGCTCCCAGAACACAGCAGGCGCGCCGATGGCCAACTGCTGGCTGAATCCCGGCGAGAGCGCCACATCCTGCTTGGCACGACCAAGGGTGTGCAAGATAGCGTCTGCGTAGGGCAGCAGACGTTCACCGGAGGCTGTCAGGCGGATGTTGTTGCGATGACGGGCAAACAGACTGACACCCAGTTGCTGCTCGAGCTGGCGGATCCGGAAACTCACCGCCGACTGGGTCAGGTAGAGATTTTCAGCAGCCCGGCCAAAATGCCGGGTCTTGCTCACCTCGATAAAGGTCCGAAGCAGCTCGGTATCCATTAATCGATGGACTCGTCACTGCCACCACCGCTGCCACCACCGACATCAAAGCTGCCGCCACCGCTGCTCTCTTCGCTGGCGCCGCCAACGACGGTGCAGAGGCGATGAACGCGCTTGGGACCGATCACCTTGAGGTACTTGAACCACACCTTGGCATGGGGGTTGGCACCGGCTTCGCCGGATTTGACCTGCTCGACGAAGGCGGACTCGACATCGTCACGGGGTGCAAGGTTGCCCTGGTAGAGTGCCAGCATGGCGGTACCATACTTTTCCAGACTGTCCGCTTCGGCCACAGTGAATTCGCCACTGCGACGCAGGCCACGGGGAAAATGTTTGAAGTCGTTGAAACGCTTGTCTGATTCGAAGCTCATAGTGCTCTTTTTTCTGGTTAGTTTGACCTTTGCGGGCAAGTATCATCAGGCCATCGCCGAGTGCAAAATCAATTTTCTCACTATGTTAATAAATTTTTTTTATCGAAGTCACTTTGCCCCATCGCTGACGCCGATTTTGTGGCATAACACACAAAAAAGGTTGATAAATAATAAACTTATGTAAACGTGCAGCCAATTTGCACGTCACTTTTTGGACTGTGCAGGCAAAAATAAAGCGCCATACGGCGCTTTATTTATCACATCAGGTGAACCAGCTGAACCTTTGGTTCAAACATGCTTACTCAATCATGGCCGGTTGGGCCAGGTTGTCGGCACGCCACAGACGGTAGCGCACTTCATACTCCTGCGGCACGTAGATCACGAACGGCAGTTTTGAGTTGTAGTTCACGAAGAAGCCCTGACCGTAGATCTGGACGAAGGTCTCTTTCTGCTGGTTATCCGGGCACATCATCAGGGTGCTGATGGGGTCGGATACTTTGCCCAGTTTCAGGTAGTTGTAGCCCCAACCTTTGACGCTGTGCTGTTCCAGGTTGCCTGCAAAACGCGGTACGTTGCAATCAACCATCATCTTTTTGCCGACCTGCAGCTCGACCATCATGTCGGCTTCTTTCTCGACTTCAGGCAGGCGGATCACCACACGTTCCTGATTCACGTCAGCGGCTGGGAACATGCTGATATCAAATTTTTTCGGCTCGGCGGCGAAGGCATGGCCACCCAGCAACAAGGCGCCCAGCAGGCTAAAACGCAATACGGTTTTCATCTGTACCTCATGGGGTTGGTTCAACGCCGCTAGACTAACCGCTCTGCCGATTTCATGCCAGCGATCTGCTACGTAAAAACTGCGTAAAATGATGCAGATCCGGCACACCATGACGTGATCTGGCTATTTTCTGACAGGGCGCACACTCCCGTTACGGGAACCTGAAACAAAAAGCGAGGCCAATTGGCCTCGCTTTGCATTCAAATGGCGCCAGAGTGCTATTTGGCCGCCTCTTGATGGGCCTTGATGACGGCCACCGCCTTGTCGGGGAAGTCGCTGAACACCCCATCCACATCGGCCTGATAGAGGAAGATATTAAGTAGGTCGGTGAAGTCCTTGGCATAGGCCGGGATCTGCCCCTCATCCTGACGGAAGGTATAGGGGTGAACTTTCAGGCCCGCCGCATGGGCTTCTTTTACCATGCCGGTGAAGACCGGCTTGCCCAAAGTGCCCGGCTCGGTGACGATCATCGGCTTCCACGGGCCAATCCCTTCGGCATAGCTGGCGATGGTTTTCATCGCCCCCGGCTTGAACATCCAGTCATAGTTGTAGGGAGTCGCCTTGCCCTTGGCGTCATAGACCATGGTCTCGTTCCAGTCGGTCTCGGCCATCAGCTGCACCAGTTTCAGATCCATACCCATGGCGGGCATCAGTTCGCTGTTGATGCGCTTGAGTTCATCGGCATCGAAGCACTGCAGATAGACCTTGTCGTCCTTCCCGGTGTAGCCGTACTCCTTGAGCACCTTCAGCACCGCCTTGGAGATATCCTTGCCTTCGTGACGGAACAGCCAGGGCGCCTTGATCTCCGGGTAGATCCCGATGTTCTTGCCGGTGCTCTTGTTGAGCCCCTGGATCATCTCGATCTCCTCCTGGAAGGTGTGGATCTTGAAGTCTGACTTCCAGAGCGGGAAGCGGGCCGGATAGACCGGCACCTGCTTGCCATCCACCAGCTGGAATGGCTCGGTCATACGCAGGGAACGCACCTCATCCAGGGTGAAATCCACCACATAGTAACGGCCGTCCGGACGGGCACGACCAGGGAAGCGCGCCGCCACATCGGTGATACCATCGAGGAAGTGATCGTGCATCACCACCAGCTGGTCATCCTTGGTCATCACCAGATCCTGCTCCAGATAGTCGGCCCCCATGCCATAGGCCAGCGCCTTGGACTCCAGGGTATGCTCGGGCAGGTAGCCGGAAGCGCCACGGTGGGCGATCACCACCTTGCCTTCATCGGCAGCCAACACGGGTAATGAGAGGGATGCCCCAAGGCTCAAGGCGATGAGGGAAACGGCGAGTTTTTTCATATGTGATGCTCTTTATTATTGTGTGTAGGTAATTGTTCTATCAGAGGTTTGTTTCATATTTACGGTGGAAAACGGTGGGCAGCAGCGCACTGCCCACCGTCACTCATCAGCTCGCCTTGCGCAGAGCCTGATGGTATTGGTCGAGCCAGATCTGCAGCATCTGCTGCTCTGAGTCGTTCAGGCGCAGCCCCAGCTTGCTGCGGCGCCAGAGGATATCGTCCAGTGAACAGGCCCACTCCCGTTCGATGAGATAGCGCACTTCCGACTCGTAGAGGCCGCCACCGAAGTGAATGCCGCGATCCTCTTTCAGCCAAAGACGGGCATGGGCACCATAGGCCTCGGCAATGCGCAGGGCGCTGCGATCATCGAGCCAGTCAAACTCCAGCGCAAAGGCGCGGGCCAGCTCGCGTACCGAGCAGTCAAACTCGCCACCTGGCAGCCGGCTGGTCGCCGTCCAGTCATCCCCCATCTGGCTAAACCAGGGCTTGAGCTTGTTGCAGGCGGCCTGCGCCAGCTTGCGATAGGTGGTGAGCTTGCCGCCAAACACCGACAAGAGCGGCGCACCGTCAGACTCGCCAGACAGTTCGAGGGTGTAGTCACGAGTCACCGCTTGCGGCGAGTCTGACTCGTCATCACAGAGCGGACGCACCCCGGCATAGGTCCAGATCACATCTTGCGGCGCAATTTGGCGAGTGAAGTGGGCGTTGACCACCTTGCACAGGTAGGTAATTTCAGCCTCGCTGATCTTCGCTTCCCGCGGGCTGCCGTGGTGCTCCACATCCGTGGTGCCGATGAGGGAGTAGTCCTGCTGATAAGGGATGACGAAGACGATACGGTTATCTTCGTTTTGCAGGATATAGGCCTCTTCGCGCTCGTGGATGCGCGGCACTATCATGTGGCTGCCTTTAATAAGGCGAATGCCGCGGGGGGATTTCTCGTGCAGGCTCTCGTCATAGAAGGTCTTGACCCAGGGGCCCGCCGCATTGACCAGACCACGGCAGGTGACGGTGAACTGCTCGCCCCCTTCCCGCTCCAAAGTGAGCGTCCAGTGTTTGGATCCGCGCACCGCCTTGATGCAGCGGGTGCGGGTCTGCACGTCGGCCCCCTTGTCACGGGCCATCATGGCATTGAGCACCACCAACCGGGCGTCGTCGACCCAGGCGTCCGAGTATTCAAACCCCTTATTGATCCCTGCGGTCAACCCATCTTGCGGCAGGAAGCGCACGCCACAGCTCCCCTTGAGCTTGTCGCGCTTGGCCAGATTGTCATAGAGGAACAAACCGGCGCGGATCATCCAGGCCGGACGCAGGTGTGGACGGTGCGGCAGGCGAAAACGCATGGGACGCGCAATGTGAGGCGCCATATCGAGCAGCACCTCACGCTCCGCCAATGCCTCTTTCACCAGCCGGAATTCGTAATGCTCGAGATAGCGCAAACCGCCGTGGATCAACTTGCTGGAGTTGGACGAGGTGGCAGAGGCGAGATCTTGCGCCTCAAACAGGGCAACCTTCAGACCCCGTCCTGCCGCATCGGCTGCGATGCCGACCCCGTTGATGCCGCCACCGACGACGACCAGATCATAATGTTCGCTCATGTTCACCTACTTTCATTTTTATGATTGCTATAACAGCAATGTTTGATTTCGCTCATTTTAGAACATGAAAATACAACAAACGAACATTTTATGATGAAAGTGTGATCGCCACAGCCCGCTAGAGGTGGCAAAGAGGACAGGTCAGCGGAGCAAATGGCGTCGGGCCAACATCGGCGGGTTAATAGCCAAAAAAACCAGATTGAATAGTGGTTTTTGCAATACCTATAAAGGGGTGAGATGGGTGCAGGGATGGGGGACAGAAAAAGAAAGGAGGCCGCCCGAACGGGCGACCGGCACAGCCTTGGCCTCTTCAGCCGTCAGCAGATGTGGCAGGCGATCTGGTGTTGCGCCATCAATCGCGTCAGCTTCTCCGGTGGCTCCTGATCGGTAAAGAGGGCGTGGATCTGGCTGAGATTGCCCAGATTGACCATGGCATTGCGACCGAACTTGGTGTGGTCGGCGGCCAGGAACACCTGACGGGAGTGAGCGATGATGGCCTGGGCAATCTTCACCTCGTGATAGTCGAAATCGAGCAGGGAGCCGTCGTTGTCGATGCCCGAAATCCCGATGACACCATAGTCCATGCGAAACTGACCGATAAAATCGCGGGTCGCCTCCCCCACGATGCCGCCATCGCGGTTGCGGATCTCGCCACCGGCAATGATGACGGTGAAGTCATCCTTGGCCGTCAGAATGCTGGCCACGTTGAGGTTGTTGGTGACGATACGCAGCTCGCGGTGATCGAGCAGGGCACGGGCAATGGCCTCGGTGGTGGTACCTATGTCGATAAAGAGCGATGAACCGTCGGGAATATTGGCCGCGACCTCGCGGGCGATGCGCTCTTTCTCCTTGAGTTGCATCACTTTACGGGCGCTGTAGGCGGTATTGACGGTACTCGAATGCAGGGAGGCACCGCCATGATGGCGCCGGATCTTGTTCTGTTCGGCGAGATCGTTCAGATCCCGGCGAATGGTCTGGGGGCTGACGTCAAAGTGGGTCACCAGATCGTCGGTCGAGACAAATCCCTGCCGCGTCAGGACGTCCAGGATCTCCAGATGTCGTTGGGTTTGCTTCACGCTTGCACTCCGATGATGAGACAAAAAAAGGCCCCGGCAGATGCGGGGCCTTTTGGCAGTTTACCTGATCCCCTTTGGGATCAATAAGCTGAGGATCACGTTTTATGCCTTATGGGCAGCCGCTTTCTTGGCCGCAACGGCAATGTTCTCATGCTTGAGGGTCATCGCCAGCAGAATGATGGAGAGCACGCAGGAGACGGTCAGCACCATGAAGCCGCCATCCCAACCGAAGTGGTCAACGGTATAACCCAGCATGGCGTTGGCCGCGACCGCGCCGCCCAGATAACCGAACAGACCGGTGAAACCTGCCGCAGTACCGGCTGCTTTCTTCGGTGCCAGCTCAAGAGCATAGAGGCCAATCAGCATGACAGGGCCGTAGATCAGGAAGCCGATAGCCACCAGCGCCATCATGTCGATGGTCGGGTTGCCGGCCGGGTTGAACCAGTAAACCAGTACAGCCAGGGTCACCAGCACCATGAACAGGATACCGGCCGGGGCACGGCGGCCCTGGAACATCTTGTCAGAGATCCAGCCACACAGCAGGGTGCCCGGAATACCGGCCCACTCGTAGAGGAAGTAAGCCCAGGAGGAGTTGTCGACGGTGAAGTGCTTGGCCTCTTTCAGGTAGGTTGGCGCCCAGTCCAGCACACCGTAACGAATGAGGTAAACGAAGGCGTTGGCGATCGCGATGTACCACAGCAGTTTGTTGTGCAGCACGTACTTGACGAAGATCTCCTTGGCGGAGAACTCCTGCTCGTGGCTCTCGTTGTAATCCTTCGGATAGTCGTTCTTGTACTCCTCGATAGGAGGCAGACCGACCGATTGCGGGGTATCACGCATCACGAAGAAGGCGATCACTGCGATGGCGGCCGCCGCTGCCGCAGGCACATAGAAGGCACTGCGCCAGTCGTTGAACCAACCCATCCCGAGGATAAACAGCGGGCCAATCATGCCGCCACCCACGTTGTGCGCCACGTTCCAGACCGCAACCACTTCGCCGCGCTCTTTCTGTGACCACCAATGCACCATGGTGCGACCGCAGGGCGGCCAGCCCATGCCCTGTGCCCAACCGTTCAGGAACAACAGCACGAACATGATGGCAATGCTGGAGGTGGCCCAGTGCATGGTACCCATCATGAACATGATGGCAGCCGAGAGCAGCAGACCGGCGGAGAGGAAGTAACGGGCGTTGGAACGGTCAGAGACGTTCCCCATCAGGAACTTGGACAAACCGTAAGCGATGGAGACCCCGGAGAGCGCGAAACCGAGATCACCACGGGAGAAGCCCTGCTCGATCAGATAGGGCATCGCCAGACTGAAGTTTTTCCGTACCAGATAGTAGCCGGCGTAACCGAAGAAGATCCCGAAAAACACCTGCCAACGCATGCGTTTGTAGAAGGGGTCGACCTTGTCAGCCGGGAGCCTGTCGATGTGCGCCGCAGGCCTGAAGAGACTAAGCATGTTCTGCTTCCTTATTGTTGTTATGGGCGGTTGAGGATGCCCTGACCATTCCGACGAATCATGTGAGTCCACCGATTCGCAAGCGAGCCAATTGTGCTCATATGCGCTCATTTAATCTGTGATGCATGCTCAAATATTGCAGTTTTATTACAAATAAAAGCTCCAAATGAGAAATTGCTCAGCAAGCGCCAGCCCTTGTGTGGCAAGGGTTGCAAGCTACCCCCTAAGTGGTAAGCGGCTGTTATCAAGATGCTTTACGTCACATTTTCTTAGCAATGAGTGGGATCTTGTCCACATTTCCTATGGAGGGGGGATGGTGAAATTAGCGGGAAGGGTTATTTTCTGTCACGACCGATAACGAGCGCAAACGAGCATATCGTTTGCGCAAGACGCAAAAACAACAAGGAAACGTTTTCGGCAGCAACGGATAGACACAAAAAGATAGAACGGAACATCAAACCTCTACGGGTGGATATAAGGAATAAAAGTATGAGCATACAAAGACCCAATACCCTGCTTGGTGAGTGCATCGCCGAGTTTATCGGAACCGGCCTGCTGATATTTTTCGGCGTCGGATGTGTGGCGGCACTGGTGCTGGCAGGCGCCAACTTCGGGCAGTGGGAAATCTCCATTACCTGGGGTCTGGGTGTGGCCATCGCCATCTATGTGACCGGCGGCATTTCAGGTGCTCACCTGAACCCGGCTGTAACCCTGGCGCTGATGACCTTCTGCGGTTTCGACAAGCGCAAGGTGGTGCCCTACATCATCGCCCAGATGGCCGGTGCCTTCTGCTTCGCCGCCCTTGTCTACTTCCTTTATGGTAACCTTTTCACCCAGTGGGAAGTGACCCATAACGTGGTGCGCGGCAGCGTCGAGAGCCTCGGCACCGCCGGGATCTTCTCCACCTACCCCAATGCCCTACTGACCAATATGCAAGCTTTTGCCGTCGAGCTGGTGATCACCGCTGTCCTGATGCTGGGCATCATGGCGCTGGGTGACAACAACAACGGCGCCCCCAAGGGTTTCGCTGCCGCCCTGCTGATCGGTATCCTGATCGCGGTGATCGGTGCCTCCCTTGGCCCGTTAACCGGTTTTGCCATGAACCCGGCCCGTGACTTTGGTCCGAAACTGTTCGCGTTCTTTGCTGGCTGGGGTGATGTTGCCCTGACCGGTGGTCGTGACAACCCCTACTTCTGGGTTCCGATCCTTGGCCCCATCGTTGGCGCCCAGATTGGTACCGCTCTGTATGTCAAAGTGCTGGCTCCCTGCGTCCCGGGCAACCGTGTCGTCACCACCGAGCAAGCGACCCAAACCGCCAAAGAAGAGGCTGCCGCATAAGAGCGGCCCCCTCCAACGTATAAAAACGTGGAAAATAGAAACGTGGAGAACATCATGTCTGCTGAAAAGAAATATGTCGTCGCTCTGGACCAGGGAACCACCTCTTCCCGCGCCATCGTGTTTGATCAGGATGCCAATATTGTCGGTACCTCCCAGCGCGAATTCACCCAGCACTACCCGAAAGCGGGCTGGGTAGAGCACGACCCGATGGAGATCTGGGCGACCCAATCCTCTGTCTTTACCGAAGTGCTGGCCAAGACTGGCCTTCGCAGCGAAGAGATCGCCGCCATCGGTATCACCAACCAGCGTGAAACCACAGTGGTATGGGAAAAGGCCACCGGCAAGCCCATCTACAACGCCATCGTCTGGCAGTGCCGCCGCACCGCCGCCATCTGCGAAGAGCTCAAAGCACGCGGTCTGGAAGAGTATGTTCGCGAGAACACCGGCCTGGTGCTGGATGCCTACTTCTCCGGTACCAAGGTGAAGTGGATCCTCGACAACGTGGAAGGTGCCCGCGAGAAGGCGATGAACGGCGAGCTGCTGTTTGGCACCATCGACACCTGGCTGGTCTGGAAGATGACCAATGGCGAAGTGCACGTCACCGACCCGACCAACGCCTCCCGTACCATGCTCTACAACATCCGCGAGCTGAAGTGGGATCAGAAGATGCTGGACGAGCTGGGCATCCCCATGTCCATGCTGCCGGAAGTGAAACCCTCTTCCGAAGTGTACGGCTACACCACCCGTGGTGGCGGCTCCCGCATCCCCATCGCCGGTATCGCCGGTGACCAGCAGTCTGCCCTGTTCGGCCAGCTCTGCTTTGAAAAAGGGATGGCCAAGAACACCTACGGCACCGGCTGCTTCATGCTGATGAACACCGGCACCGAGCCGGTTCGCTCCAGCAACGGCCTGCTGACTACCGTTGCCATCGGCCCGAAAGGGGAAGTGAACTACGCGCTGGAAGGTGCGGTGTTTATGGGCGGCGCCACCATCCAGTGGCTGCGTGACGAGCTGAAGATCATTCACGATGCCCGCGATACCGACTACTTCGCCTCCAAGGTGGGTGACACCAACGGCGTCTATCTGGTACCGGCCTTCGTCGGCCTAGGCGCGCCCTACTGGGATCCCTATGCTCGCGGCACCATGGTCGGCCTGACCCGTGGCGCCAACCGCAACCACATCATCCGTGCCGCGCTGGAATCCATCGCCTATCAGAGCCGCGATGTGCTGGATGCCATGCAGCAAGACTCCGGCATCAAGCTGGCTGCCCTCAAGGTAGACGGCGGCGCCGTGGCCAACGACTTCCTGATGCAGTTCCAGGCTGACATGATGCACACCCCGGTGGTACGTCCGACCCGCATCGAGACCACCGCCATGGGCGCTGCCTTCCTAGCGGGTCTGGCAGTCGGCTTCTGGAAGAGCTCCGACGAGCTGGAAGACAAGTTCAGCGTGGACCGCGAGTTCATCCCGCAGATGGACAGAGACGATCGCGCCAAGCGCTACAACGGCTGGAAAAAAGCGGTTGAGCGTTCACGCCGTTGGGCTGAAGAGGATTGATCGGGCTCCCGACATTCCGTTGAGATAAACACCAAGGAGGCCGACCATCACGTCGGCCTCTTTTTGTCTACCCCTTGCCGGCCCTCCCCTCCCGTTGCTCCCCCTGTTTTTATCTGGTGAATCTTGTTCTCACCAACCGTCACAACACAATTGAGTTCTCTATCTATAATCATCATCTGGGTCGCATATGCGGCCTTTCTTTATGGAGGAGAGAAATATGGAGAGGGCGATACACCGTTTTACACTGCACTCACTCTGGTCAGGGCTCGGGATCCGCACCCGGATCCTCTCCGGCGTAGCGATACTGATGGTTATCGCCATCAGTTGCATCACCCTGATCCTCGAGCAGATATCCCACACGCAGGCACAGCAGCGGGTCGAACGCTATGAGCTGCCAAGCAGTGTGGACCGCATTGCCAACCAGCTGACCGCCCAGCTGACCCAGCACCTGACCGAGGCGCAAGCGCTCGCCAGCAACAGCTTCGTCATCGACTGGCTGACCGCTGGCATGCCAGAAGCTGAGTGGCCCGAGATGGAGCGCTACTTTCAGGCTCTGCAACGACGTCTCGGCGGTAACGTCTTTATTGCCCCTCGCCAGACCAACACCTTGCTCAACTTCAGTGACGGCCCCACCGCCCAGAAAGCGCTGAGCGAGTCAGACCCGAAAGATGAGTGGTTTTACGGTTTTCTCCAGCGCAATCAACCTTACGAACTGAACCTCGACATCTCCGATTTCAACCAGCGAGCCTCCCTCTATATCAACACCGCCGTCACCCACGAGGGCAATACCCTGGCGGTGACCGGTACCTCCATCGACATGAGCACCCTGAGCAAGCTCATCAGCAGCTATCGGATCGGCAAGAGCGGTCAGGTCTATCTGGCGGACATGGAAGGCAATATCGAGATCCACCCCGCACTGGAGCAAAAAGATGCCGCTCACCATCAACAATCCTTTCTCGATACCGTCAAACGGCTTATCCCCAAGGCTGGGGAACAGGTGGCAGTTGAGGCACTGACGCTGGAGGGAGAAACCTACCTTCTTGCTGTACGCTACATCCCCACCCTCAACCGGCTGCTGATTGGCGAGATCAACAGCGCCGAGTTGGAAGAGGGATTACATGAGTCACGCCAGCTAATCATCATGGTGTCGCTCGCCATCGGCACTCTGGCGATGCTGGCCTCCGCCTGGTTGGCTCACTCCATCAGTCGCCCGATTCGTCAGGCTGCCGATGGCATGCACCACATCACCGCCGATCGGGATCTGGCGACCCGCCTCGACTTCTCCGACGAGTCGGAGCTGGGCCAGATGGCCCAGAGCTTCAACCGGCTGATCCAGAGTCTTAACCAGAGCTTCTCCCGCTTCCAACAATCGGGGAGTGCCCTCTCCGCCCAATCCTCGCAAACCCTTCATCAGGCGCAGGCACTGGCGGGAGAAGCGTGCCAGCAGGCAAGGAGCATCCAAGAACTGACCAATGTAGTCGCTGCTATCGGCAGCAATGCCGAGCAGATCGCCAGCCGTTCCGAGGGGGTCAGCGACGTGACCCGGCGCATCGCTGAACACATGCTCAGTGTCGAACAGGATGTGATCCAGAGTGCCGATCGTCTCGATACTTTGCGCAGCAGCATCGGCACCTCGTCCGCACTGCTTGAAGAGGTGGTCAAGGACAGCAACAACATCACCCAGATCATGAACCTCATCCGCGATGTCTCGAACCAGACCAACCTGCTGGCCCTCAATGCCGCTATCGAGGCTGCCCGGGCAGGGGATATGGGGCGGGGCTTTGCGGTGGTGGCCGACGAGGTGCGCCAACTGGCGGTGCGCACCCAGACCGCAACCAAGGATGTGCAGGATCTTATCTTGCGTCTGCAGGAGGGTACCCGGCAGGCCAGCAGCTCGATGGCAGGCTCCCACACCCTGAGCGAAGAGGGCTATAGCCGGATGCATCAAGCCAGAGAGGTGCTGGTCGATGCCACCAGCCAAATTAACCAGACAGCAAGGGAACTCAACGAAATCAGCGCGCTGGCACAAGTTCAGGATCAACAGATGGGGCAAGCCAGAGCTGCGCTTGACGAGCTCGCCATGGTGGCCGAGCATCAGCGTGAACACGCAGAGGAGAGCAATGCCGCCAGCCGCGAACTGTTCGAACTGGCCAAAGCCATCGACGAGCAGATCCGCCAATACCGGATTGGCTAGGCCCGGCGCTTCCCCCTCTCCCTCTCAATAACCAAGACGCCACCTCAGGGTGGCGTTTTCATTTTGCAAATCATTTTGCCTGCGCTCTCGAAACGGGAATGACGACAAGACTTGCAAGTCATTGATAATTAACATGAAAAAATGTGGAACGGCCATTGCTTAGTGATATCAGACTCAACAGAGGGATATCGCCATGAAACCCACCACCAATCAAGCGCCCGTAGCCCACGTCGCCACTCAAAAAGAGACCCTGACCCCCCGCGAAGGCACCTTCCTGATGATGGTGGCCCAACTGGTGGTGCTCACCTGCATCGTACTGGCCGCCACCGTCGGCGGCCTCTCCTGGCAGTGGACCCTGCTGCTGGCCATTCCGCCGGTGATCGGCGGCGCCTTGCTCAGCTGGGTATGGGGCAACCCCCCCCGCTAACTGCGCTTCACCTCACACACCTTCCCGAACCGGCGGCCGACCCTCAAGTCGGCCGTCTGTTTATCTGCCGCCAGGCTAATGCTGATGGGCCGCAACGAGGGTGCGGCTTGTTCTTCGCCAAGCAAACCGCAGCGACGAACCGTTCAAACAAACCGCACAAACCAACCTGAACTACAGGGTATGGCTGCCAAGCTGCTCTTTAAGAAAATCGAGCCAGACCCGCAATCGGATATCCCGCTGGGCATCAGAGTAGAAGACCGCGTTGATGGGTCGCGAGGCGCCACTGTTGCTGCGGGCCAGCACCTCCACCAGCGCGCCGCTCTCCCGATCCGGCCCAGTCATGAAATCCGACAGACAAACAATCCCCTGCCCCGCCAGCGCTAGCTGACGCAAAGTTTCGCCGCTGCTGGCACGCAGACTGGGGGTGATGGCAAAGCGATCACCCTGCTCGGCACTGAGCAGCGGCCAGTGGTTGAGGTGATCGGGATGCAAAAAGCCAAGCAACTCGTGACCGCTCAGCAGATCCGCCGGTTGGCGCGGGGTGCCGCGCTCGCTCAAATAGGCGGGAGAGGCCAGCAGCCGCAACCGCGAACGGCCCAGCGGCAGCGCACGCAGGGAGGAGTCGGTCAGCTCGCCGATGCGGATAGCCATGTCCACCCGCCGCTCCATCAGATTGATAAAGCCCTCCGAGCTGTGCAGCTGCAACTCGATGGCAGGATAACGACGACGAAACTCGCCGATGATCGGCACCAGCCGGTGCAGGATAAAGGGAGTGGCCGCATCGACCCGCAAGATCCCCTCCGGCTGCTCCCGGCGCATCAGCAGATGCCCCTCCGCCTCGCTCATCTCGGTCAGGATCTTCACCGCCCGCTGATAGAACCAGCTCCCCTCCTCGGTCAGGCTGACCCGGCGGGTGGTGCGATTGAGCAGCACGGTTGAGAGCTTCTCCTCCAGCCGCTTGATGCCACGGCTCACCACCGAGTTGTCCATGCCGAGGTTCTCCGCCGCCTGGCGAAAACTGCCCGCCTCCACCACCGCCACAAACAGGGTCAGTTCATCAGAATGGGTCTTCATTGCTGTTATCCGGACAAGAGTAATGGGCCTTTATAGGCGCAGCCGCTGTGGATTGGCAAGCGTGCGGTGAGGCCAGTTCTTTTTTTCTACAGAGAAAGAACGTGACCGCGAGCCCACATCATGCCCGCGATTTGTCAGTACAATGCAGCCAGAAAAGCACCGTATGGCACCACTTATTTCACAAGGATGAATACCATGACATTTGAAGAACGGCTGGCCGCCGCCCATCAGGAGCTGGCTAACAAAGGGGTATGGCATGCCAACTACAATCCACCGCTGTGCAGACTGCTGCGCAGGTTCGGTTATCCCGTCAAACCGCCTCACTATGAGGGTTGGCTAACCAACGTTCTGCTATTCGGGGTAGGCATTGGTCTGGTATGGGGCATGGCGATGTGGTTTTTCAGTTGGCACCCCATGGGGATAGATCCGCTGTTTGCCCTGCGCCAAACAGCCCTGTTTGCGGGATTCTGCGGCCTGACCATGGCATCTTGGCTCTGGCTACGGCGCAAGCAGCTTAAACTGACCCCGTGGGAACAACTTGCTGAACCCAGCGATGCTGATGATGAGGGAGACGAACTGCATGAAAGCCCATGAAAAATTGAACTATGTGGAGTTTGCGGCCAGGGATCTCGCCGCGACCAAAGCATTCTTTCAGGCCGTATTTGGCTGGCAGTTTGTCGGTTACGGCCCCGACTACAGCGCCGATATTGAAACGACCCAAGCCAAGGTAAGCCAACACGGTGGCACCATCAATCGCCCACTATTCGACTTCCCCGGTGGACGCCGTTTCCACTTCGTTGAACCCAGCGGCAATGAGTTTGCGGTCTGGTCGGTGCAAGCTAAATAACTGATCCTAATAGTGCTCCATCTTGCCGGAAGCCTTGTGGCGTAAGGCATTTGTGCAATCTGGCGAGAAAGCCTGAAGTGACAAGGCTTAGCGCACGATGCGTGCTCAATGTCACTTGTAGAAGCTGTACGAGTGCAGTGATCTATTATTCGGAACAGCTATTTAGCGCCTGATAATACTGGACGAAGTGAAACAATCTACATCCATATTATTCATAATATCGTTCTCTACTACATATCCGAAAGGTTTATAAAAGAAAACACCGAACCGTTTTTTTGAAAAAAACAGGTGAAGTGTTCATTTCATATTACGTGTTCTTGACTTAATCATGGCATTTAAGACACAGTTCCCAACAAATATTATTACATTCTATTGCAGATGCAGATGGCTGTCAGATTGCATCAAAATTTCAAGGTGTTATTTTGAAGGTAATTACAGTAGAATATCATGCCATCTATATGGCAATTTTATAAAAGGTGTTCTATGAGCCCAGAAGAAATTAATCTTGTAACTGAATCAATCAAGGCTATTGGAAGTAAAGGATCGAACGAATGGATTCCAGTTATTGCAGCCCTTGGCGGTGCAGTTTTGGGTTCGCTCAGTTCAATTATTACTTCTAGCATAATTGAACGTAAAAAAGAGAAAATGTTTTCATTACAAATTACAAGATCTCTGATTACCGAAATATCCGCATTACTTAATTTAATAGAAACAAGAGGGTTTCTTGACAGTATCAATAACGCCATTGCTCATTTAAAAGAAAATCCAGATGATACATACATATTAGCCTCCGATATCCCGCCTCATTATTCCAGAGTATATCAAGAAAACTGTAAACATTTGGGCGTGGTAGATCATGAAACATCGAAGCAAATTATTAACTTTCATCATTTAGTAGATGCAATAGTTCAAGATGTTAAGATGGATGGAACATTCAGCAAATCACCTACAATCGAAGCTTATGTAGAAGCACATAAGATCCTGACGCTTGCAATCAGAATAGGTCGAAACTTAGAAACTAAAAAAATAAATTGTTGATTCGTGTAATGAGGTCATTAGCGTATTCCTCTTATATGTCCTGGATTACCCCATTGCTGCTCTCCCCTCAATACTGTTTTGCGACCAGCGCCCTGTTTCCAGCAAGTCACGACAGGCATACTGACCCTTCGTTTTTGCCAAGGAGGTTCAGATGTCATCACCCGTGATTGTGATTGCCCAGCTTGAAGCCAAACCCGAATTCGCCGCCCAGTTTCGCGCCGCCCTTGAGCCGCTGATTGCGGCCACGCTGCAAGAGGCGGGCTGCCAGCGCTATCAGTTGCACCAAGACTTGGACAATCCCCACAGCTGGATGCTCTACGAAGTGTGGGAGAGCGAAGCGGCCCTCACCGCCCATCAGGGCCAACCCCACTTTACCGAATTTGTCGCCAAGGCCGAGCCCTGGTTTGCCAGCAGCACCATTCGCCGCTATCAGCCACTGGGCGCCTGACTGGCCCTAGAGCCTGTTTCTGTTCAGCCCATCAAGGGCCAACCACCACCCCATTGAGGAACGAGATGATCAATATGCCACCCATGGGTCTGGGCACCTTCCGCCTGAAGGGCGAGCCGCTGCTTGCCACCCTGACCAACGGTCTGGAGCTGGGCTATCGCCATATCGATACCGCCCAGATCTATGACAACGAAGCCGAAGTCGGCGCCGTGCTGACCCGCAGCACTGTTGCCCGCCACGAGATCTACCTGACCACCAAGGTGTGGACCAGCGAGTTTGGCCCGGGCAAGGTGCTCCCGAGCCTGGAGGTAAGCCTGGAAAAACTGGGCACTGACTATCTGGATCTGGCGCTGATCCACTGGCCCTCCCCCAAGGATGAGGTGCCGATGGCAGTCTATCTGGAGCAGTTGACCGAGGCCAAGGCCCGGGGCCTGACCCGGGAGATCGGGGTCTCCAACTTCACCGTGGCCCAGCTCAAACAGGCTATCGAGATTTTGGGGCCTGGGGCCATCGCCCACCAGCAGATCGAGGTTCATCCCCTGCTGCAAAACCGCAAGGTGGTCGAGTTCTGCAAAGCTAACGGTATCGCCGTCACCGCCTATATGCCGCTCGCCTATGGCAAGGTGCTGAGCGAGCCGCTGCTGATGGAGATTGGCAAACGCCACGGGGTATCGGCTGCACAGGTGTCGCTGGCCTGGCTGCTGGCGCAGGACATGACAGTGATCCCGAGCTCCACCAAGCGGGAGAATCAGGCTGCCAATCTGGCCGCTCTCGATATCGCCTTGAGCAGCGAGGAGATGGCCGCCATCGCCACGCTGGATCGGGGTGAGCGCTGCGCCAACCCGGACTTTGCACCAGATTGGGATTAAACGGGAAGGGAGACATGGGCTCTCTTGCTTCGACGGCGGATACCGGCAACTCTCACGAGCCTATTGCAACTGCGAATTATCCCCTCTCCCGACGGGAGAAGGGTGCAAATAACGCTCAACGACATTTTTCAGCAAAATCGGGAGGTATCATGCCTCCCGCTTTTTTTGCCCTTTCATCTCACTCGTTGCTCATTCCCCCACGCACAGCAGGTTCAGCCAACCCTGTCTCCTTCCATTACCCCCGCCCCCGTTTCCTCTTTATACCCTACTCGCTCAACACGCTTTGTCTCTGCTTTCCAGTCACTTCGATCTCATCTCTCTTCCCCCCTCTTTGCGGCCACTCTTGTCTCTCCCATTCCCCTCCTACTCATCGCCATTGCTGCTGATTTGGCAAAAGTAATTTGATGTCACCGTCATTTTTGCCAACAAAACCCATCGGCATACTGGCGCCATTCTCCCGTCGGGAGTCCCTAACCAAGGAGTTGTTATGCCACTGGCGTTATTTGCCCTTACCCTGAGTGCCTTTGCGATAGGCACCACCGAATTTGTGATCGTGGGGCTTATCCCCACCATTGCCGAGCAGCTCAATGTCTCGCTTCCCTCGGCGGGCCTTCTGGTCAGCCTCTATGCCCTTGGCGTAGCCATCGGCGCCCCCGTGCTCACAGCGCTGACCGGCAAGGTGCCGCGCAAGTGGCTGCTGGTAGGGCTGATGGCGCTCTTTACCGCCGGCAACCTGCTGGCCTGGCAGGCCCCCGGTTACGAGAGCCTGATTGTGGCCCGCATCCTGACCGGATTGGCGCACGGGGTCTTCTTTTCGGTAGGCAGCACCATCGCCACGGGTCTTGTGGCCAAAGAGAAGGCAGCGAGCGCCATCGCCATCATGTTCAGCGGCCTTACCGTGGCGCTGGTGACAGGCGTACCGCTCGGCACCTGGATTGGTCAGGTCTTTGGCTGGCGTGAAACCTTTCTGGTGGTAAGCCTGCTGGGCCTCATCGCCATGGTGGGTAGCCTGCTGCTGATCCCGGGCAACCTGCCCAAGGGAGCAGCCTCGACCATCCGCGAGCAACTCTCGGTACTGACCAAGAAGCCGCTGCTGCTGGTCTACGCCAAGACCGCCCTCGGTTATGGCGGCGCCTTCACCGCTTTCACCTTCCTCGCCCCCATCCTGCAGCAGGTGAGCGGCTTTAGCGCCGGTGCGGTGAGCCTGATCCTGCTGGTGTACGGGGTATCGGTCGCCATCGGCAATATCTGGGGTGGCAAGCTGGCCGACAAGATGGGTCCCCTGCCGGCGCTCAAGCTGCTGTTTGCCGGTCTGGCGCTGGTGCTGCTGGCCCTCACCTTCACCGCCCCCCATCCGGTGCTGGCCGTGCTGACCGTGCTGGTGTGGGGCGCCTTTGCCTTCGGCAACGTGCCGGGTCTGCAGGTGCTGGTGGTCAAACAGGCCGAGCTGCACACCCCCAAGGCGGTGGATGTGGCCTCCGGCCTCAATATCGCCGCCTTCAACGTTGGCATCGCGCTGGGCTCCGTCGTCGGTGGCCTGGTGGTGGAGCACCTCGGCCTGATGCACACCCCCTGGATCGGCGCCCTTATCGTGCTGCTGGCCTACGGGCTGACCCATGTCAGCGAGCGCCGCGAAGCCCTCCGGCTCGCCGCCTGTCAGGCATAAGCTGCGCCAGCAGGCGTCACGCAAGAGCGTGGCGCCTGCTGCAATCGGCGCGGCAGGCTTCTATGCTGTGACACAGCGTTAAGCTGGCAACTATTTCAGCAACTGTTTCAGTAACCAAGCCTGTCACCCTCGCATCATTTGCCACGGAGTCTGTTATGAAGGTGCTTATTGTCTATGCCCATCCTGAACCGAAAAGTTTCAGCGGAGCCCTCTTCTGCCACGCCATCAGGGCGCTGGAGCAGGCGGGTCACACAGTGATGACCAGCGATCTCTATGCCATGGGCTTTGATCCCGTCTCGGATCGGCGCAACTTCACTGCCGCCAGCGATCCCGATTTTCTCAAGCTGCAACTCGAAGAGCTGGCTGCCACCGAGCAGGGCAGCTTCGCCCCGCAGCTGGAGCAGGAGATGCAAAAGCTGGAGGCGGCCGATCTGCTGATCTTCCAGTTCCCGCTCTGGTGGTTTGGCCTGCCCGCCATTCTCAAGGGGTGGGTGGATCGGGTCTTTGCCATGGGGCGGGTCTATGGTCAAGGCCATATCTACGAGAGCGGCAAGTTTCGCGGCAAGCGGGCCCTGCTGAGCCTCACCACCGGTGGTCCCGCCGAGACTTATCTGCCCGACGGCTTCAACGGCGATATTGACGGGGTGCTGCGCCCCATCCAGCGCGGGATCCTGCAATTTGTCGGCTTTGACGTGCTGCGCCCCCATATCTGCTATGCCCCGGTGCGGGTCTCGCAAGAAGAGCGGGAAGCCTGGCTCGCCCAGTGGGCCGAGCGCCTTGGCCAGATTGAGCAGGAGTCCCCCATCGCGGTTGGCCGCTACCAGTAACGGCTGACGCAGCTGACACTCTCCCCCCCAAAGCACAAAAACAGCGAGCGGCCCCCGGCCGCTCGCTGTTTTTCACGCTCTGTCGTTATGGTTTTTGTTATCCGTGGGCAAGCCTTATGCCGCCTGTTGCACGCCTGCTTTGCCGGTCACGGCACGCTTGAGCCAGTAGTCGAGGCTGACGTAGCGGCCCCCGCCGTAAACCAGCAGCACCAGCAGCATCACGAAGTAGGTGGCGGCAAACTCCATCCCGTTGTTGAGCATCACGGGATCCCCGAGCTCGGTGATGTAGTTGTAGCGACCGGGGAAGTTGGCGGCCAGCCACTCGATAAAGCCGCTGAGGCGCACAGTGGCCTCCATGCTGCCGGTGGCGATGGCATCCCAGCCGTGCTTCCAGTGCACCATGGCGCTCGCCACGCTCATCAGGAAGATGGTGGGAATGGCCATGATGCGGGTAAAGAGGCCAAGGGCAATGCAGATGCAGCCCAGCACCTCGGTGCCCGCCGCCAGAAAGGCGAGCAGGGTCGGGAACGGCAGGTTGAGCCCCCCTTCCGAGACTGGCGCACCAAACCAGGCGACCGTGCCGGCAAAGCCCATCACCTTGGAGTGGGCCCCCACATAGATGACCGGAATGAGATAGAGGCGAATGGCCAGCAGGGCCAGAAAATCGAGCCGCTTGCACTGGGCCACCGCCCGCTCGTACCACTGGATCAGGGTGTTGTTCATGGGAATTCTCCTTGGTGTTTGCTAAATGGGGGCAAGGGGGTGCCGGACTGGCGCTCGCCAACGGACAAGGTCAACAGACCCAGCCGGTGAAAATGGCGTGCCCACCCTGTCAGATCAAAATCACGGCGAACCTGTTGCACCTGTTGCTTGAACGCGGCTTGAGTGATCCCCGGCTGCTGTTGCAGCAACTGGATCAGCGCCACATCCCATTCGCGCAGCCGCTGGGTCACCACCTGATGCTCCGGGCTGCGAAACAGGCCATAGAAGTGGTTGCCCTGCCGGGTCGGCACCACGCCGCTGCGACGAATGGCAAAGGGGAGTTCAAGCAGTTGCAGGGTAGGGTTGAGCACAAGCGAACTCTCCGGCGTCACCTCAACCCCCGATATAACTTGCGGCACTACCCCTTCATCAATCTCGACACAGAGGCAGGCCCACTCGTACTCCAGCAGCGCCAACCGCTGCCTGGGCCAGTTGAGAGAGCCCTCGCCGTGGCGATGCTGCACATAGCGGACAAACTCGGTGGCGATATGGTGAAACTCGGGGGCCTCGGCGCCGTGCGCGATGACAAAGCCCTCCACTAGTTGCCACCTGTCCACCGGTGCCCAGTGAGCGTGGGTGAGCGGAAAAGCGCTCTCCAGCACCGACTCCACATTGGCGCGCACGCTGCGGGCATAGTGGCTGGCGATGCCATCCTGCGGCAGCCGCACCCGGCTCGCCAGCCAGGCGGTCTGCTGCTGCATCCGCTGCGGCGCCGTTTTAGGCGCAGTGATCAGGGATAACCGTCTATCCATAACGCACCTCCCGCACCTGACGGTCTATCGCCTCGCAACAGGCGCCGTGCACCCGCGCCAGCTCGGCCTCCAGCTCTGCCAGCGGTGGCAGATGGTGATCCCGCTCCAGCAGCAGGGGGCGCAGGCCGTGGGTCTGCACCGTATAACGGGCCAGCGCTACCACCGCCTCACAGACCGGACGACCATGGGTATCCAGCAAGGTGCCATCCGCCTCTTCCAGATGACCGGCGATATGGAAATAGCGGATCGCATTGCTCGGCAGCCCGGCAATCATCCGCTTGGGGCAGTAACCGTGGTTGCGGCTGTTCACAAAGACGTTGTTGATATCGAGCAGCAGCTCGCAGCCGCTGCGCGCCACCAGCTCGGCGAGAAAATCCTCCTCCGGCATCTCGTGGTCATAGCCGTGGTAGTAGGAGATATTTTCCAGCACCAGCGGGCGGGCCAGCGCATCCTGCACCTGCGCGATCCGCTCTGCCAGATAGGGGATGTTCTCCCACTGGCGCGGCACAGGTAAAAGCTCGTAGAGATAACCCTGCTGGTCGCGGGAAAAGCTCAGGTGCTCGCTGTAGATCCCGATGCCGAACTCGTCCAGAAAGGTACGGATCTGGCTGAGCAGGGTGCGATTGAGGGGCTGGCAATCGCCGAGGGAGAGGCTGAGGCCGTGGGCCACCAGCGGGTAACGCTCGGCCAGCTGATGCAGCTGCGCCCGCCTGGCGCCGCCGATGGCCATCCAGTTCTCCGGCGCCAGCTCGAGAAAGTCGATGCCGGGGCGCACGGGGCCGGAGCAGAGCGCATCCAGATGCTCCTGGCGCAGCCCGATCCCCCGACTACGGGAGCTTATTGGCCGCATACCCCCTCCGTCATCTTGCTGCCGCTGTTGGAACCGGATCTGTCGTCATCAATCCCCTCGCCCGCCACGCCACACTTGCCGTCGCGGGCGCGCACCAGCCGGCCTTGCGGATCGCTGTCGAGGGCTTGTTTTTCAAAGCGCTTCTCGGTGCCGCACTTGCCCGCCGCGCACTTGCCGCCATGCTGTTCGCTGGGGGCGGCCTTGACCGGCGCATCGCTCGGGGTGGCCGCCAGCGCCAGTCCCGGGGTCAGGGCAATCAGGCTGGTCATGGCGATGGAGAGGGTCAGTTTGCCAGTGGTTTTGTTGCTGCTTGAGTTACTCATGGGCGGACTCCTTGACGGATGAAACGGGGTAACTGGAGAGATCGCGGGCGGCCACGATCTGACCGTGGAACTGCTGTTTGACGATGGCCATCGCCTCTTTCTTGTGATTGAGGCCGACCCCCATCCAGTGGTTGAGCACCAGCAGCTTGGGGTTCACCTCGGCGGCAATTTTGGCCACCACCGATGGCTTGGCATGAAGCGAAGCCGAAACCGGGTCGGCCCCCTCGTGGATGGCGAGCGGCATCACCAGAATGTCGGCCCCCTTGGCAAACGGCACAAAGGCCGGGTTGCTGCCGTTCTGATCCGCCGAGATAACGATGGTCCCCTCGGCGCTCTCGATGCGATAGGCCAGACAGGGCACGTCACCGTGGGGGATGCCGAGCGCGGTGATGGTCAAGCCATCCTGCTGATAGACGGTGTGGGGCTGCGGGCTCTGGTAGGGCACATCGTGCAAGGTGATGGGGAAGAGGCCATCGGTGCCATCCTTGAAGCCGCTCAGGTAGGCATAAGCGCCCTTGTCTTTGTTGAAGAGGGCATCAAAGTAGCCGCTCATGCTGGGGAAGGCCGACCCCGCCTCTGGCCCCGCCAGATCCAGCGGATCGCTGCGCTCGAAGAAGTAGGCCCCCTTGAGCAGGGCGGGCAGGTCGGTCACATGGTCGGTGTGAAAGTGGGTGATGCCGATAAAATCGACCTCTTCGAGCTTGGCCCCCGCCTGGCCGAAGCGCAGGTAGACGCCGCCACCGGCATCGATCAGGATGCGGGATTTCCCCTTCCACCAGATCACCTCGCTGGAGGAGGCGCGAAGGTCGTCGGAGATGGGGCCACCACTGCCGAGCACCTGCAGGGTGAAGGTTTTATCCAGTGGCGTCAGTTGTACCGGTTCGGCACAGGCCGGGGCGACGGTGAGCGCGCACCCGATGGCCAGCGCCACCGCTTTCAATCTCTGTTTCATCACAATTACCTGTCGGTTGGTTGTCGGTTGAAAGTGTGTCGTTTGTGTCGTTTAAAGAGGGGGAGAGAGGGGCCGATGGCGACGTGTGAACGCCCACCACCGGCCGTGGCGGGGCGCGAGCCCCCGCCGTCAGTTACCGTCCCGTTCGTCCGCCTGCCAGCGCGCTTCCAGCCAGAGCAGGTTGCACAGGCCCAGCAGCAGGGCGAATCCGAGGCCCAAAATCCAGGTGAAGTACCACATAGCAGATCCCTTGAGGTCAGTAGAGTTGATGGCTGTCGCGCTTGATGCGGGCACGGTCGAGCTTGCCGCGCACCACCCGATAGACCCAGCCGGTGTAGCCCAGGTTGATCGGCATCAGCACCAGCACGAGGCCGAACATGATGGCCAGGGTCCTGTAGCTGGAGGTGCTGTCCCACAGGGTCAGGCTGCTGACCGCATCGAGGGATGAGGGCAGCACGAAGGGGAACAGGGCGATGGCCACCGAGCAGAGCATGGCGGCGCAGGCAATGGCGCTGGCCAGCAGCGCAATCCGGCCCCGCTCCAGCCAGGAGGCAATCCCGCTCACCAGCGGCGCCAGCGCCCCGATGATCGGCACCAGCCACAGCAGCGGATAGTCAAAGTAGTTGCGCAGCCAGCCTCCGGCGTGGGGGATCACCCCCTTCATCAGCGGGCTGATGGCAGCATTCGGGTCAAAGGGTTGTGTGCCGACACCGGTCAGCTGAAACCCTTGCAGATCCACCAGATGCCAGCCGGCCAGCAGGTAGCAGAGGCTCACCAGCGGGGCCAGCAGGATGGCGATCCCCCGTGCGCGCAGCGCAGGGGTGCCGGTCACCTTGGCTTGCAGAAAACCGGCGCCGTGCAGCAGCAACAGGCTGATGGCGGTGGCCAGCACCGAGAGCAGCCAGCCCCAGTGGAAGTCGAACGCGCCATAGTGCAGACGCAGCGCCGTGTCGAAGCGAAACGGCAGCCCCTCCATCACCAGACCGATAGCCGCACCGAGGATGAGCGCCGGTATCAGGCCACCGGCCACCAGCGCCCGATCCCACCAGCGGCGCCACACCGGATCGGCCAGCTTGCTGCGATAGTCAAAGCCGACCGGACGCAAAAATAGCCCGAGCAGCAGCACCACCATGGGGATGTAAAGCCCCGAGAAGGCGGCGGCATAAACCAGCGGCCAGGCGGCGAACAGGGCACCGGCACCGGCAATCAGCCACACCTGATTACCCTCCCACACCGGCCCCACGCTGTTGATCACCAGACGGCGGTCATCGTCATCTTTCGACACCACCGGCAGCAGCATGGCGATGCCGAGATCGAAGCCATCCATCACGATAAAACCGACCATCATGAAGAGCACCAGCGCCCACCAGATGAGTTTCAGGGTTGCGTAATCCATCAGGCGATCCTCGCAAGTTCGGGTTGTTCACCGCTGTAGCGGCCGGTATGGAGAATGGCGGGCCCCTTGCGGATCACATGGCGCAACAGGAACAGCTCCACCACCAGCAACAGGGTGTAGATGGAACAGATGGCGATGAGGCTGAACCAGAGTTGGCCCGGCTGAAGCAAAGAGACCGAGGCCGAGACCGGCAGCACGTCGCTGATGGTCCAGGGTTGACGGCCAAGCTCGGCCACCAGCCAGCCCGCCTCGATGGCAATCCAGGGCAGCGGAATGCTCCAGAGCAGGGTCTTGAGCAGGCGCGGTGAGTCTTGCAGCCGGTTGCGGCAGAGCTGGACAAAGCTCACTACCATCAGCCCCAGCATGGTGACGCCAAGCCCCACCATCACCCGAAAGCCCCAGAACAGCGGTGCCACCGGCGGGATGGAGTCATCGACCGCCTTGGCAATCTCTGCCTCACCGGCCTTGGCGATATTGCTGGCATAGGGGGTCAGGAGCATGCCGTAGCCGAGATCCTTGCCGTGCTGCTCGAAGCGAGCGCGGTTGGCCGGGCTGTCATCGCCCCGACGGATCTGGTCGAGGGCCTCTGCCGCCACCATGCCGCTGCGAATGCGCGCCTCGTTCTGCACCTTGATATCCTTGAGGCCGGTCACCGCCTCGTCGATGGAGCGGGTGGCGATGATCCCCATCAGATACGGGATCTTGATGGCGGCATGGGTGGTCTGCGCCTGCTGATCCGGGAAGCCGAACAGGGTAAAGGAAGCTGGTGCCGGCTCGGTCTCCCACTCCGCCTCGATGGCGGCGAGCTTCACCTTCTGCACCTCGCCGGTGCGATAGCCCGACTCATCCCCGAGCACTATGACCGAGAGGATGGCCGCCAGTCCGAAGCCGGAGGCGATGGCAAAAGAGCGCAGGGCAAACTGCACCTCGGTCTTGCGCAGCAGATACCAGCTGCTCACCCCCATCACAAACATGGAGGCCGCCACATAGCCCGCCGCGACGGTGTGAACGAACTTCACCTGCGCCACCGGGTTGAACAGCACGGCGGCGATATCCACCAGCTCCATGCGCTGGGTCAGCAGGTTGAACTCGGCCCCCACCGGGTTTTGCATCCAGCCGTTGCCGATCAGGATCCAGAGCGCCGAGAGATTGGAGCCGAGCGCCACCAGCATGGTCACCAGCAGGTGCTTGCCGCGGGAGAGCTTGTCCCAACCGAAGAAGAAGAGCCCCACCAGGGTCGATTCGAGAAAGAAGGCCATCAGCCCCTCGATGGCCAGCGGGGTACCGAAGATGTCCCCCACATAGTGGGAGTAGTAAGCCCAGTTGGTGCCGAACTGAAACTCCATGGTGATCCCCGTGGTGACCCCCATGACGAAGTTGATGCCAAACAGTTTGCCCCAGAAGCGGGTGATGTCCTGATAGATCACCTTGCCGGTCATCACATAAGCCGACTCGGCGATCACCAGGATCCAGGACAGCCCCAGCGTGAGGGGCACAAACAGGAAGTGGAACAGGGCCGTGGCGCCAAATTGCAGGCGAGACAGGCTGACCACGTCATCCGGATTGATCATGCGTCACTCTCTTTTGTTGTATTTGCCTTGCACGTTTCGTGCGTGACAAGTACATCACGGAGCATGACACCTATAACAGATGCAGTTATATTGAATTACACCTATAACAGTTGATCCAGATCATGTCCCTTTACCAGCAGTTGGCCGACCGCCTGCAAAGCCAGATTGACGATGGCATCTGGCAACCGGGGGAGCGCATCCCCTCCATTCGCCAGAGCTGCAAGACCCACGGGCTCAGCCCCATGACGGTGTTGCAGGCCTATCAACTGCTCGAAAGTCAGGGGCGGATCCTCGCCCGCCCCCAGTCCGGCTACTACGTCAAAGCCGCCTCACCACAGGTCGTGCAGCACACCCCGAGCCAGACCCACTACAGCGGCTCGGTGGATATCAACGATCTGGTGTTCGAGGTGTTGCAGGCGAGCAAATCGCGGGATCTGGTGCCCCTTGGCATGTCGGTAGCAGACCCTACCCTGTTCCCCCATCCCCAGCTCGGGCGTGCGCTGGCCAGCTGCATGCGCAAGCTAGATCCCTTCAGCACGGTGGCCGACCTGCCCCCCGGCAACGAAGCGCTGCGCCGCGCCATCGCCCAGCGCTACGCCAGTGACGGGGTGGCGGTCAATCCGCAGGAGATCATCATCACCACAGGCGCCATGGAGGCGCTCTCCCTCAGCCTGCAGGTGCTGACCGAGCCCGGTGACTGGGTGGTGGTGGAGTCCCCCACCTTCTATGGCGCCCTGCAGGCCATCGAGCGGCTGAAACTCAAGGCGGTGGAGATCCCGGTCATTCCGGGGGTAGGCATCGACCTCGACCTGCTGGCCGACGCCCTCACCCGCATTCCGGTCAAGGCGTGCTGGCTGATGGGCAATGTGCAGCACCCGCTGGGCCACACCATGCCGGATAGTCACAAAGCGCGGCTGATGGAACTGCTCAACAGCCATGGGGTGCCGCTGGTGGAGGATGACGTCTATGCGGAGGTCTACTTTGGCCGCGAGCGCCCCAAGCCGATCCGCCACTGGGATCAGCGTGGCGACAGCCTGCTCTGCAGCTCCTTTTCCAAATGCCTGGCGCCGGGTTTTCGGGTCGGCTGGGTGGTGGCGGGACCCCATGCCGAGCGGGTGCAGCGGCTGCAACTGATGTCCACCCTCTCCACCAATGTGCCGAGCCAGCTGGCGCTGGCCGAGATGCTGCGCCAGGGCGGGGTCGATGCCCACTTTCGCCGTCTGCGCCACACCCTGGCCCAGCGCCAGCAGCAGATGCGAGCGACCCTGCAGCGCTTGCTTCCGGACGAGGTGCGGATCTCCTCCCCCGATGGCGGCTACTTTCTCTGGTTGGAGTTTCCGCCCCGCCTCGACAGCCGCGCCCTGCACGCCAAGGCTCTGGGCAGCGGTTTTTCAGTGGCCCCCGGCGCGCTCTTTTCCAGTCAGGGGCAACACAACCACTGCCTGCGCCTCAACAGCTCCCATCCCTGGAGCGAACAGCTGGAGCAGGCCCTCACCCGACTGGCCGCGCTGATTGCCGCACAACTCGGTGAAAAGTAACGTGGCAAAGAGCCGCTGACGAAACGAACAAAGGCCCGTAACGGGCCTTTGTGGTTGAGGAGTGACGCGCCTTGGCTCGCCATCAAAAACTGATCATCTGGCCATGATCTGCGACTGCACCTTGAAGCCCAGCGCCTCGTAGAGGGCTTGGGCGCGCTCGTTGAAGGCCATCACCTCCAGCCGGATTTGCTGAGCATCACGGGCCTTGGCCCACTCATCGCAATGGGCGATCAGCGCCTTGCCAATCCCATGGGAGCGGTGCTGCTCATCCACCACCACGGAGCCGATGCGGCAGATCGGCGCACGGGTGAGAAACGGCACAGAGTCATTGATGTCGATCCGCGCCGTCAAAAAGCCCACCACCCTGCCATCCTGCTCGGCAACGCAGAACAGACGCCCTTCTGCGGCAATGGCATCGAGCAAAAATGCCCGCTCCTCTGGTGACGGCGGGCAGAACACCTCGGGATAGTGCTGATGGTGGATCTCTCCTATCTGCCGATTCAGCTCGACAATGGCGTCGATATCCAGTGCTGTTGCCTTGCGTATTTCCAACGGTTGCTCCTTGCAAAAATGGTGATGGTCCTGCGCCATCTTAGGGGCTGTGCTCAGCAATCCAAATAGGCTCATCCGCATCTTTTGACGGGCAGCAGAAACAACAACGCCCCATGAACGGGGCGTTATCGGCAATCCATGGCGGTGAGGGATATCAGGCGGGGGCGTTAAGCTGAGCCACCTGCCGCTCGATGCTTCCCTTGAGGTTGTCATCGAGCTTGAGGGCGCGCGCCAGCTCGTCGAGATAACCGCGCTCCATAAAGTGATCCACCTCGATGGCAAGCAGGGAGGCGAGATAGACCTCGGTGGCCAGCTCCATGTCGGTCACTTCCCGCGCCAGCGCGTGAGGATCGAGGGGACGGGCCAGCTCGGCGTCAATCCAGCGGGCCACATCGCTCTGACCCTGTTCGGTCAGGTACTCCTGAATTTTCTGGCGCTCGGCGCCGTCGATATGGCCATCGGCACGGGCTGCCGCCACCATGGCGCGCACCAAGAGGGCCGCGCGGGCGTCCAGCGCATTGCCTTCCAGGGTACTGACGGGATGGGTAGGCTGGGCGGGTGCCGCCTGCTGGGCCTGCCAATCCTGATAGAGCTTGTAGGCCAGCCCGCCAAGGGCTGCCGCGCCGCCCACGGCAGCGGCCTTGCCGCCATATTTGCGCACTTTTTTATTGCCCAGCAGCATACCGAGCGCGCCACCGGCCAGCGCTCCCTGCATCTGCCCCTTGCGCTTGTCGCCGCCTTCGTTGAGCCAGCCTTTGCCAGCCCCCAGTAACTGTTCCAGCATCTGTTTCATCGTGACACCTCGCTATTGTTCGCCCCATGCTGGCGCTGGCGTCATGAACCAAGAGTGAATGGGCCCCATTATTGCGCCGCCCCCCTGTGCATCCTGCCGCCATTCGCGGTATACCTGAAACAGGTCAACAAGGAGCATCAGGATGCGCATCATCACCCCTTTCGTGGTTCTGCTGTTGTGCGGCACTGCCAGTGCCGCCAGCGAGCTGGATCGCTCAGCCCAGCAGGCCAAGCTGGATGCCGCCTGCCAGCAAGCTCAGCAGCAACTGGTCGAGCAGGGCAAGCAACAGCGGATCGACGCCTGCATCAAGGAGGGCGGCAAGGCCGACACGTGTCAGCAGGAGTTCGCCAGCTTCGGCCAGCGCGAGGGCAACAAGCGGCCCGACCTCAACAACCTGCCCCCCTGCCAACAGGCTGACGCCTACCGCAAGAGCTACCGTCAATGACCCCGAACCAAGGAGAGAGCATGATCCCCCCCCGTGAACTGACCCTGCAATTTTTGGCCGAACCCTCTGACGTCAACTTCGGCGGCAAGGTGCATGGCGGCATGGTGATGAAGTGGATCGATCAGGCGGGCTATGCCTGCGCCGCCGGCTGGTGCGGCGGCTATGCGGTGACCGTCTATGTGGGGGGGATCCGCTTTTTGCGCCCCATCCAGATTGGCCAGCTGGTAGAGGTGCACGCTCAGGTGATCCACACCGGCACCACCAGCATGCATCTGGCGGTGGATGTCTACAGCCGCCACCCCACCGACACCGAGCGCCACAAAACCACCCACTGCATCATCATCTTTGTGGCGATGGACGAGCGGGGCAAACCGACCCCGGTGCCCCAGTGGCAGCCGATGAGCGAGAGCGATCTGCAGTTGCAGCAGTACGCCAAAAAGCTGATTGCCCTGCGCGAGGAGATCGACAAGGAGATGCGCCAGCACCTCTGACCTTCATGCCTCATAGCCCGATACACCGGGCGCTTTCTGCCTACGGCGGCGCCCCTGTATAATCCCCCCTCTTCCCGCAACCGGAACCCTGCCCATGTCACTGGAAACTGCCCCGCCCGAGGTAAAACTCGCGGTGGATCTTATCGAACTGCTGGAGACCAATGAGCTGGCCCCCGAGCTGGTGCTGGCGGCGCTGGCCATCGTAAAAAATGACTACGAGCGCAAGCTGGCGGAGGGGAAGGATCACTGATCCCTCCCCGCACTTTTTCCGCCTTATCTTTCCGACGCCAGTTTTTCCCCACAGAAGTTTTTCCCCCACATAGCCACTCACTGCGGCCCCATCACCTCGTCACAGAGGGCGATTAGGGCCGCACTCAAGCGGGTGAGCGGCTCGCTCCCGCTTCCCCCGGCATGGAGCGCCAGCTCCACCGGCGCCACCTTGGGCCACTGGGTCAGGGCCAGCTGATCGGCGGGCATCAGCCGTTTGGGCAGCAAGCTCACCCCGATCCCCGCGCTCACCGCCCCCTGCAAACTGGCGAGGCTGGCGCTGACATAGGCGATACGCCAACGCCGCCCCAGACCATCGAGCGCCTCGGTCATCTGGCGCCGATAGAGCCCTTCGCTCGGGAACACCACCAGCGGCAGCGGATCCCGTTCCCGGGCGGGCCAGTCGCGGCTGTCGACCCACACCAGCGGCTCACGCCAGCTGGCGAGCGGCGAGCCCTGTCCACGCACCTGCTTGACCAGCGCCAGATCCAGCTCTCCCGCCTCGAAGCGCTGCCAGATCTCGTGGCTCAGGCCGCTCTCCACCTCCAGCCGCACCTCGGGGTAATCGCGGGCAAAGGCGGCCAGTACCGGGGTGATGGCACCGGCGGCGAAATCCTCCGGCACCCCGAGGCTGAGCGCCACGCTCCCTTCCGTCACTTGTTCTTCGGCCTGCGCCAGCAGCGCCAGAATGCGGCGGGCCAGCCCCAGCAATTTTTCCCCCTCCGCCGTCGCCACCACCCTTCGGCCAGCGCGATCGAGCAGCGGGCAGCCGAGCTGCTGCTCAAGGCGGCGGATCTGCTGGCTGATGGTGGATTGGTTCAGATGAACCCGTTCACCGGCGCGGGTAAAACTGCCGGTGTCGATAATGGCGACAAAACTGCGCAGCAACAGGGGATCCAGCATGGGGCACTCCATTTACAAAACCACTGAAACTCATTCTATCATTTAATTTCCAAATGACTTTTTTCGCCGCTAGGCTGGCATTTGTTCTGTCAAATCAGGGTTTTTCATCATGTCACAGCCTCTTGTAGCGTCTACCCCTCTTCGCTCGCTCACCCCATCAACCTCACTCCAGACTCACCGACAATGGCTGGAGCAGGCGGTGCAACTGGCCAGAGCAAATCACCGGCAGGGCGGTCGCCCCTTCGCCGCCCTGCTGGTGCGCGATGACCAGCTGGTGGCGAGCGCGGTCAACGGCATTCATCTGGATGGCGATCCCACCCGTCACGCCGAGCTGGAGGCGCTGCGCAAGGCAAGCCAGAGCGCGCCGCTCGCGGGCAGCATCGTCTATGCCAGCGGTCACCCCTGCCCCATGTGCCTCGGCGCGCTGGTGATGAACGGTATAGCCGCCGTCTATTACGCCTTTGATAACGCCGATGCGGCCCCGTTCGGCTTTGACAGCACTGCCGCCTATCAAACGCTGGGACTGCCGCTGGCACCGCCACCTCTGCCGCTGGTCAAACTGGCCGTCAGCATTACGGCCGCCGAACTCTATGGCCCCCAATTGCAACAACCCCAGCAAGCAGAGCCTGAACATGAATAAGAGGACAAGCAAACTCCCGGCAGAGGCGCGCCGCCAGCAGTTTGCCCTGCTGGTGCTGGTGATCCTGACTGGCCTGAATCTGCGCCCCTTTCTTACCGCCATCGGCCCGCTGAGCGGCGAGATTGGCCGCGCCCTGTCGCTGGGGATGGACACCCTCGCCTGGCTTACCCTGCTGCCGCTCTGGCTCATCGGGATTGGCGTGCTGCTCACTCCCAGCCTGCGTCGGCGCGCCAGTGCGTGCCAACTATTGGGGGCGGCCCTGCTGCTGCTCGGCATTGGCAGCGCCATGCGCTTCGATGCCCAGAGCGGCGCCCTGCTGATCGCCAGCGCGGCGCTTTGTGGATTGGGGTCAGCACTGGTGCAGGGGGTACTGCCCGCCCTTATCAAGCAGGCCTTCGCCCACAAGGTGCCGCTGGTGATGGGGATCTTCTCTGCCTGCATGATGGGGGGCGGGGCGCTGGGGGCCAGCCTCACCCCAAGGCTGGCGGCGAGCCTCGACTGGTCGCGGGCGCTGGCGCTCTGGAGCCTGCCGGTGCTGCTGGCCCTCGTCTGGCTAAGGTGGAAAGTGCGTCTGCCACGGGCCGCCGCGGTCGCCATTCTCCACGGCGAACAGCGGCTGATCACCCTGCCCCGCAGCTGGTTGCTGATCATCTGCTTTGGCATCATCAACAGTGGCTACGGCATCGTGGTAGCCTGGCTGGCCCCCGCCTATATGGCGCAAGGGTGGAGCGCCGCACAGGCGGGTGAGCTGGTCGCCTGGTTGGCACTAGCGCAGACCGCCAGCGGCCTCGGCTTGCCGCTGCTGGCGGCACGCAAGATGGACCGGCGGCCGTGGATGGGCCTTGCCATCGCCATGCAGCTGGCGGGATTTGCCGGCCTCTGGCTGGCGCCAGCCAGTGCCCCCATTCTCTGGTGCATGCTGTGCGGTGCCGGTCTTGGCGGCAGTTTTTCGCTTATCATGGTGATTGCGCTCGATCACCAGCCAGACCCGCGCCGCGCGGGCACCCTGAGCGCCCTGATGCAGGGGTTTGGCTTTATGCTGGCGGCCACCGGCCCCTGGGTGGCGGCGCGGCTCTATCACTATGTGGGCGACTTCGCTGCCGCCTGGCAGTGGCAACTGGGGGGCCTGCTGCTGATGAGCCTGCTAGTACTGCGCCTCGACCCGCGCCACTACCCCCGCGTCATGCGGTTACCGACCGCCAGCGAGCCGACCATCTCGGCGCCCCTCCCAACCAGCTCTGCTGCCCAAAGCAACACACCGGCCTGAGGCCGGTGTGTTGGAGATAACCGTGTTGAGGATCACAAGACGAGGCTGACGCCACTCAGAGGGACAACTCAGCGCCCCTTCTTCTGCCGTCCGGTGTTAGCGGTGCGCGGCTTGCCAGCGGCCGGTTTGCCACCCTTGGGTGCCCCTTTGCCAGCACTGCCCTTGTTGGCGGCACCTTTGCCCGCGCCACCCTTGCCCACCGGCAGCTTCTTCTCGAAGGCTTCCGGGCCCGGCACATTGGGACGCCCGCCAATCTCGTGATCGTCATCGCGGCGCGGCTTCTTGCCCTGCCCCGGCTTGGCGCTTTTCGCCGCAGGGGCCTTGGCCGCCTTGGGTTTGTCGCCTTTGGCCGGTTTCACCTCGGAGGAGGAGTCCTCAATCAGCTTGAACAGATCGATCAGCTCGTCGTCGGTGAGATCGCGCCACTCGCCCACTGGCAGCCCCTTGAGGCTGACGTTCATGATGCGGATGCGCTCCAGCTTGGTCACTTCAAAACCGAAGTGCTCGCACATCCGGCGGATCTGGCGATTCAGCCCCTGCACCAGGGTGATGCGAAAGACAAACGGTGCCTCTTTCTTCACCTTGCACTTCTTGGTCACAGTACCAAGGATCGGCACTCCGGCCGCCATGCCGCGCACAAACTCGTCGGTCACCGGCTTGTCAACGGTCACCAGATACTCTTTCTCGTGATCGTTGCCCGCCCGCAGGATCTTGTTGACCAGATCGCCGTGGTTGGTGAGGAAAATCAGCCCCTGCGAATCCTTGTCGAGCCGCCCGATGGGGAAGACCCGGGTGCTGTGGTTGACGAAATCGACGATGTTGTCCTTCTCGCCCGCCTCTGTGGTACTGACGATGCCCACCGGCTTGTTGAGGGCGATCAGCACCAGACTGTCCGCCTCGCGCGGCTCGATCACCTGACCGTTCACCTTGACCAGATCGCCAACCTGCACTTGATCGCCAATCCCGGCGCGCTTGCCGTTGATAAAGACATGGCCCTGCTCGATAAAGCGGTCGGCCTCGCGGCGCGAGCAGATACCGCTCTCGCTGATGTATTTGTTCAGGCGCATGGATTCGTTAGCCAGCATGGGTCACCTGCCACAGGGTCTGGGCCACGCCCGGTTGTGCCATCGCCTGTTCCGGCTGCGCCGGGGAGGCTGTCTGCTGCATCAGCCAATTCACTACGTCAAAGTTCTGCATACCATTCCATCTTCAAAAAAGGCCAATGCCAGCTTATCCATCAAAAAACGCCGCTACAGTAGCATAATTGCCCCCTTTCAGGGGCAGATAGTTGCAAGTTCGCAGCACCCAAGCGGGCATCTGCGGATAAGTTCACGCCGCCAGATGGCCCGCGATGCAACCTTCGAACGGCCAGCCTGATGCCAACGGCGGGATCAGGCGCCCACAGCCAGCGCGGACGAACGCCATCAACTATACATATCACCTTGTTTCCATTAGGCTTTAAGCCGGTTGGCAGCACCCAATGTGCTGCGCCAAACTTGCCCGCCCAGAGGCGGCCCCCCCTATCGCCAAGGATTGCACCATGCTGGCTCACACTCGCCGCCTTGTTCGCCGTGCTCTGCTAACCCTGTTGCTGCTGTTGCTGCTGTTGCTGACCGCGTGGGCGGTGATCGCCTACTTCGCCTGGCAGGCAGCGCCGCTGCAGCTGTGGCACACAGTGGTGCCCCCCGAACTCAGCGCCGATGAGCTCGATCGCAGCGACTGGCAAGCCTATCTGGCCCGCGAAGCAGAGCTGTTCGAGATGGTGGCCACCGAGGTAGTCGCCAAGACGCCGCCGGAGCAGCAACTGGCCAGCAATCGCTACTATCAGGACGCCCCCATCAATCCCGCCCGCTTTCAGCAAAACTGGAACCGCTCCTACCTGCTGCGCCCCGAGGGGGAAGTAAAAGGGGTGGCGGTGCTGCTGCACGGCCTGACCGACTCCCCCTACAGCCTGCGCCATCTGGCCAGTCGCTATCAGCAGCAGGGCTTTATCGCGCTGGGGCTGAGGATCCCCGGCCACGGCACCGTGCCCGCTGGCCTCGTGGATGTGGATTGGGAGACCTGGCTGGCCGCTACCCGACTGGCGGTGCGGGAGGCCAGATTGCTGGTACCGGGCAAGCGGCAGCTGCATCTGGTGGGCTTTTCCAACGGTGGCGCGCTGGCGGTGAAATATGCGCTCGATGCGCTGGCCGACCCGAGCGGTGCGCTGGCAAAACCGGATCGGCTGGTGCTGATCTCCCCGATGATCGGGGTGACCCGCTTTGCCCGCTTCGCCGGGCTCAAGGCTGTGCCTGCCCTGCTGCCCGCCTTTGCCAACGCCGCCTGGCTCGACACCATGCCGGAGTTCAACCCGTTCAAATACAACTCGTTCCCGGTCAACGGCGCGCGCCAGTCCTATCGCCTGACCCACGCCATCCAGCAGCAGGTACGCCAGCTGGCCGCCAGTGGCGAGCTGGCGGCGTTTCCCCCCGCCCTCACCTTCCAGTCGGTGATGGACTACACCGTCAGCACCCGCTCTATCATTGCCGATCTCTACCACTACCTGCCGGCCAACGGCAGCGAACTGGTGCTGTTTGATATCAACCGCAGCACTCTGTTTGGCCCGCTGATGAGCTCGGCCTCCGAGCTGGCGCTGCACCGCTTGCTGCCAAACGCCCCCGGGCACTATCGCCTCACCGTGGTGGGCAATGTCGACCCCGCCTCCCCCGCAACCCAGGCCAGAACGCTGGCCAGCGCCGATCAGCCTGAGCAGCTCCGCCCGCTGGGCATCGACTATCCCAAGGAGATCTACTCCCTCTCCCATGTGGCGCTCCCCTTCCCGATGGACGACCCCCTCTATGGCATGGCAGCGCGCCCGGAGCAGCGGAAGCAATACGGCATCAACCTCGGCGGTCTGGCCCTGCGTGGCGAGCGCGGCGTGCTGATCGTCAACCCCGGCGCCCTCACCCGCACCTCCTCCAACCCCTTCTACCCCTATCTGCAGCAGCGGGTGATGGAGACCCTCACCGCCCCTCCCGTGGCCCCGTCTGCTGCCGTACCCCCTGCCAGCAGCGGTCAACCTGATGCGGCCTATCAGGCAGAAGTGGAGCAGTTTTTACAGGAGAGCGACGAGAGCAGCGCGCCTTTCTAGGGCGTCTCTGCCACATCGGCCAAGCGGCCGACGTGCTTGGCTCGATAGCGATACGAGAAAGGAGCCGTCAAGTGACGGCCCCTTTCTATTGATGATGGCAATGGGAGTGATGGCTTGGTGGGCTCAGGGATAGATGCTGACCTCAATCAGGTTCTGGTCAGGGTCGAGGAAGTAGATTGATTCTATCGGCCCGCAGGCGCCGCTTTTGGTCACCGGCCCCTCGACAATCTCCACCCCGTGGCAGGCAAGCTGGGCCATCACCTGCTCCAGCGGCCAGCGGGTGATAAGGCAGACATCCCCCGACCCCACCTGCGCCCGATTGCGCGGCTCCTGCCCCAGCAGTTGCAGATTGATCTTCTGGTTGCCAAACCCTACCGCCCGGCGCCCGGCACCGAAGGTGATGGCCTCCATATTGAGCACCGAACTGTAAAACGCCACGGCCCGTTCGATATCACTGACCGTCAATACCAGATGGTCGATATGGCTGATCATGGTTACCTCCTGGTGGTGATCTGGCTGATGTGACCGGCATATGCCCGCAAGCATCCGACTGCTGCCGCCACGGCGGGCAACCCCATCATACCCGGCAAGGGGAAGCCCATGTGTGCCTTGGCGCGCAAAGAGGGCGCAAATGATGATGTAATTTTTAAGGGGTGTTCAGTTGGGCGTTGCAGTGGCTGCTGTTGTCACGTTCGGCTAACTCTTCACTGGCATTAATGCTTCTGGAGTCATCACAATAAGCGGGATGGCCAGCGCCTGACTCAACCGCTCCGCCAGTTCGTAGGCAGGGCCGATGGTGTCGTAGTCTGCCACACAGGTTGCCAAGGCACAGCCGTTGCTCTCTTCGACTCGCAGGTAAACGCTATAGCCTTGAACGGTCAGACCGCTGTCACGCACCACCTGTATCTCACCTTCCTGATTGATGGCCTCCAGTTCAACCGCTACCGGTTTCTTGAACATCTGTACTCCTCAGTCACTGCAGATAGTGGCAGTAATAAAGCCCAGCATGGGGTAAGAAAAAAATGCTGCCACATCTTGAATCTGTGAGCCACGTGAAAAAATTAATAATACGGGCTCCATAACCAAACATGCCACCGATAATAACATGCTGATTTAGATGAAAAAAATGATATTATCTCTTTCTTCTATAGACAATGTTCGAGGCTCGTGCGTGATGCAACAATGCGGTATTTATGAACAGCTCATTACTCAACTGCTGACATCTCGACTCGACCGCGAGCGCTTTTACGTAGGGGAACGCCAACTTGAACCTGCCGAAGCGGCAGTTTGGTTATCCAGATTTCTGAGCCGGGTTTTGGAATATGCGGTGGGCTCGGTAACTGGAGAGGATCAGTTGCAACGGCAGATCGAGCTGGCTAACCAGTTATTGCTTTGGCTAAAGGATCGCACCCAAGACCCAGACTTTATTGGCGAGAACCTCATCGATAGTCAGGGGAAAATTCTGACCGCGCTTTACCAGTTGGATAACCCCATCTCCGCCAATTTAAAGCAATATGCCGAGGATATTTTCCCTCTGACAGGTCTCACTCAGAGCGAACTGTTTTGTGGCAGCAATGCGGGTTTGTCGATGGAATCGGAGATTAAACGGGAGATATTATCGGCAGATAGCATCTGCTGGCTGGTCTCATTTATCAAATGGGCAGGTATTCGTATTTTCCGTCATGAGCTGGAAGAGTTCACTCGCAGCGGCCGCCAATTAAAAGTAATTACTACCTCTTATATGGGGGCGACCGACGCCAAGGCAGTTGAATTTTTAGCCAGCCTCCCAAATACCGAAGTCAAACTCAGCTATAACACCCAGCGCGAGCGGTTGCATGCCAAAAGTTATCTATTTTGCCGAAATACCGGCTTTCATACCGGCTATATAGGTTCCTCCAATCTCTCTCACTCTGCCCTCACTAGCGGCTTGGAGTGGAACCTAAAAATCACCTCGCAAGAGATCCCGCATATTATCGAGAAATCCCTGAGTACCTTTGAAACCTATTGGGAATCCGATGATTTTGAACTGTTTGATGGCAAGCTCGAAAGCCGTACAAAATTGCAGCATGCACTGCAAGAGGCCCGTGGGGATGGGGACAAAAATGGTCCTGCCTATTTCTTTGATATCACGCCGTTTCCCCATCAACTGGAGATCCTTGAACAATTGGCGATGGAGCGCGCTTTACACCAGCGCTTCCGTAACTTGGTGGTTGCGGCCACCGGTACAGGGAAAACCCTGATCTCCGCTTTTGATTTTGCGCGTTTTCTGAAAACCAAACCCGACGCCAAGTTTCTGTTTGTCGCCCACAAAGAGGAGATCTTGCGCCAAGCATTGGCCTCATACCGCGGAGTGCTCAAGCAATCCAATTTTGGCGAACTCTTAGTCGGCGGCGCCGTGCCAACCCACTACCGTCAGCTATTTGCCTCGGTGCAATCCTTGAATAACCAGCTGGCTAATTTACGTCTTAGCCCAGACTATTTCGATTACATCGTCATCGATGAGGTTCACCATATTGCGGCGGCCAGTTATCGCGGTCTGCTCGCCGCCTTTGAACCTCACATTCTGTTGGGATTAACCGCAACGCCAGAGCGCCATGATGGCAGTGATATTCTTGCCGACTTTTGTGGTGTCATCGCAGCAGAGATACGCTTGCCCGAGGCTATCAATCGTCGCCATCTCTGTCCGTTCCAATATTTTGGTATCGATGATGATACTGACTTGCGCCAAGTGGCTTGGAAAAATGGCCGTTATGACATCACTGAGCTCACCAATATCTATACCCACAATCAGCAGCGGGTACAGAAAATCGTCCAGAGCCTCAATGAGATCGTCACGGATATTACCAAGATCAAAGCACTGGCATTTTGTGTGAGCCGTGAACATGCCGATTTTATGCGCAAGTCCTTTTTATTGAAGGGCATCAAGGCTGATATTCTCACCAGCGATAACCGAGAAGAACGGTATAGCAAACAACAAGATTTGCGTACCGGCGTTATCAATATTCTCTGCGTGGTGGATATCTTCAACGAAGGGGTTGATATCCCAGAAGTCGATACCTTGCTGTTTTTACGACCAACGGAAAGCCTCACCATCTTTTTACAGCAATTAGGGCGGGGCCTGCGGCTGGCGAGCGATAAAGAGTGCTGCACCGTGTTGGACTTTGTTGGCAATGCCCGTGCTGAGTATGACTTTGCCCAGAAATTCCGGGCTCTGGTGGGTAAAACCAATAAGGCGATCAGCCACGAGATCAAACAGGGCTTCCCTCACGCCCCATTGGGTTGCCGCATCGAGCTCTCAAAACAGACCCAAGAGTTCATTCTGAGCAATATCAAGAGGGCGACCCTCAATACCTCGCGCCTCATGGGCCTGATCCGCCGTTTCTCACAAGATTGCGATTTACCGCTGACGCTGGCGAATTTTTTGAAGTTCTACCCTCATATCAGCCTTGAGGAGATCTACAAGCGCGGCAATTGGAGCGCCTTGGTCAAACAGGCTAGCAACCATACCATTTCTGAAATAAGTGATGAGAAGTTGTCGACTCTCTACACCCGGGCCATCAAAACCCGGCTATTGGGCTGCGATGCGCTCCATTACTTGAACTTCTTACAAACCTTGGTGGCAGACGCCTTTACCTTAACGGCCGAGCACGATGCACGCATGGCCTTGATGTGCCATTACGACTTCTGGCAACAAAGCGGCCCCACTGCTGGCTTTAGCTCCTTGGCGCACAGCCTGAAACAACTCAATCAACCTGAATTAAGGGCCGAGCTGGCAGATCTGTTGCCCATGCTGATCAACCGGGTGCAACACGAACAAAGCGCCATGCCAAACCTTCCCGGTAATCCGCTGCAACTGCATGCTCGCTATGCCAGAGAGCAGGTGCTGGTTGGCTTTGGCGCGACCACCTTCGCCCACCAACCCACGGCTCGTGAAGGGGTCTATCTCATCGCAGAGCAAAATATCGAGTTGCTGTTCGTGACCTTGAACAAAACGGAACAGCACTTCTCCCCCACTACCCGTTATCACGACTACGCCATCAACGAGTCGCTGTTTCATTGGCAGAGCCAAAACAGCGCTCGCCCAGAACGGGGTAAGGGGCTGAGTTACATCAACCACAGAGCAGAAGGTAAGCGCTTGTTTTTGTTCGTCCGCGAGCAGAGCAAAGATGAATTTGGCCGCACCCTTGGCTTTGTGAACTTTGGTGAGGTGGAGTACGTATCCCACACTGGCAGCCAACCGATGAACATTAAATGGCGTCTCACTACTCCGATGCCGCCATTTATGTGGAAAGAGGCCGCCAAACTGGCTGTTGGTTAGTAAGGCTTCTTACCCGGTGGGGATATGGTGCAAAACCCACCGGATTCTCGCCCAAAACCCCGGCTAAATTATCCAGTTGCATAATAACCATGCGGCCTTGCGGTTGTTTAACTGGCCCTAACGTCAGATAATACCGCCCGCCTTCAAACCCCGATAACCCGACTTTCAGTGACGGTAATTGATGACTGAGTACCTGCTTTTATTGATCGGCACCGTGCTGGTTAACAACTTCGTGCTGGTGAAATTCCTCGGCCTCTGCCCCTTTATGGGGGTCTCCGGCAAGCTGGAAACCGCCATCGGCATGGGGCTGGCGACCACCTTCGTGATGACTCTCGCCAGTGCCAGCTCCTATCTGGTGGAGCACTATATCCTGCTGCCGCTGGATATCGCCTATCTGCGCACCCTTGCCTTTATTCTGGTGATCGCCGTGGTGGTGCAGTTTACCGAGATGGTGGTGCGCAAGAGCAGCCCGACCCTCTATCGCCTGCTGGGGATCTTCCTGCCCCTCATCACCACCAACTGTGCGGTGCTCGGGGTGGCGCTGCTCAGCATCAATGAGCGACACGACTTTATCCAGAGCGTGATCTACGGCTTTGGCGCCGCCACCGGCTTCTCGCTGGTGTTGATCCTGTTTGCCGCCATGCGCGAGCGTCTGGTCGCCGCCGATGTGCCCGCGCCGTTTCGCGGGGTGTCGATTGCCATGATCACCGCCGGTCTGATGTCGCTGGCCTTTATGGGCTTTACCGGCCTTATCAAGATATAACCATGATCCATATTCTCTTTGCCATTCTGGTGCTCACCCTGCTGGCGCTGGCGTTCGGGATTATCCTGGGCTTTGCCGCCGTCAAGTTTCATGTGGAAGCAGACCCCATCGTCGACCAGCTCGATGCCCTGCTGCCCCAGACCCAGTGTGGCCAGTGCGGCTATCCCGGCTGCAAACCCTACGCCGAGGCGCTCGCCAACGGCGATCAGATCAACAAGTGCGTACCCGGTGGCGAGGCCACCATGCGCAAGATTGCCGATCTGATGGGGGTAGAGCCCCAACCGCTGGGGGGCAGTGACGAGGCCGCCGTGCCGGTCAAAAAGGTTGCCTTTATCCACGAAGATCAGTGCATCGGCTGCACCAAGTGCATTCAGGCCTGCCCGGTGGATGCCATCGTCGGCGCCACCAAGGCGATGCATACCGTGATTGCCAACGAGTGCACCGGTTGCGATCTCTGTGTCGATCCCTGCCCGACCGACTGCATCGAGATGATCCCGTTGCCCACCACGGTCGATAACTGGAAGTGGGATCTCAATAACGTGCATGTTCCGGGCAAGATTCCGGTCAAGATAGTGGAATAAACAGCGGAGCAACCATGCATTCCTTACTCGAACGTATCAAAGCCGGCACGCTCTGGGACTTTCACGGTGGCATTCACCCCGCCGACAACAAGCTGCAATCAAGCCAGAGCCTGGTGGTAGACGCCGGTCTGCCGCCGCGCCTCATCATTCCGCTGCGCCAGCACGCAGGCCCCGCCGGCGATCTGCTGGTGCAGGTGGGCGACAAGGTCAAAAAAGGGCAGCCGCTGACCCGTTATGCCAAGGGGCGGGTCGTCCCCGTCCATGCCTCTACCTCCGGCACCATCACCGAGATTGGCAACCACACGGTTGCCCACCCCTCCGGGCTCGGCGATCTCTGTGTCATTCTCACCCCCGATGGCGAAGATGAGTGGGGCGAGCGCAATGGCAAAGCCGATTACTGGAATCTGGAGCGGGGCGAGCTGCTCGAACGCATCCAGCAAGCAGGGGTGGCAGGCCTTGGCGGCGCCGTGTTCCCGACCCACAGCAAACTCGACGGCCGCGGCCAGCTCACCGAGATCCTGATCGTCAACGGGCTGGAGTGCGAACCCTATATCACCACCGACGATCGGTTGATGCAGCAGTACGCCGACGAGATCATGGATGGCATCCGGGTGCTCAAGCACCTGCTCAAACCGAAACTCACCCTGATCGGGGTAGAAGACAACAAGCCCGAGGCGATCGAGCAGCTGACCCGCTACGCCACCGATGAAGATGTGCTGGTCAAGACGGTGCCGACCAAGTACCCCTCGGGCGGTGCCAAGCAGACCATCGAACTGCTCACCGGACGTCAGGTGCCCAAAGGCGGCCGCGCGGTCGATATCGGCATCATGGTGCTCAACGTCGCCACCGTGTTTGCCATCAAGCGCGCCATTATCGACGGCGAACCGCTGATCGAGCGGATCGTCACCCTCACCGGCGACAGCTTCAAGAAACCCGGCAACGCCTGGGTGCGCCTGGGTACGCCGGTGCGCTGGCTGTTGCAGCGTTTCGAGCTGCAACCGGAAGCGGAGCAGCGGGTGATCATGGGAGGCCCCATGATGGGCTTTACCCTACCCCACGCCATGGTGCCTGTGGTCAAGGCTACCAACTGCCTGCTGGCGCCGACGCAGGCCGAGCTGCCCGCCCCCGGCCCGGAGCAGCCCTGCATCCGTTGCAGCGCCTGTGCCGATGCCTGCCCGGCCACCCTGCTGCCGCAAGAGCTCTACTGGTACAGCCGGGCCAAGGAGTATGACAAGGCCGAAAAGCTCAACCTGATGGACTGCATCGAGTGCGGCGCCTGTGCCTGGGTCTGCCCGAGCGAGATCCCGCTGGTGCAATACTACAAGATCGCCAAAGACGACATTCGCGAAGCCCGTGCCGAGGCCGAAAAAGCCGAGCGCGCCAAGCAGCGTTTCGAGGCCAAGCAGGCCCGTTTCGAGCGTGAGAAAGCAGCCCGCGAAGCGCGCCACGCCGAAGCCGCCGCCCAGCGCCGTCAAACCATGACGACCGCAGGCGGCGAAGATCCGGTAGCCGCCGCACTGGCCCGTATCAAGGCCAAGCAGGATGCCCCCATCACTGCCATTGCCGCCACCGCCGAGGGCTTGCCCGACAACAGCGCCGTGATTGCCGCCCGCGAAGCCCGCAAACGGGAAGCGGAAGCGCGCCGCGCCGCCAAGCTGGCAGAGAGCGCAAACAGCGAAACAGCCGCTGCGGCGCAACCCGCCGAGGCGGTTGACCCCGCCAGCGATCCAAAGAAAGCAGCCATCGCCGCCGCACTGGCGCGCGCCAAGGCCAAGAAAGCCGCTCAGGCTGGCGATAGCGCCGAGCCTGTGGCTGCCGAAGCCGTTGCTGCGCCTGCGGTAGATGCTGATCAGCAAAAAGCAGAGGTTGATCCGAAAAAGGCAGCAATTGCCGCCGCCATTGCCCGTGCCAAAGCCAAAAAGGCCGAGGCCAGTGGCGAGCCGGTAAGCGCAGCCAACAGCGCAACAACCGACGCTGACACCCAAAGCGATGCACCCGCAGATCCCAAGAAAGCTGCAATTGCTGCTGCCATCGCTCGTGCCAAGGCCAAAAAGCTGGCGCAGCAGGGCGACAGCGCTGAGGGCAACCTGACCGCAAATGCTGGCACCAGCGAATCCGCTGCAACCCAAAGTGATGCGCCATCTGCTGTCAGCGAAGCGGTTGATCCCAAGAAGGCAGCTATCGCCGCTGCCATTGCCCGTGCCAAGGCCAAAAAGCTGGCCCAGCAGGGCGAAAGTGCCGGTGCTGAGGGTACGCAAGGTGAGCTATCAGCAAGCGCGGAGACCCTTGACGTGGCGCTAGCCAAGAGCGAAGTAACCACCAGCCACAGCGATACGGCTGCAAGTGAAGCGGTCGATCCCAAGAAGGCCGCTATCGCCGCAGCCATCGCCCGGGCCAAGGCCAAAAAGCTGGCCCAGCAGAGCGAGCGTATCAGTGCAGAGGTAGAGAGTGCCGGTACTCAGGTAGATAGAGCCGGAGCTGAGGGTGAGCGCGCACCGGCCGAGCCGATGCAAAGCGATGCGGCCAGCAGTGAGCAACCACTTGCCGTAGCAGAGACTCCTGAAGCGAGTGCTCCAGCGGTTGACGCCCCGGTTGATCCGAAAAAAGCGGCCATTGCAGCCGCCGTGGCCCGCGCCAAGGCGAAGAAGCTGGCGGCCGAGGCAGCCAGAGCCGCCGGGACCGCCGCTGAAGATGCCCCGTCAGCCGACCGAACAACCACAAGGTAATCGACAGACTCATGTTCAATATTGCGACTGCGCCGTTTGCCCATAACCGCAAACAGACCCGAACCCTGATGCTGCTGGTGATCCTGGCCTGTGTGCCGGGCTTGCTGGCCCAGACCTGGTTCTTCGGCTGGGGCTCCTTTATCCAGATCCTGCTGGCGCTGGTCACTGCGCTGCTGTGCGAGGCGCTGGTGCTCAAGCTCCGTGGCCGCGCCATCAAGCCTGCCCTGATGGATGGCAGTGCGGCGCTCACCGCCGTGCTGATTGGTCTCTCCCTGCCGCCGCTGCTGCCGTGGTGGATGCTGGTGGTGGGCACGGCCTTTGCCATCATTGTTGCCAAACACCTTTACGGCGGACTGGGTCAGAACCTGTTCAACCCGGCCATGGTCGCCTATGTGCTGCTGCTGGTCTCCTTCCCGGTGCAGATGACCAGCTGGCTGCCGCCGGAGAGCGTGCGCGCCTACAGCCTCGGCTTTGGTGATGCGGCGTCGGTCATCTTCACCGGCTTTAGTCTCGACGGCTACAGCATGGCCCAGCTCAAGCAGGGGGTGGATGGTCTCACCATGGCGACTCCCCTCGATACCCTGAAAACCGGCCTGACTCAGGGGCTCACCACCGGCGAGATCCTGAGCGGCCCGCTGTTTGAGGGTTGGGGCGGCATCGGCTGGAGCTGGGTCAACCTCGGCTATCTGCTGGGCGGCCTGTTCCTGCTGCAGCAGAAGGTGATCAACTGGCGCATTCCGACCGCGATTCTCGGTGCCCTGCTGGCGGCCTCCACCATCGGCTATCTGGTGAGCCCGGATGCGACTGCCACGCCCATGTTCCATCTCTTTAGCGGCGCCACCATGCTGGGGGCCTTCTTTATCGCCACCGATCCGGTCAGCGCCTGCACCACACCGCGCGGCCGACTGGTCTATGGCGTGCTGATCGGGGTGCTGGTCTACATCATTCGCCGCTTTGGCGGCTATCCGGATGCGTTCGCCTTCGCCGTGCTGCTGGCCAACCTTTGCGTACCCTTTATTGACAGCCTGACTCGCCCGAAAGTGTATGGAGCCCGTCGCCAATGATGTTTCTGCCCTCTTTCCCCATCACAGCTGACGGAGCCCGGACATGTTAAAGAGCATGCGCAAGAACGGCCTTATTCTGGCGATGTTCGCGCTCGGCTGTACCGCGCTGGTGGTACTGACCAACGAGTTGACCAAGGATAAAATCGCCCACCAGCAGCAGCTGGAGAAACAGCAGACCCTCTCGGTATTGCTGCCGGAGGGGAGCTATGACAACGATCTGGTGGCCAGCTGCAAGCAGGTGACCAGCAGGAAGTATCTCGGCAGCGATCAGCCGCAAGCCCTCTATACCGCCAGCAAAAATGGCGTGGTGACCGGCTATGCGCTGGAGGCGATCGCACCGGATGGCTACAGCGGGGCGATCCGCATCGTGGCGGGCTTTGATGCCAAGGGCACAATCACCGCCGTGCGAGTGCTCGCTCACAACGAGACCCCGGGTCTCGGTGACAAGATCGAGCTGAAGAAATCGGACTGGATCAACAGCTTTGCCGGAAAATTCCTGACCCATGACAACGAGCCCCAGTGGGCGGTGAAGAAGGATGGCGGCGAGTTCGATGCCTTTACCGGCGCCACCATCACCCCGCGAGCCGTGGTCAAGGCGGTGAAGAACCTGCTGAAACTGCAGCAGGAGCAACCCGAACTGCTCAGCAACGCCCCGGCTTGTCCGGCGGCGAACTAACGGAGTCGAGCCATCATGAACCAGATGGAACAGATTGAAACGGGCGCAACCCCGATTGCCGAGCTGGAAAGCCGCAAGGGCGAGCTCAAGGAGCTGATGAGTCAGGGGCTGTGGAAGAACAACCCCTCGCTGGTGCAGGTGCTGGGGCTCTGCCCGACCCTCGCCGTCTCCTCCACCTTTACCAATGCGCTGGGGCTGGGCCTTGCCACCATGGCGGTGCTGGTCTGCTCCAACCTCGCCGTCTCGCTGGTGCGCAACTGGGTGCCGAAGGATATTCGCATCCCGGTCTATGTGATGATCATCGCCTCGCTGGTGACCAGCGTGCAATTGCTGATGAACGCCTACACCTACGGCCTCTATCAGGCGCTCGGCATCTTTATCGCCCTCATCGTCACCAACTGCGTCATCATCGGCCGCGCCGAGGCCTATGCCTCCAAGAACCCGCCGCTGCTGGCGGCCCTCGATGGCCTGATGATGGGCCTTGGCTTTACTCTGGTGCTGCTGGTACTGGGCGGCATGCGCGAGATCATCGGCATGGGCACCCTGTTTGATGGCGCCGAGCTGCTGCTGGGCGAGTGGGCCAAATCCCTGCGCATCGAGCTGTTCCACGCCGATGCCAGCCTGCTGCTGGCAATTTTACCGCCGGGCGGCTTTATCGGGCTGGGACTGCTGATCGCCGCCAAGAACGCCATCAACGACTGGCGGGACCGCAAACAAGCAGCCACAGTGGCCCACTGCAACGTTGCCCCGGCCCGCGTCCGGGCGACCGAGCTATGATCGGACGCAAGCCATGAACAACCAGAAACGCAGAGAGATCCTCGAGCGGCTGCGGGCAAACAACCCCCACCCCACCACAGAGCTCAACTTCAACTCGCCGTTTGAACTCCTGATCGCCGTGCTGCTCTCGGCGCAGGCGACCGATGTCAGCGTCAACAAGGCGACCGACAAGCTCTATCCGGTGGCCAACACCCCGCAAGCGATGCTGGATCTCGGGGTGGACGGGCTCAAGGAGTACATCAAGACCATTGGCCTCTTCAACACCAAGGCCGAGAACGTCATCAAGACCTGCGCCATCTTGCTGGAGCGCCACGGAGGCGAGGTGCCGGAGAACCGCGAAGCGCTGGAAGCCCTGCCGGGCGTCGGTCGCAAGACCGCCAACGTGGTGCTCAACACCGCCTTTGGCTGGCCCACCATCGCCGTCGATACCCATATCTTCCGGGTATCGAACCGCACTGGCTTTGCGGTAGGCAAGAACGTGGATCAGGTGGAGGAGAAGCTGCTTAAAGTGGTGCCCGCCGAGTTCAAGCTGGATGTCCACCACTGGCTGATCCTGCACGGGCGTTACACCTGTCTGGCTCGCAAGCCCCGTTGTGGTTCCTGTATCATCGAGGACTTGTGCGAGTACAAAGAGAAGGTCTATCCAGAGAGCTGAATGACTGGGCGCTACAACCGTCCTACCTGTCTCGCTCGCAAACATCCGCTGCAGTGGTTCCTGTATCATCGAGGACCTCTGCGAGTACAAAGAGAAGGTCTATCCAGAAAGCTGATAGCCTCGCAACCGAGATTGAAAGCAGTACACATCACCAACCCGGAGAACTGAGCAATGAGAATTCTGCATACCATGCTGCGTGTCGGCGATCTGCAACGCTCCATCGACTTCTACACCCGTGTCCTTGGCATGAAGCTGCTGCGCAAGAGCGAGAACAGCGAGTACAAGTACACCCTGGCCTTCGTCGGCTACGGTGACGAGAAGGATGAAGCGGTGATCGAGCTGACCTACAACTGGGGGGTGAGCGAGTACGAACTGGGCTCTGCTTACGGCCACATCGCGCTGGAAGCGGACGACATCTATGCCACTTGCGACGCCCTGCGCGCCGCCGGTGCCAAGATCACCCGCGAGCCGGGCCCGGTTAAAGGCGGCACTACCGTGATCGCCTTCGTCGAAGATCCGGACGGTTACAAGATTGAACTGATCGCCAAGAAAGATGCCGGTACTGGCCTCGGTGACAGCTTCTAAGCTGCCCGATTCCGCTGCCGAATGGCAGGATCAAAAAAGAGCGCAGATGCGCTCTTTTTTATGCCTCTTTGCCGGGGACAGCGCTAGATCTCGCCATTGCGCCCCATGCTGATCACCACCCGCCGGTTCTTGGCACGTCCCTGTTCGGTTTCGTTGGAGGCAACGTGCTGCTTCTCACCATGCCCCTCCACCGAGATCTTGCCGGGCTCGATCCCCAAATCGACAAACACCTTCTTGATGGCATCGGCCCGCTTCTCGGAGAGTTTCAGGTTCGGCCAGCGGCCGCCATAGCTATCGCTGTAAGCATCGATCACCACTACGTCGATACTCTTGTCCGCCTTGATAAACTCGCTGATCATCGCCAGCCGCCGCTTGGAGGGGATGGAGAGCTGATCGCTGTTTTTGTCGTAGGTGAGCACGCTAAAGGCGATGTCATTGAAGCTGTAGGGCAAGAGCCCACTCAGACAGTCGATAAAGGCCTGATATTTCACCCGAAAGTTAACCGACGAGAGGGACACTCGCACCGCGCGGTTCTGGCGATACCAGTCCCGATACTGGAAGGTCGGCATCCGCCCCCCCTCCAGCTCGTCGAGCATGGTCCAGGCGGTTTGCCCCTCCACCAGCCCATCGAACTGCTGATAGAAACGCAGTTGACTCACTTCTCGCCCGGCTATTCCCGGGCGCCATACCGGCGGCATGATGCCAAGACTCACCGTCTGGGTCTGGGCCTGCGGCCGCTTGCCCTTGAGCTCAAAGTCGAGGTTGATCTTGCGACCGGCACGACTGACAAAAGCCCCCGTTCCCCAGTTGGGAATAGGATGCTCGAGGCGACACTCAATCTGGGTATCGGAGGTCAAACGCCAGACGGATTGATCCAGACCGGCACCAAATTCGGTGACCCCAGCCTGTAACTGCATACTCACGGATATGCTGACCAACCCCAACACCCAAGCGTTCAATTGCTTGTCCTCCACACGATCTCACAAGGGGTATCGGCCAGGGAGGGACAAGCTTTAGCGCAAATGGATCAGTGGGGAGAGGCTCTCTCCAGCAACTTGAAGCTGGCAATTCGTCCAGCCAGCTCCCGTGCCAACTGATCCAGTTCGACACTATTCTGCTGCAGGGTGACCGAGTGCTGGCGATGGGCCTCGTACACTTCGCGGATGGTCATTACGTTGTGCTGGATATCGTCCGTTACGTAGCGCTGCTGCTCGGTTGCGGTAGCCACCTGCGCCGTCATGTCACTCACCTTGCGCACCTCATTGACGATGTCGGTCAGCTCGTGACCCGCCCGCTGCGCTTCACTGACACTGAGGCCCGCCTGCTCGCTGCCCGACTGCATGGCCACCACCGCCTGAAGGGCTCCAGCCCGCAAACGGGAGAGCATCTGTTCGATATCATCTGCCGCCTGCTGGGTACGGGCAGCCAGTGAACGAACCTCATCGGCGACCACGGCAAAGCCGCGCCCCGACTCACCGGCACGGGCTGCCTCAATGGCGGCATTGAGGGCCAACAGATTGGTGCGATCGGAGATCTGCTTGATGAGGTTGAGTGCCTCGACGGCGGACTCGGTATCCTGATGCAGGTTGTTGACCAACAGCCGGGTCTCGTCGAGGGTGCCAGCCACCTGCTCGATGGCGGCGATAGTCTGATCCACCTCCTTGTCCCCCTGCCGGGCACGGCCAATGGCCTGCTGGGTCGCCAGTGAGGTCTGGGTCGCATTGCGAGCAATTTCGGCCACCGTCGAAGCCATTTCCGTTGCGGCGGTGGCAACCAGTTCAACCTGACCGACGCCACGCACCACACCTTCATTCACTTCGGCAATCACCTCGCTGGAGTTGCTGGCACTACGGGTCAATATCTCACAGGAGCGGCGCACCTCCAGCAACAAGCCTTCCAGATGCTGCAGAAAGTGGTTGAGATCCCGCGCCAATGCCCCAAGCTCGTCACCCGATTGCCAGTTGACCCTCACCGTCAGATCATTGTCATTGACGAGCCGTGAAAAGGTGCGATGCAGAGCGACGAAGCCCAGATGCACATCCCGCAGCACCTTCCAACTGATGAGGGTAGTCAACAGCAGGCAGCACAGAACCGCCATAGCCCCCCACCAGAAGTTGCGCTGACTCTCTCCCTGCATCTGCTCAACCCGTTCGAACAACTGCTGGAAGAGCTGATCTTCGCCCTGTTTGAGCTGGTCGATCTTCTCGGTGCTCACGGCAAACCAGCGCTCCGGATCGACGCCAAAGCTCCCCTCGGTCATCTTGCCCAGGGCGAGCTGCTCATATTTCGCGACCTCTGCCATCACCGGACTCTTCTCAATTTGCTCAAGCAGGCGTCGCTGCGGCTCGCTTGCCACGGCGCGAAAACGCTCCAGATAGCTCTGCTGGGCAGCGAGCAGGGACATAAATTGCTGCAAGGTAGCCGGGGTGAAACTCCCTTTGGCAAAGACATTGCTGAGGGTCGCCCGCTCCATCCCCATACGCTCCTTGTTTTGCAAAAATGCGGCGTAGGCATTGGTCTGCAAGGCAATAGCGGCATCCTGGCTACGCAGACTAATCTCATCCACGACCTTGAGCAGAGAAGCAATCAACTGGCTATAAAAGGCGACCTGACGCGGGGCCTCTATGGCCAGTTTGTCCACCTGATTGCGGATCCCCATCAACTCGCGCAAAGCCAGATCCACCTGCTCGTGGGCAACCCCCCTCTCCAACCCCTGAAAGCGATGAATGGCTTCATCAACCTGTTGCCGCTGACGTGGCAGGGCATCTGCAAATTTGCGCCCTTCAGAGCCGATAAACCCCGCCGACATGCCACGCTCCTTTTGCAGCTCGTGCACCAACTGGGCGCTGCGTTCGACCACAGCCAGCTGCTGCAGGGCTTGCGTCATCTCATGGGTCACCCGATATCTGTCGTATGCGTAGTGGCTGGCGAAAAACAGCAGCGCCAATAACGGCAGGCAAATTGCCAGCAACATCTTGCCGGCCAATCCGAGTCTGTTCATCCCGCACTCCTGTCATTTTTATCAACGCGTTGATTATATCCGGCCTGCTCGCTTATGCCGCTGACGACATCTGCCATTGGCCAGAACCATGAGCTGCATCAACCATTTTCTGTAGATGGCCACGCAGCACCCCATAGCCCAGCCCAATGGTCAGGTCGAGACAGCCAGAGAGAAACTCGCTACAGTAGATCAGGGCGACAGGAGGTCGCTTGTTTGGGGAATCCAGCCATGAAACACCCGCTCTGCCCGCTTTACCGTCTGGGTTGCGCCCTCTTCGCGGCGACCCTGCCCATGGCGTCACTCGCGGCCAGTAACAACCTTGACGATCAGGAGGAAGACTGGGCGCAAAAACGGGCCAATGCGGTGATCTCGCTGATGACTTTCAGCGTGGTGCCGGACATCACCGCCAGCAACCTGGACATCGGCAGCAGCACTGGCCAATCTTCTGCGCTCAACATGGGGCAACTGGGAGGCGGCGCAACCCTGAGCGAAGCCGTGCCCATCTATCTGGAGGGGGCGCTGGGCTACAGCCGCTACGACCCCCAGTTTGTGATAAGCAATGGTACCGAGAGTCGCACCATACCGACCAAGTGGAATAGCCTGACCGCTTCGGGCGGGATCGGCTGGGATGTCACCCTTCACAAAGATCCGCGTGGCGGCCACTGGGTGCTGCGCCCCATAGCCAACGTCTCGCTCGGTACCATGGCCAGCGACCTGCGGATCGGCAACTGGCTGCTGGATCGTACCAAGGGCTACTCGCTGGACTTTCTCGATGGGGGTCAGCTCAATATGTACGGGCTGGGTGGCTCGCTGATGCTCGATTACGAACTCTTTTCACCGGCCCAGGACATAGATGCCGAACTGCGCTACTCCTATCAGCACCTGCAGAGCTTTGGCGGCACCTCGACCAGCGTCCGTGGTCACGCCGAGGCGGAGAACCTCGGCCTCTATCTGCGCCGCCGCGCCCCGCTGTTCCACTGGACCCTGCTCGACAGACCGGTGCGCTATGTACTGGAGGGGGCTCATACCGCATATCTGGGGGAGCAACGGGGGTTGCTTGGCTTTGACTCCCTCAACTCCATCGGCGCCGGTCTGGAGCTGGACAGCAGCAAGTACGACATCATTGTCACCCGTACCCGGCTGGTTGCCCGCTACATGTTCAGCCACAACACCAGCGGTTATTCCATCGGGCTGGCCATGAGCTTCTAACCCGGGCTGCCAGAGGGGCATCCTCCGAGTCGCATCATGCAGCTATCACCGCCACCATAAAAAACGCCAGCCTTGCGGCTGGCGTTCTCATTGGGGTTGAAGTGACTTATTTCAGATCGAAACGGTCATTGTTCATCACCTTGACCCAGGCCTTGACGAAGTCTCGGACGAACTTCTCCTTGCCATCTTGCTGGGCATAGACCTCGGCGTAGGCACGCAGCACCGAGTTGGAGCCAAACACCAGATCAACCCGGGTAGCAGTCCACTTCACCGCACCACTCTGGCGATCCACGATCTGGTAACTGTTGCGGCCAGTCGGCTGCCAGCTATAGGCCATGTCGGTCAGGTTGACGAAGAAGTCGTTGCTGAGCACACCGACCCGGTCGGTAAAGACGCCGTGGGCCGACCCGCCATGGTTGGTGCCAAGCACCCGCATACCGCCGACCAGCACAGTCATCTCGCGGGCGGTAAGCCCCAGCAACTGGGCACGGTCGAGCAGCATCTCCTCCGGCTGCACCTTGTAGTGCCCCTTCTGCCAGTTGCGGAAACCATCGTGAACCGGCTCGAGGAAGGCGAACGACTCAGCATCGGTCTGTTCGGCGCTGGCATCGCCGCGGCCCGGCGCAAAGGGAACGACGATATCGACGCCAGCCAGTTTGGCCGCCTGCTCCACCGCTGCGCTGCCACCCAGCACAATCAGGTCGGCGATGCTGACCGGCTTGCTCAGGGAGGCCTGCAGGGCGATCAGGGCGTTGAGCACCTTCTCGAGGCGAGCGGGCTCGTTGCCTTCCCACTCTTTCATCGGTGCGAGACGGATGCGAGCACCGTTGGCACCACCGCGATAATCGGAGCCGCGGAAGGTGCGGGCACTGTCCCATGCGGTGGCGATCAAATCGGTTGGCGCCACGCCGCAGGCCAGCAGTTTGGCCTTGATCTCACTAACCTCTTTGTCAGAGAGCTGGTAATCCACCGCCGGAACCGGATCCTGCCACACCATGACTTCGCTCGGCACTTCTGGCCCCAGATAGCGGCTGCGCGGCCCCATGTCGCGGTGGGTAAGCTTGAACCAGGCGCGGGCAAAGGCGTCGGAGAAGAGCGCTTGATCCGCGGCAAAGCGCTCGGAGATCTCCCGATAGACGGGGTCAAAACGCAGCGCCATGTCCGCATCGGTCATGATGGGGTTGCAGCGGATAGAGGGGTCTTCCACGTCCACCGGACGATCTTCCTCCTTGATGGCGACGGGCTCCCACTGCCAAGCACCGGCCGGGCTCTTCTTGAGCCACCAGTCGTGGCCCAGCAGCATCTTGAAGTAGCCGTTGTCCCAGCGGGTCGGGTTGCTGGTCCAGGCACCTTCGATCCCGCTGGTCACCGTATCACGGCCGATACCGCGGCTCTCGTGGTTGATCCAGCCAAGCCCCTGTTCGTGCACATCCGCCCCTTCGGGGGCTGGTCCCAGTTTGGCTGCGCTGCCGTTGCCGTGGGCCTTGCCGACGGTGTGGCCACCGGCGGTGAGGGCGACGGTCTCTTCGTCATTCATCCCCATACGGGCAAAGGTGACGCGCATGTCGTGGGCGGTTTTCAGGGGATCGGGATTGCCATCCACCCCTTCCGGGTTGACGTAAATCAGCCCCATCATCACCGCGGCCAGCGGGTTCTCCAGATCCCGTTCGCCGCTGTAACGGCTCCCTTCGCTACCGCTCGGTGCCAGCCACTCCTTCTCGGAGCCCCAATAGACATCTTTTTCCGGATGCCAGATATCCTCGCGGCCACCGGCAAAGCCGAAGGTCTTGAGCCCCATGGATTCATAGGCGACGTTGCCCGCCAGGATCATCAGGTCAGCCCAGGAGATCTTGTTGCCGTACTTCTGTTTGATCGGCCACAGCAGACGGCGCGCCTTGTCGAGGTTGCCGTTGTCTGGCCAGCTGTTGAGGGGAGCGAAGCGCTGGTTGCCGGTGTTGGCACCGCCGCGTCCGTCGGTAGCGCGATAGCTGCCGGCGGAGTGCCAGGCCATGCGGATCATCAGGCCGCCATAGTGACCCCAGTCTGCCGGCCACCAGGGCTGGCTGTCGGTCATCAGGGCATGCAGATCGGCTTTGAGGGCATCGTAATCGAGGCTGTTGAAGGCATCGGCATAATCGAAAATCTCATCCATCGGATTGGTCTTGCTGTCATGCTGGTGCAGGATGTCGAGGTTAAGGGCATTGGGCCACCAGACTTGATGCTCCTGGCTGGCAGAGGTATTGGCACCGTGGGCAAAGGGGCACTGACCGGCCCCGCTAGCGTGTTTGTCCATCTATCAGATCCTCATTGTGGTCATAATGACGGCGAAACCCTTCGCTTCGCAGTAGAGACTAGCCTACCCCCCACCAGTCACTTAAAAAACCGAATAAAAAAGTTCAATTCAATCTGGTTTTGCGATTGAACTATCTCGTCACCGGGTAACAAACAGAACAATGCAGGCGCTGGCAGAGTAGTAGTGGCATAGATCACACACGCTTGTTGAACCCACTGTTAACATGTTGCCATTGCACATCAGACGACAGCGTTGAAATGGACTTCACACCCGTTATTGCGATTCTACTGGGCCAGTTCTGGTATCTGCTGCCCCTGTTGTTGATTGCCACCCTGATCAAAACGCCCAGGTTCAAGGGGATGGTTGGGGAGGCATTTATCAACTTGGGCATCCGGCTTTTTCTCGACCAGCGGGAGTACCACCTGCTCAAGGATGTGACGCTGCCAACCCCGCAGGGCACTACCCAGATCGACCATGTGATCATCTCGCGCTTCGGGCTATTTGTGATCGAAACCAAGAACATCAAGGGGTGGATATTTGGCAATCCAGCCCACAAGAGCTGGACCCAGCAGCTCTATCGCCGCAGACATACCTTTCAAAATCCCCTGCGCCAAAACTATCTGCACCTGATGACGCTCAAATCCTTGCTGGGTCTTGCTGATCATCAGCTCCATTCGATTATCTACTTTACTGGCGACTGCACCTTTAAAACCCCCATGCCGGATAACGTGATGAACCGCGGGCTTATTCGCTATATCAAGAGTAAAACCACGCAGGTGTTGACCTCTGCCGAAGTCACCAGAGTGATCGACACCATCCAGCGGGGACGACTGGCCGCCAATTGGCAGACCCATAAACAGCATGTGGCGCAGCTAAAGGCGCGCCACAACCAACCTGCCATTCCCTCTTCCCCAAGCAATAACGTCAGCATGGTAAAAGAGGAGCTCCCCATCCTTCATGACACGAGTCACGCCCAGCAGCGTTGCCCGAAATGCGGCAACGCCATGGTGCTTCGCACCGCACGTCGTGGCAGCAACAAGGGGGAACAGTTCTGGGGATGCAGCGCTTACCCGAAATGCCGGCAGATAATCACGCGGCAAGCTGAAGAGCGGTAAACATCGGAAACAACAAGGGCGGCCAATTGGCCGCCCTTGTTGTGTTTCTTAGCGAATGGTCGCCATCTGCCGCACGCAGCGCTGCTCCCTGTCATCCACCCGCTTGGCAAACCAGGCGGTGGTGAGGTTGCGGGTGATCTTGGGGCTTTTCAGCTGAATGCCCGGCAGGATGGCGCGGGGCAACCGCTTGCCCGCTTTCTGGTCTGCCAGCGTGAACACGCGATGATAGAGGTCGCTCTGGCCAAATTCGGCGGTATCGCCGAGTTTCAGGCTCTGATGGATCGCCTGCTGACTCATGTTGATCCGGCTGGCAATGGTATAGACCGCGAGTTCCGTCTTGCCCGGCAGGTCGGAGTCATAGCGGATCAGATCGCCATCCAGAGCCAGCGTGGTACCGCTCAAACGGCTGACGGCGGCCTGAAAAGCGGCGTTGCGACTGGCATACCAACCGGCGTTGAAGTCGGCGAAACGGTAGAGGGTATCGGGGTACTCCGCCTCATAGCCGAAGATATGTTTGGTACCAAACCAGATACCACCGCGACGGGTAAAGACTTCGTGGCGGATGGACTCCTTGACCGGATAGGGGTAACCGCGGGTATTGGCCTCGGCAAAGGCGATGCTCACCTGCATCGGGCCGCCGGTATGCACCGGGTTCATGTTGCCAAACAGGGTCTTGCCCATCGGCAGCATGCTGATCATGTCCTCGAAAATTTCGCTCATCTCCCGCTCGGTGCGAAGCGCATCGATGCGCTCGGCATAGCTCTTGCCGGTCGGCGAGTTGATGGAGAGCGCGGCCCGCACCATAAACTCGGGGATCAGCAGCTTGGCCGCCCGCGAGTTGATCTCCTTCCAGGCGATCTTGCCAAGGCCCGGCACCACGGGGTCGGCCTGATAGGTCGCCTCCTGCTCCGCTACCGCCAGCACGGTACAGACGTTGTGATCGTTGACTGTCACCCCCTGGGTAGTGAGCGCCGTCACCACATCATTGGCCCACCCCTGCTTGTCGACCACATGGCGAGGCAGAAACCTCACGATGCGGCTCTTCATGTCCGCCGGCTTGCGCGGCTGCATGGCTGGCAGGGTCGCCTTTTTGGCGGGCACTGTCGCGCCAGTTGTGTCGCCAGGCGCCGGGACAGAAGCGGGATCGCTGGCACAACCGGCCAGCAGCAAGGGGAGCAGCAGCGCCAGCGTACGCATGGCGGGGGAAATAGAAAAGAGAGAGAGCGTCATCGGATATCCGGTACTGAGGCTGGAGGCAAACCCGCCCGGCGGCGGGCGCACACATGATGGCTCATTGTAGAGAATTGATCCACAAGGCTAAAGTCCCATCGCCTCGCCCCTTCCTCGGACCAGACAGGGGTTGCCGCAACAGGAGCGCCCCCATATATGACCAGATAACAGGTATGACCCGACAACAGCTATGGGCTTTTATCGAGAGTTGTTTACATTTAGAATGCCGCCGCCAGGATGCTCACGGTATGGACCCTATGGATACGCTCGCCCATCTCTTTGCTTACGTGCAGCAGTGGCTGCTCACTCCGATCTGGCACTGCCTGACCGGACTGCTTGATTTCAACGGGCGGCTTGGGCTCCCCTTCCTGCTGATATCCGGTCTTATTGCCTACCTCCTCTACCGTGTGCACCGGCACCAACAAGGCACCGCAGCAGGCAGTTTCGCCGGTTTTCTCGGCGGCCGAGCCATCTGGCTGCATCCCTCCGCGCTCACCCGCCTGTGGGGTGAACGTCCCCGTCTGGCCGAGGCGAGCTGGCTGATGATGCTTTACGGCCTCGGGGTATTTCTGGTCAGCGATTTCGTCCACTACTGGCTGCACCGTGTCTTTCACAGCCGCTGGCTGTGGGAGTTTCACAAGGTGCACCACAGTGCCACAGTGCTGGTGCCGCCGACCGCCAGCCGCATTCATCTGGTGGAGAAGCTCGCTGAAAACCTGCTCAAGGGGAGCGCGCTCGCCCTCTACTCCGGTGCTTTCTACTGGCTGTGCGGCGGCTCCGTGCGCCCCTACACCCTGTTTGGGGTGGGCTATCTGGTGCTGATCTTCAACTCGCTGGCCGCCAATTTGCGCCATAGCCATATCTGGCTGTCGTTTGGCCCGCGGCTGGAGCATATCTTCAACAGCCCGGCCCAGCATCAGATCCACCACAGCCGGGATCCCCGCCACTTCAACCACAACTTCGGGATCAACCTGTCGCTGTGGGATTGGTGGTTCGGCACTCTTTACGTCACCAACCACCAGCCTGAGTCCCTTACCTTCGGGGTCGGCCCGAAAGACAATGTGCGCTACAGTCGCCTGGGCGCGCTGATCCTGCGCCCCTTTCTGGTCACGGCCCGCAAGCTGTGGCATGCCCTGCCCCATCCACGCAGTCGCAAGCCGCAGCCTGATTTACGGTAGCCCCGCTCTTCCCCCCATGAATTTGGCCCCCGTAGCGCCAAACCCGTCGTTATAAAAAAGCCCCCGCCATTGCTGGCGGGGGCTTGTCATCTATGCGGAGCGAGCATGGCTCGCTTGCAAAGTATTAGCGGTTGTTCACCCGCTCGTGCAGCTCCTGCACCGAGTTGACGTTGGCGGTGGCATCCACACTGATGGCCATGCAGGTGGCAAACGCCTCATTCATGGTGGTGGTATACGCCACCTTGTTCTGCAAGGCGGCGCGACGCAGTTGCTTGGAGTCCTGGATCGCCACCCGCCCTTCGGCGGTGTTGACGATGTAGGTGTACTCGCCATTCTTGATGCGATCCAGAATGTGCGGGCGACCTTCGTGCACCTTGTTGACCAGGCGCGGGTTGATGCTCGCTTCACCCAGCGCGACCGCGGTGCCGTGAGTGGCATCCAGCTCGTAGCCCAGCTCCAGCAGCTTGGCGGCCAAGTCGACCACCTGCGCCTTGTCGCTGTGACGCACTGACAAGAGGGCACGACCCTCTTTCGGTACGGCGTGGTTGGCACCCAGCTGCGCCTTGGCATAGGCCTCGGCAAAGCTGCTGCCCACTCCCATAACCTCACCGGTAGAGCGCATCTCCGGCCCCAGCAGCGGGTCAACTCCCGGGAACTTGGCGAACGGCAGTACTACTTCTTTCACCGAGTAGTAGGGCGGGATGATCTCTTTGGTAAAGCCCTGTTCTTGCAGCGACTGACCGGCCATCACACGGGCGGCAATCTTGGCCAGCGGGGCACCGGTCGCCTTGGATACGAACGGCACGGTACGGGCGGCGCGCGGGTTCACCTCGATGAGGTAGATGTCATCGCCCTTGACCGCGAACTGCACGTTCATCAGGCCGATAACGCCGAGCTCCAGCGCCAGCTTGCGCACCTGCTCGCGGATCTCGTCCTGAATTTTCTTGGACAAGGTGTAAGGAGGCAGGGAGCAACCGGAGTCACCGGAGTGGATACCGGCCTGCTCGATGTGCTCCATGATGCCGCCGATGACCACATCGGTGCCGTCGCAGATGGCATCCACGTCCAGCTCGGTGGCATCGTCCAGGAAGCGGTCCAGCAGTACCGGCGATTCGTTGGAGACGCTTACCGCCTCGGCGAAGTAGCGACGCAGATCCTGCTCGTCATAGACGATTTCCATGGCGCGGCCACCCAGCACGTAGGAGGGGCGAACCACCAGCGGGTAGGTGATACGTTCGGCCAGCAGCACGGCCTGCTCCAGTGCGGTGACGGTGCCGTTTTCCGGCTGCTTGAGGCCGAGGCGCTCGACGGCAGACTGGAAGCGCTCGCGGTCTTCGGCGCGGTCGATGGCATCCGGGCTGGTACCGATGATCGGCACGCCGTTGGCTTCCAGTGCACGGGCCAGTTTCAGCGGGGTCTGGCCACCGTACTGGACAATCACGCCCTTGGGTTTTTCGATGCGCACGATTTCCAGCACATCTTCCAGGGTCACCGGCTCGAAGTAGAGGCGATCCGAGGTGTCATAATCGGTCGAGACGGTCTCCGGGTTGCAGTTGACCATGATGGTCTCGTAACCATCTTCGCGCAGGGCCAGCGCCGCGTGCACGCAGCAGTAGTCAAACTCGATACCCTGACCGATACGGTTCGGGCCGCCGCCGATGATCATGATCTTGTCGCGGTTGCTCGGGGCCGCTTCGCACTCCTCGTCATAGCTGGAGTACATGTAGGCGGTGTTGGTGGCGAACTCGGCGGCGCAGGTATCGACCCGCTTGTAGACCGGGAAGATGTTGTGGCGGGCACGCAGTTTGCGCACTTCCCCTTCGGCCACACCGAGGATCTTGGCCAGACGGGCATCGGCAAAGCCTTTGCGCTTGAGGGCACGCAGGAAGTCGGCATCGAGACCGGCCATGCCGCGCTCTTTCACCTCTTCTTCCAGTTTCACCAGGTCTTCAATCTGTACCAGGAACCAGGGGTCAATCTTGGTCAGCTTGAAGATGCCATCCATGGAGAGACCGGCGCGGAATGCATCGGCGATGTAGAAGATACGGTCGCTACCTGCATCCTGCAGCTCGTGACGGATGCGGGTCAGGGAGTCCGGGGCATTGAGGTCAACCATGGGGTCGAAGCCGGTTTTGCCGGTCTCGAGGCTGCGCAGCGCCTTGTGCAGGGACTCCTGGAAGTTGCGGCCGATGGCCATCACTTCACCGACCGACTTCATCTGGGTCGTCAGACGGTCGTTGGCACCGGCGAATTTTTCGAAGTTGAAGCGCGGTACCTTGGTGACCACGTAGTCGATGGCCGGCTCGAAGGAGGCCGGAGTGCGACCGCCGGTGATGTCGTTCATCAGCTCGTCGAGGGTGTAACCGATGGCGAGCTTGGCGGCGATCTTGGCGATGGGGAAACCGGTCGCCTTGGAGGCCAGCGCAGAAGAGCGCGACACCCGCGGGTTCATCTCGATGATGACCATGCGACCATCTTTCGGGTTGATGCCGAACTGGACGTTGGAGCCGCCGGTTTCGACACCGATCTCGCGCAGCACCGCCATGGAGGCGTTGCGCATCAGCTGGTACTCCTTGTCGGTCAGCGTCTGGGCTGGCGCGACCGTGATGGAATCACCGGTGTGGATACCCATGGGGTCGAAGTTTTCGATGGCGCAGACGATGATGCAGTTGTCGTTGCGATCCCGCACCACTTCCATCTCGTACTCTTTCCAGCCGATCAGCGACTCGTCGATGAGCAGTTCTTTGGTCGGGGAGAGATCCAGACCGCGCTCGCAGATCTCGACGAACTCTTCGGTGTTGTAGGCGATGCCGCCACCCGAGCCACCCATGGTAAAGGAGGGACGGATGATGCAGGGGAAACCGACCATCTGCTGCACGCCCCACGCCTCTTCCATGTTGTGGGCGATGCCGGCACGCGGGCACTCCAGGCCGATGCTGCGCATCGCCTTGTCAAAGCGGGAGCGATCTTCGGCCTTGTCGATGGCGTCGGCGGTGGCACCGATCATCTCGACACCGAACTCGGCCAGCACGCCATGCTTCTCCAGCGCCAGTGCGCAGTTGAGCGCGGTCTGGCCGCCCATGGTGGGCAGGATGGCGTCCGGGCGCTCTTTCTTGATGATTTCGCGCACCACTTCCCAGGTGATGGGCTCGATGTAGGTGGCGTCTGCCATCTCCGGGTCGGTCATGATGGTGGCCGGGTTGGAGTTGACCAGAATGACGCGGTAGCCCTCCTCGCGCAGGGCTTTGCACGCCTGGGCGCCGGAGTAGTCAAATTCGCAGGCTTGGCCGATGACGATGGGGCCGGCGCCGAGGATCAGGATGCTCTGAAGGTCGTTACGTTTTGGCATGAAACTCTTTCCTCTATTTCTTAGGCGCGATACTGCTTAATCAATTCAATAAAGTGGTCAAAAAGACCGGCACAGTCGTGCGGGCCCGGGCTCGCTTCGGGGTGCCCCTGGAAGCTGAAGGCCGGACGGTCGGTGCGATGGATACCTTGCAGGGAACCATCGAACAGGGAGACGTGGGTGGCGCGCAGGCAATCCGGCAGGCTGTTCTCGTCTACCGCAAAGCCGTGGTTCTGAGCGGTGATCATGACGGTGTTGTCATCGAGGCTCTTCACCGGATGGTTGGCGCCGTGGTGGCCAAACTTCATCTTGACGGTCTTGGCACCGGAGGCCAGACCCAGCAGCTGGTGACCCAGACAGATGCCGAATACCGGCGTGTTGGTATTAAGGAAAGCCTTGATGGCCTCGATGGCGTAGTCGCACGGCTCGGGGTCGCCGGGGCCGTTGGAGAGGAAGATGCCATCCGGGTTCATCGCCAGTACCTCGGCGGCCGGGGTCTTGGCAGGCACCACGGTCAGGCGGCAGCCACGGTCAACCAGCATCCGCAGGATGTTGCGCTTGACGCCAAAGTCATAGGCTACCACGTGGTATTTCAGCTGGTCGGCATCCGGGGTGACATGCCCCTTGCCAAGCTGCCAGCTCCCTTCGGTCCAGTTGTACGCTTCACCAACCGTGACCTCTTTGGCCAGATCCATCCCCTTCAGACCGGGGAAGGCGCGGGCCTGTTCGAGGGCATAGGCTTCATCGACCTGTTTGCCTGCCAGAATGCAGCCAGCCTGAGCGCCTTTCTCGCGCAGGATGCGGGTCAGTTTACGGGTGTCGATGTCGGCGATGCCAACGATGTTGTGAGACTTGAGGTATTCGGAGAGGGATTGCTGATTGCGGAAATTGGAGGCAAGTATCGGAAGGTCCCGGATGATCAATCCCTGAGCATGGATCTGACTGGACTCTTCATCTTCGCTGTTAGTGCCGGTGTTGCCTATATGGGGGTAAGTGAGGGTGACTATCTGACGGGAATAAGAGGGATCGGTGAGGATTTCCTGATAGCCCGTCATCGACGTATTGAAAACCACTTCACCAACGGAACATCCCTCGGCGCCTATCGACACGCCTTTGAACACAGTTCCATCTTCCAGCACTAGCAATGCAGTGTGATTCAAGACAACCTCCAGTTATTTAGCTTTAAATTCAGCAATTTACCTGGGTGTTGCGGGCTCGGTTCCGGTCTTGGACAGGACTCGAACCCGGCAGATTTCTGGCAAATTGGGCGCATTCTACTTAAAAAAAGTGGCATTTCAACGTCTTTTCTCAGATGAAATGCATCTAAATTCAATAAAAAAGCAACATTACCCATTATCTATGCACTTGGTCGCTTTGCAACCCCCTCCCACGAAAGAAAAGGAAAAACCACCACCAAAAGATGCCACCAAGCCAGAGATAACGACAAAAACAAACAAAAAACCCAATTAAAACAATGGCGTTTATTTTTACAAAAAAAAACATTAATGACAAATTTAACGCTTTTATGATGACAAGAGTGAGCATGAAAAATGGAAAACGTTTTTCTGTGTTTGAATTTTTAGTCTTTTCCGGTCCGTGTAAAAAAATGGCTTTACCCGCCATAAAGATGCTCAAATCTGTTACCTGGTGATGACATTCAGGAAGGAAAAATCTGGTGGATAACGCAATAGTGTGATTTATAAGGCATTCAGATAAAAATTGCAGGCAGTGTGTTTTTTTATACAAACTCTGGCTAACTGACAGCAAAAACCCCGGCAAGCCGGGGTTTTTCACTGGGTAGCAGTAATACGAAAGTGCCGCTCAGAGGCATCACTTGAGATTGAGCACATCCTGCATGTCATAAAGACCGGCCCCCTGCTGACCAAGCCACTTGCCCGCTCGCACAGCACCGTTGGCGAAGGTCAGGCGACTGGAGGCCTTGTGGCTGATCTCCACCCGCTCGCCGATATCGGCAAACATGACGGTATGCTCCCCCACCAGATCGCCGGCGCGAATGGTGGCAAAGCCGATAGTGTTGCGATCCCGCTCGCCAGTGATCCCCTCGCGACCATAGACGGCGCACTCCTTGAGATCCCGGCCCAGGGTTTTGGCGACCACTTCCCCCATGGAGAGGGCAGTACCGGATGGCGCATCCACCTTGTGGCGATGGTGGCCCTCGATGATCTCGATGTCGGTGTAATCCCCCATCACCTTGGCGGCCTGCTCCAGCAGCTTGAACACCAGGTTGACCCCGACCGAGTAGTTGGAGGCGAACACGATACCGATCTGCTTGCCAGCCTCTTTCAGAGCAGCCTTGCCTGCATCGTCAAAACCGGTGGTGCCGATCACCATCTGCTTGTGGTGGGCCAGCGCAAAGGCCAGATTGGCCAGGGTCACCTCGGGGCGGGTGAAGTCGATGATAAGATCAAACTCGTCACGCACCTTGTCAAGACTGTCACTGATGGCCACACCCAGATGGCCCAGCCCATTGAGCTCACCGGCATCAAGACCGATCACCGCCGAGCCCGGCCGCTCCAGCGCAGCACCAACCACCACGCCATCGGTGTTGGTGATGGCCTCCAGCAGCACCTTGCCCATACGACCATTACAGCCCATCACAGCCACACGGATCGGATTGTCCATCTCCACCCTCTCATCTCTTTTAATTATGGAAAGAGACCGTTTTACCAGCCTGCGCCGGGTTTGAAAAGCCATGATGCCACCACTCCTTGCAGCACTCGTCAACGGCCCCATCCACCGGCTGGCCAAGAACTTCCTTTTGGTCACAGGCCGTTTTCATCGTCTCACTCCATCATTTGGCAGACCGGGTGCCATCTGATAGGTTCGAACGAGTGAAATGCCAGCATAAGCAAAATCAGGGCAACACCCGTGTCGATATCAAATGAGGTGCAAAGATGAGCGCAGGATTGCTGTTTGCTGTGGGGTTGATATCACTGACCTTGGTCATGCTGGCCGCGGCTCTGCTGTTTGGCGGGCCGAGTCCGGCACCGGCGATGGCCAGCATCAACGACCCTTTCAAGGGGAGTGGCTGGAGCAACATGCCACCTCTCTCAAGATACCCGGCGCGTGACGGCACGCAGCTGGCCTATCGGCACTATGGCGCAGAGGAGCACGCAGAGAACAACAAGGTCAAGGGCAGCGTGGTACTGGTTCACGGCTCTTCTGCCAGCAGCCAGAGCATGCACAAGATGGCGAGCGCCTTTTCGCAAGCGGGATACGACGCCTACGCCCTCGACATTCGCGGCCATGGCGCATCGGGCAACAAAGGCACCATTTCCTACATCGGTCAGCTTGAGGACGATCTGGAAGATTTCATCAAGTCGGTAGCCCCCGACAAGCCTGCAACACTCGTCGGCTTCTCGTCAGGGGGTGGCTTTGTCCTGCGTGTTGCTGGCAGTACGCGACAAACCCTGTTCGAGAGTTATCTGCTGCTCTCCCCCTATCTCGGCCCCACCGCCGCCAACTACCGGCCCAACAGCGGTGGCTGGGTGCGTGTCGGCTTGCCTCGCCTCATCGCCCTGAGCATCCTCAACGGTTTCCATATTTCCGCACTCAACCATCTGACCGTGCTGAACTTTGCCCTTAATGATGAGGCGAAATCCCTGCTGACCCCCTCCGACTCCTTCAACCTTGCCTCGAACTTTCAGCCAGAGCGCGACTATCAGCAGAATTTGCGCAATGTGCAACGCCCCTGCGCCGTGATCGCGGGTGCAAATGACGAAGCCTTTCAAACAGATCAACTTGAACCTGAGTTAAGACGTCTCGGCATCTTCTGGCCTGTCACCCTGCTGCCCGGAATTGGCCACATTCCGCTGACGCTGGAACAGGATGCTCTCGCGACAGCCGTTCAGGCGGTGGAGAAACTGACACAGTAACCACACAGCCCAGGTCTTGTGTCCACGAGTTCTGGAAATATCCGCACCATGCTCACGTAGAGATAGAGAGAGGTGCGGCTGACGTTTGGCAGCGGGAGAAATCCCCAAGATGGCATGCAGAGATCTTATCGTTTACCTCTTTCCTTATTAAAGGCACGCGATACCCGCGGACTGCGTCAGAACGGAAATGAACAATAAACAGCGCCAACTTCTTTTTCCGAATATTCTTTGGATATCTCAACAACACCAGAATCATCAAACAAAAACACTTATCCATCTGGACGTCTATCTTGACCAAGCGAGGTTGACTCACTACTGTGGGCACCCCAATGCGGCAGGATGCCCGCCCTGTTTTCCCCCTATCCCTATCCGATACAGGTACAAAGCAGTTTATGACAGGAGGTCATTGTTCAATTTCAGAGGAACACATGATCCAGACTCAACCCAGTGCCAGGGCCTTGCTGCCACTTCTGGTTTTTCTCGCACTCTTTATCGGTACCGGTACCTGGCTGACCCTGCAGGGGGTCGAGTTCGCCTTCTATCAGCTGCCCGCTCCGGTTGCAGCCTTGCCTGCGGTGATGCTCGCCCTGCTGCTTGGCAAAGAGAGCTTCAACAGCAATCTGGAGACCTTCTTCAAGGGGGTTGGCCACAGCAATATCATGGCGATGTGCCTTATCTATCTGCTGGCAGGGGCCTTTGCCAGCGTGGCCAAGGCCACCGGCGGCGTTGATGCCACTGTGGCGCTGGGTCTCTCCCTCATCCCCGGCTGGGCACTGCTGCCCGGGCTGTTCCTCATCTCTGCCTTTATTGCCACCGCCATGGGTACCTCCATGGGCACCATAGGTGCCGTGGCGCCGGTGGCCCTTGGCGTAGCGCAGGCAGCCGGTATTGATCCTGTGCTGATGGCAGGCACCATTCTCTCCGGCGCCATGTTTGGCGATAACCTCTCCATCATCTCCGACACCACCATAGCAGCAACCCGCAGCCAGGGATGCGAGATGAAGGACAAGTTCCGCGAAAACTTCAAGATTGCGGCCCCAGCTGCCATCGCAGTGATCCTGCTCTATCTGACCCTGGGCTCAGTGGGTGAATCCCCGGCCAGCGGCAGCGCCATCGAGCTGTTCAAGGTGATGCCTTATCTGCTGATCCTGGGGCTGGCGCTCGCCGGAGTGAATGTGTTTGTGGTGCTGGGAATCGGTATTCTGGCCGCCGGAGTGGTGGGCATGATCAACGGCTACGCCATCGGTCAGTTCAGCAAGGATATCTATCAGGGCTTTACCGGCATGCAGGAGATCTTCCTGCTCTCCATGCTGATCGGCGGTCTCGGCGCCCTGATGGAGCGTCAGGGTGGTCTGGCCTGGATCAGTGAGCGCATCAGCGCCCTGATTGCCCGTTTCACTCGCGAGCACAATGGTGAACAGAACGAGAAAGCCGCCGAGCTCGGCATCGCCGGGGTGGTGAGCCTCACCAACCTCTGCACCGCCAACAACACGGTGGCTATTATCGTCGCCAGCAAGGTAGCCCGGGATCTGGCCGAACACCACGGTGTCACCCCGCGCCGCGCCGCCTCCATGCTCGATATTTTCTCCTGCGTGGTACAGGGTCTGATCCCTTGGGGCGCACAGGCGCTGCTTCTGGGATCCATCTTCGCCCTGTCACCGCTGGCGGTAGTGAGCATGAGTTTCTACCCGATGGCACTCGCTGTAGCAGCACTCATTGCCGTGTTTGTGAAGCACCAGATGCGCGGCAAAGCTGACAAGTAACAGACCAGAGGCTGGCGCGCCGACATGCTGTCAACAGGGGCCACCCCCTGGCCCTTGTTGACTCACTAACGGCTCAGCCAGCATTTATCCCACCGTTCCGGGCATAAGCCGTCCGGGGCGAGAGTTCCCCTGCCCCCCTTAACGTCAAGAGTGAATGTGCTAAGGTAGAGCGCGTTCAAGCCATCGATGCGCAGCTATACCAGAGGTTCCCCATGCATGAGTCCCAACCCGAACGTCAATCCCTGCGCCAACTGGTTCGTCAACGCCGCAAAAATCTGAGTCCGGCCGAGCAGCAAGCGGCGGCCCAACAGCTGCTGGCCCAGTTCAAGCAACACCCCGAGATCCTCGCCGCCAAACGCATTGCCCTCTATCTGGCCAATGATGGGGAGATCAACCCCTTGCCCACCATCCATTGGCTGTGGGCCCAGCACAAAGAGGTCTACCTGCCGGTGCTCCACCCCTTTACTCCGGGTCACCTGCTCTTTTTGCGCTATACCGCCACCAGCCCCATGGTGCGCAACCGCTACGGCATCGAAGAGCCGGAGCTGGATATCCTGCAGGTGGTGCCCCACAGCACGCTCGATCTTATCTGCACCCCGCTGGTCGCCTTTGATGCTCAGGGTAATCGCCTTGGCATGGGGGGCGGCTACTACGATCGCACTCTCGCCATCTGGCATGAGCACAAGCTGGGGCCCAAGCCGCTCGGCATTGCCCACGACTGCCAGCAGGTAGATGCGGTCCCGCAAGAGGAGTGGGATGTGCCGCTGCCCCAGATCATCACCCCGAGCCACTGCTGGCGCTTTGAATAGGCTGTTTTTGGCAGGCAGCCCCTGCTTTGTGCGCGCAAACGCAGAATAAACAGGCAAACGATTTACAAAGTCCCTCTTTTTGCCCCGGAACGTGAGCAACAAGGTCGCGACGGGGTACCGGGTTGGATATAATGCGCCCGCTTTTTTCTTAAGGAACGATCATGACTCAAGATGAAATGAAGAAGGCGGCCGGTTGGGCTGCGCTCAAGTATGTGGTTCCCGGCACCATCGTCGGGGTGGGCACCGGCTCTACCGTCAACCACTTTATCGACGCGCTGGCGACCATGAAGGACGAGATCAAGGGGGCGGTATCCAGCTCCGTGGCCTCTACCGAGCGCCTCAAGGGCTTCGGCATCACCGTATTTGATCTCAACGAGATCGACGCCCTCTCCGTCTATGTGGATGGCGCCGACGAGATCAACGCAACCCGCGACATGATCAAGGGCGGTGGCGCAGCCCTGACCCGCGAGAAGATCGTTGCCGCCGTCGCTGACAAGTTCATCTGCATCATCGACAACACCAAGACCGTCGACGTGCTGGGCCAGTTCCCGCTGCCGGTGGAAGTGATCCCGATGGCCCGCGAATACGTGGCCCGCGAAATTCGCAAACTGGGTGGCAACCCGGTGTGGCGTGAAGGGGTGGTCACCGACAACGGCAACCACATTCTGGATGTGAAAGGCATGGCCATTACCGACGCCAAGGCGTTGGAAGTGCGACTGAACGCCATTGTTGGCGTGGTCACCAACGGCCTGTTCGCCGCCCGCGGCGCCGATGTGGTCCTGATCGGTACGCCGGACGGCGTGATTACCCAGTAATCCCGACACCGGCAGCACAGTGCAGCGGCATCCTCCCTCGCCCGCCAGCGCCACTCTGCCACCTCTGACGCAGCAGCGGCGTTGATTGAGCCCCGGGATGGGATATGACCCAAACATTGCACTGTGAATAAATGACGGCGCCTGATGGCGCCGTTTTTATTTATCCCTCAACAAGTTGCATACGGATGTTTACAACATTCGTTGATAACTTCAAAGAATTTGACTTTCGTCACAAATATTCCCTCTCCCAAACGTTTTTGCTACTTTACGGTTTTCTTCGCACACCAAATCTGCACTTACGTTTGCACATACAGAGGGATCGTCATGACTGCCAAGTTTTCGTTGGACAAGGATAAAATCAAGGTTCTGCTGCTGGAGGGGGTTCATCCCAACACCGTAGAGACCTTTCGTGCCGCAGGTTACACCAGTGTGGAGTATCTCAAGACCTCGCTCTCCGAAGAGGAGCTGATCGAGCAGATCCGCGACGTCCATTTCATCGGGCTGCGCTCCCGCACCCAGATCACCGAGAAAGTCCTCGACGCCGCCAACAAGCTGGTCGCCATCGGCTGCTTCTGCATCGGTACCAACCAGGTCGAGCTGGAAGCGGCCCAGATCCGCGGTATTCCGGTCTTCAACGCCCCCTTCTCCAACACCCGTTCGGTCGCCGAGCTGGTTCTGGGTGAGATCCTGCTGCTGCTGCGCGGCATCCCAGAGAAAAACGCCAAGTGCCATCGCGGCGTGTGGGAAAAACTGGCCAACCGCTCGGTGGAAGCGCGCGGCAAGAAGCTCGGCATCATCGGCTACGGCCACATCGGAACCCAGCTTGGCATCATCGCCGAGAGCATCGGCATGAAGGTTTATTACTACGATATCGAGAACAAGCTCTCGCTGGGTAACGCCATTCAGGTGCCAAGCATGGTCGAGCTGCTCAATATGTCTGACGTCATCAGCCTGCATGTGCCGGAGACCGCCTCCACCAAGAACATGATCGGTGCCGAGCAGCTGCGGATGATGAAACCGGGCGCCATCTTCATCAACGCCGCCCGCGGTACCGTGGTGGATATCGATGCGCTGGCTGACGTCATCAAGAGCGGGCATATCGCCGGCGCTGCCATCGACGTCTTCCCGGTCGAGCCCAAGTCCAATGACGAAGAGTTCCAAAGCCCGCTGCGTGGGCTGGAAAACGTCATCCTGACCCCGCACATCGGTGGCACCACCCATGAAGCGCAGGAGAACATCGGGCTGGAAGTGGCCAACAAGCTGGTCAAATACTCCGACAACGGCTCCACCCTCTCCGCCGTCAACTTCCCGGAAGTGTCGCTGCCGGGCCACAAGGGCTCCAGCCGCCTGCTGCACATTCACCGCAACCAGCCGGGTGTGATGAACCAGATCAACCAGATCTTCGCCGAAGAGGGGATCAACATCGCCGGTCAATACCTGCAGACCAGCAGCCATATCGGTTACGTGGTGATCGACGTGGAGACCGAGCACAGCGAGAAGGCGCTCGCCAAGCTCAAGGAGATCAACGGCACCATCCGCGCCCGCATCCTCCACTGATAGACCCTTATCTGCGCAGCAAAAAGCCCGTCGTGATGACGGGCTTTTTTATGAAGCAGAACCTCAAAACAGCATGGTGGCTTACCACCACCCCAACAGATTGCGGCCTACCAGCGCGCCCCATACCAGAGCGTTCAGGGCCAGCGCAATAAAGACGGCGGCGGAGCCCAGATCCTTGGCACGACCGGAGAGCTCGTGATGCTCGGAGCCAACCCTGTCTACCACAGCTTCAATGGCGGAGTTGAGGATCTCGACGATCACCACCAGCCAGCTGATGACGATAAGCAGCAGGATCTGGTTGAGAGAATCCCCCAGCCAGAAGGCCAGCGGCATCAGCAGCAGGATCAGCATCAGCTCCTGCCGAAACGCCGCCTCGTTAATCCAGGCTGACTTGAGCCCCTTCATGCTGTAACCGGTTGCGTTGATGATGCGGGTGACCCCGGTTGCCCCTGGCTTTGCCACGCTATCTACCTCATTTGGAATCGATTTTGGCCTCACATCCTATCAGAGCCCCCCAAGGTTTCAATCAGGGGACTTTTGCTTTATTTTATCTCTTTGCTTTTTCGCCCCTTGCGGCTGACACCACCCACTCGAGACTTGAGTTGTATGTCCATTCACACAGATGAATTGCGCACCCGTCGCCTGGAGTCACTGATCACTCCGAGCGAGCTCGCACACGCGTTTCCGATCACCGATACCATTGCCCAGAATCTGCTGGATGCCCGTCGCGAAGTGGAAGCCATTCTGGCTGGAGACGATCAGCGCCTGCTGGTCATCGTCGGCCCCTGTTCCATCCATGATCCCGCTGCTGCTCGCGAGTATGCCCAGCGCCTCAACGCCCTGCGCGAGCAGTATAAAGAGAGCCTCTGCATCGTGATGCGCACCTATTTCGAGAAGCCGCGCACCATCGTCGGCTGGAAGGGACTGATCAACGATCCGCGCCTCGATGGCAGTTTCGACGTCAACGAAGGGCTGAAACTGGCGCGCAAACTGCTGGTCGACATCAACGAGATCGGCATGCCAACCGCCACCGAATTCCTCGATATGGTGACTGGCCAGTATATTGCCGACCTCATCACCTGGGGCGCCATCGGCGCACGCACCACCGAATCCCAGGTACACCGCGAGATGGCTTCGGCCCTCTCCTGCCCGGTTGGCTTCAAGAACGGCACCGACGGCAATACCCGCATCGCCATCGATGCGGTGCGCGCCGCCCGCCACAGCCACATCTTCTATTCGCCGGACAAGGACGGCAAGATGACCATCTACCGCACCGCCGGCAACCCCTTTGGTCATGTGATCCTGCGTGGCGGCCACCGCCCCAACTACGACACCGCCAGTGTCGATGAAGCGTGTGAAGCGTTGGCCGATGTGGGCCTGCCGGAGCGTCTGGTGGTCGATTTCAGCCACGGCAACAGCATGAAGGATCACCGCCGTCAGCTGCTGGTGGCGCAAGATATCTGCGATCAACTGCGCCGCGGCCGTACCGGCATCGCCGGCATCATGGCAGAAAGCTTCCTGGTGGAAGGGCGTCAGGATGTGGAGAACGGCTGCGCCGCCACCTTCGGCCAGAGCATCACCGATGCCTGCCTGTCATGGAGCGACACCGAAACCCTGCTGGCGATGCTGGCAGAGGCTGCGCAGGTGCGCCTTGCCAAGCGGCAAGCCTGAGCCCCGATGACAAATATCGGCTGGCAGATAGTCCCCCTCGATGAGACGCTGCTGGCGCAGTGGGCAACCCTGCGCCAGCAGCTGTGGCCGCATCACGCACTTTCGGCCCACCTGCAGGAAGGGGTTGAGATGTTGGCCAATGCACATCTCAACGCCTTTCTGGCGCTGGATGAGCAGAGTCAGGCGGTAGGCTTTGCCGATGCAGCCCTGCGCCACGATTACGTGAATGGCTGCAACAGCAGCCCTGTGATGTATCTGGAAGGGGTCTATGTGCAACCGGCCTCGCGCCAGCGTGGGGTGGCCCAAGCCTTGATCGCTCAGGTGGCGCAGTGGGGCCGCGAGCTGGGTTGCCGGGAACTGGCCTCCGATGCCGCCATCGACAATCTTGCCTCGCAGCAGATGCACCAGCGACTCGGCTTTGCCGAAACGGAGCGAGTCGTATTCTTCAAAAAGGCCCTCGGCTGACGCCAAGGGCCTTTCTTGTTTCTCACAAACTGGGCATAAACCAGACCCGACCCGCCGCTTCGATACGATCGGTGCGGATCTGGAATACCTGCGCCAGCAATGCCTCATCCACCAGCTCGACACCCCCTTCGCGCACCACCGCGCCCCCTTGCAGGCAGAGAATGCGGTCCGCCCAGTCGATGGCCAGATTGATATCGTGGATGGCGAGCACCACCAGCAATCCCTGCCCGGCCAGGGTTTTCAGCAAACGCAATAGCGCCAGCTGGTGATGCAGGTCGAGCCCCGCCAGCGGCTCGTCCAGCAGCAGCACCTTGCCGGTCGGATTGAGGCTCGGCCACACCTGCAGCAGGGTGCGGGCAATCAGCACCCGCTGCTGTTCACCGCCCGACAACCGGCTGAAATCACGAGCCAGCAAGGCTTCCAGCTCCAATGCCTCGCACAGTGCGTTTATCGCCTCATTCTGTCTGGCGGGCGCAACCGCCTCATCGAGCCCAAGGCTCAACACCTGAAACACCGGAATATGAAACAGCTGGGGCTGACGCTGGGGTAGCATGGCACGCTGCTTGGCAAGCTCGGGCCAACTCAGGTCAGTAAGCACCACCCCCCCCAGCAGCACTGTGCCATCGGCGGGTAAAATCCCCGCCAGCGCCCCGAGCAGGGTCGACTTGCCACTGCCATTGGGGCCAAGCAGCGCCACCAGCTGGCCGCCATGCCAGCGAAGATCGAGGGGAGAGAGCCGTCCGGCAATGGCGAGTGCGCGCGCCTCCAGCAGCGGCGCAGTAGCACCAGAAGAAACCGGCATGGGATCAGCGGGTGACATCGGCATCTTGCCTCAACAACGGGTAAATAAGGAGACTGCGTGCCCCGACCAAATCATGCAGATATTCATGCAGCACCATCGGCAGTTTGCCTCAATAGCAGGTAGATAAAGAGCGGTGCCCCCACCGAGGCGGTGATGACGCCGATAGGCAACTCCCCCGCGCTCAGGGTGGATCGAGCAACCAGATCGGCCGCCAGCAGCAGGGCCCCGCCGCCAAGCGCCGAGGCAGGCAGCAGAAAGCTCTGATCGCTGCCACCGCAGAGCCGCAGCAGATGGGGCACCACCAACCCGACAAAACCGATGACACCACACAACGACACCGCCACACCGGTCAGCAGACAGACCGCCAGCACCAGCCGCACCCGCATCTTGTCGACATCCATCCCCATCAGGCGGGCCTGGGTCTCCCCCAACAACAACTGTTGCAGCGCCTTGCCCTGCCAGCAGAGCCAGCCCAGGGTGAGCGGCAGCACCAGCCACCACCAGCCGAACTGCTGGCTGCCGTAAGAGAGGCTGCCCATCATCCAGAACATGAATTCACGCAAGGAGCCATCATCGGCAAAGTACATCAACCAGGTCATGGCGGCATTGGTGAGAATGCCGATGGCCACCCCAAACAATAGCAAGCGGGCATGGCCGAGACGCGCCCGGCGCGCCAGCCGAATGAGCAGCATGGTCACCAGCAAGGCGCCACCGAAGGCCGCCAGTGACAGCCCCCAGCCGGGCAGATAGACACCGAGGGATTTGGCTACCGCCATCGCTACCATGGCAGCCAGTCCTGCCCCGCTTGAAACACCAAGCAGCCCGGGCTCCGCCACCGGGTTGTGCAGCATCACCTGCAGCACGGCACCGCCACAGGCAAGCGCTGCACCAGCCAAGAGGGCCAGCAAGGCGCGCGGCAGACGCAGCTCCAGCAGGATGCGCTGTTCGAGATCGCCAAGGGGCTGCCAGGGCAGCAGCACAAACTCGCCCCAGACGAGGGATAAGAGAAACAGCAGCAGGGTCAGCAGCGTCAGGCCACAGAGCCAGCGCCGCTGCCAGCGCTGCTGGCGGGCGATAAGGGAGAGGTACAAGGAAGATCCCCGAATAACAAGGCTTTCCCCCGGCCCTGTCGCAGCGCCTGGGGGAAGCAGGAAAAGGGCATGATAACAGTGGCTTGCCACCCAAGGTCAAGGCTGGTAACGCTTTGCCATCACGCTTATCTCGCCGCTGGCCACCAGATTTTGCAGCGCTACCAGCAAGGGCTGGCGCAACGACTGATGAGGTGAGTGCTTGCTCATCCCCAGATAGAGGGTCACCGGCGTGGCGGGGCGGTAGTCCGCCTTGCCTATCCGGCTGGCATTTCCCTGACTCAGGGCATAGTCCACCTGACAGTCGGTGCCAATCATCAGCGGCAGGTGACCGCGCTGCACCATGCGCAGCAGCTGATCTTCGGTGGGTACTCCGTGCTTGTCGAGGCGACTGTCAGAGTTGAAGGGCTCAAAGTAGGCGGAGTTGAGCACATAGCCCACCTTCACCCCCTGCAGATCGCGGTATTGGTGGATCCGGGCCACATTGATCGGCTGACCATAAAACGCGGGCCAGCACTTGTAGTAGGCAGGCTGCAGATAGTCGATGAACTGCGCCCGCTCGGCGGTATAGGCGAGGCCAATCATCAGATCGACCTGACCGGTTTGCATCTGCTTGAGCGCCCTGCCCCACGGCATCCGCCGTACCTGCAACTCAATGCCGCTCGCCTGTTGCAACCGGCGCAGGATGTCCATGTCGAGCCCCTGCAACCGGCCATCCGCTTGCAGGATGCGAAATGGCGGCCACAGATCAGTGGCCACCGTCAGCGTCGGGGTCGCACACACCGGCATGGCAAATAACAGTAACAACACAATCCCGCATAACTTGCCCATCCCGTCGCATACCTCGCACGGCTTATCCTGTTGGTTAAAAATACCCTCCCGCACCACGTATGAAAACCCGTGGTTCAGGGATAAAATGCGCCGGATTTTCAAGGAGAACCCTATGAACCCGATTTTCACCAGTATCGGTCTGCTGCTCTGCAGCAACGTCTTTATGACCTTCGCCTGGTACGCTCACCTCAAGAGCATGAACCATAAACCCTGGATCATTGCCGCCCTGGTGAGCTGGGGTATCGCTCTGTTCGAATACCTGCTACAAGTGCCCGCCAACCGCATCGGCCATACGGTGATGAGCGTGGGCCAACTGAAAATCCTGCAAGAAGTGATCACACTCACCGTATTCGTCCCCTTCTCTATCTTCTATCTCAAAGAAGAACTGAAATGGGACTATCTCTGGGCAGGGCTCTGCATTCTCGGTGCGGTCTTTTTTGTCTTTCGCGAGAAACTGACCGGCGCCTGAGGCTGTACACTCAATATCATCCCGCTCATGGCATCTCATTGATCGACGAGGCAAAAAAATGGAATTGCGAGACATGTTACAGATCCTGGCCAAGCAGGATGGCTCAGACCTCTATCTGTCGACCGGCGCGCCCCCCTGCGCCAAATTTAACGGCGGCCTGCGCCCCCTCAACGAAACGCCGCTGGAACCGGGTGAAGTGGCGCGGATCGCCGCCGAGATCATGGATGGCGAGCAGAAGCAGCAGTTCGAGAAGGAGTTGGAGATGAACCTCGCCATCTCCCTGCCCCAGATCGGCCGCTTTCGGGTCAACATCTTCAAGCAGCGCAACGAAGTCTCTCTGGTGGCGCGCAACATCAAGACCGACATCCCCCGCTTTGAAGATCTCAAACTCCCGCCTGTGCTGCTCGACACCATCATGGAGAAACGTGGCCTGGTGCTGTTTGTCGGCGGTACCGGCTCGGGCAAGTCCACCTCGCTCGCGGCCCTCATCGACCATCGCAACCGCAACAGCGGCGGCCACATCATCACCATCGAGGATCCGGTGGAGTTCGTGCATCGCCATCGCAAGAGCATCATCAACCAGCGGGAAGTGGGCGTGGATACCCGCAGCTTCCATGCGGCCCTGAAAAACACCCTGCGTCAGGCGCCAGATGTCATTCTTATCGGCGAGATCCGCGATCGCGAGACCATGGAGCATGCGCTGGCCTTCTCCGAAACCGGCCACCTTGCCATCTCCACCCTGCACGCCAACAATGCCAACCAGGCGCTGGATCGCATCATCAACTTCTTCCCGGAAGAGCGCCGCCCACAGCTGCTCAACGATCTGGGCAACAACCTCAAGGCCTTTGTCTCCCAGCGGCTGGTGAAAACCACCGATGGCGGCCGCCGGGCCGCAGTGGAGATCATGCTCGGCACCCACACTATCCGCGACATGATCAAGCGCGGCGAATTTGGCGGCCTCAAAGAGGTGATGGAAAAGTCAAAGGCCCTCGGCATGGTCACCTTCGACAGTGCCCTGTTTGATCTGGTAGTAGAAGGCGTAATCGACGAGGAGGAGGCCGTGAAAAACGCCGATTCGGCCAACAACCTGCGCCTCAAGATCAAGCTGTGGAAGGAGAAGGGACAGATAGCCAGCAGCAGTGATGCCACCGGCTGGAGTCTGGAGCCAACAAAGGATGAAAAGGACGATCTCTTCTGATCGCTCCCTCCCGTGCCTCAACAGGCACGGGGGCATTATCTCCCTCTCACACTTTCGCAAAGTGTCTTCCAGACCACTTAACACCAACGGCGAACGCGCTGGCAATACGCCACATACTCGTCACCAAAGCGGGCGCTTAGCAGCCGCTCCTCCGGCATGATCTGAAAGCGAGTTAACCAGGCCACCAGCACGATTGGCCCAACCCAGACCCACATCCCGCCGAGATAACAGCCCCAGGCGGCCAGCCAGCAGAGCAAGCCCAGATACATGGGATTGCGGCTGACACGATAGACGCCACAGGTCACCAGACGGCTGGTGTGCTGCGGTTTGGTGGGGCTGACCGTGGTCTGGTGGTGACGAAACCGTTGCAGGGCCCCAAAGCCCATGATGGCCCCCGCCACGACCAGCACAGCCATCAGTGTCATTGCCCAGATACCGGGCTGGCTCTCCCCTCTTAGCCACCACATGGCCCCTGCACAGAGCAGGAAGATCAGCGGTGGTGGCAAACGTAACTCAAGATTGACCATTTTATTCCCCTGACGAGTGTCGGCCGAACCCGTGTTGCGGTAGACTCCCAACCAGTCAGCGCCTGTTGAGAGTGACAAAGATCATAATAATAACAATAAGTTGTGGTTAAACCACCACCAATGTGGCCGACCCCGTCCAAACTATCCAACGCGAACAACAAAAAGGAATCACCATGCACAAGAAAACTCTGCTGGCTACCCTGATCTTCGGCCTGCTCGCGGGCCAAGCCGTTGCGGCTCCCTATCTGCCCCTTGCGACAGATCATCGCAACGGCCAGGAGCAAACCGCCAGCAACGCCTGGTTGGAAGTGGATCTGGGCGCCTTTGAGCACAATATCCAGACCCTCAAGGATCGTCTCGGTGACAAGGGCCCGCAGATCTGCGCCATCATGAAGGCCGACGCTTACGGTCATGGCATCGACCTGCTGGTCCCCTCCGTGGTCAAGGCCAATATCCCCTGCATCGGCATCGCCAGCAACGAAGAGGCGCGCGTCGCCCGCGAGAAGGGCTTTACCGGCCGTCTGATGCGGGTGCGTGCTGCCACCCCGGATGAAGTAGAGCAGGCCCTGCCCTACAAGATGGAGGAGCTGATCGGCAGTCTGGTGAGTGCCCAGGGTATCGCCGATATCGCCCAGCGCCACCACACCACCATTCCGGTGCATATCGCGCTCAACTCAGCCGGCATGAGCCGCAACGGCATCGACCTGCGCCTGGCCGATGCCAAGCAGGATGCGCTGGCCATGCTCAAGCTAAAGGGGATCACCCCGGTCGGCATCATGACCCACTTCCCGGTTGAGGAGAAAGAGGACGTCAAGATGGGACTGGCCCAGTTCAAACTGGACTCCCAGTGGCTGCTGGAAGCGGGCAAGCTGGATCGCAGCAAGATCACCATCCACGCCGCCAACTCCTTCGCCACCCTGGCTGTGCCGGACGCCTACTTCGACATGGTGCGCCCGGGCGGCCTGCTCTACGGTGACTCCATCCCCTCCCACACCGAATACAAGCGGGTGATGGCATTCAAGACCCAGGTCGCCTCGGTCAACCACTATGCAGCGGGTAACACCGTCGGTTATGACCGCACCTTTACTCTCAAGCGTGACTCCTGGCTCGCCAACCTGCCGCTGGGCTACTCCGATGGCTATCGCCGCGCCCTCAGCAACAAAGCCTATGTGCTGATCCAGGGTCAGAAGGTGCCGGTGGTCGGCAAGACTTCCATGAACACCATCATGGTGGATGTGACGGATCTGAAAGGGGTGAAACCCGGTGACGAGGTGGTGCTGTTTGGCCGTCAGGGTGAAGCCGAAGTGAAACAGGCGGATCTGGAGGAGTACAACGGCGCCCTGCTGGCGGACATGTACACCATCTGGGGCTACACCAACCCCAAGAAGATCAAACGCTGATCACGCGATATGAAAAAGGGCTCCCGCGGGAGCCCTTGTTGTTTGGTATTAAATGATGTTGCGTTTAAGCGGCCTTTTTTCGGGTCACAAACAGACTCAGCCCCATGGATGCCAGCAGGATCAACGCGACTACGCCCAGTGCTATGCCGGTCGGGATCTTGAAGATATCCAGCAGCAGCATCTTGACCCCGATAAACATCAGGATCAGCGCCAGACCGTATTTGAGCAGGGCGAAGCGATCAGCCACACCCGCCAGCAGGAAGTACATGGCACGCAGACCCATGATGGCGAAGATGTTGGAGGTCAGCACGATGAAGGGATCCGTGGTCACCGCGAAGATGGCCGGGATACTGTCCACCGCGAAGATGAGATCGCTCACCTCCACCAACACCAGAATGAGCAGCAGCGGGGTGGCATAGCGCACACCGTCACGCCAGACGAAGAACTTCTCCCCTTCCAGGGTCTCGGTCACCTTGAAACGACGGCGCATCCAGCCTAGCAGCGGATTGTTGGCCAAGTCCGGCTCCTTGTCGGCCGCCCACAGCATCTTGGCACCGGTCAGCAGCAGGAAGGCGCCGAACAGATAGAGGATCCAGTGGAACTGCTCGATGAGCCAGCTACCCGCGAACACCATACCGGCACGCATCACGATGGCACCCAGTACTCCATAGAGCAGCACCCGGCGCTGCAGCTCGGCCGGAATGGCAAAGTAACCGAACAGCATCAGCCAGACGAATACGTTGTCCACTGCCAGCGCTTTCTCGATGAGGTAGCCAGTGAGGAACTCCAGTCCCTTCTGGTTGGCAATCTCACGGCCCGCGCTGTGATCCAGCCAGAGCCAGATGGCCAGGTTGAAGAGCAGCGCCACGCTGACCCAGATGAGGGACCAGACACCCGCCTCTTTGAGGGACACCTTGTGTGACTTGCCGCCACCGACAAAGCGTATGTCTATCCATAACAGGACCAGCACTATGCTGAAGAAACCGGTCCACATCCACCATTCACCCATTTTCACTTCTCCCAAAAACGACAAAACCCACGACCGAGAGGCGTGGGTTTGCGTTTGGAGCAGATACACCTTGCCTCTCGGCAAGGTCTCACTTACAGCTGATTTGCATCGACTGCCCGGCTGCCGGGTGCACTGCAGGATATGGGTGCACCGTAATGACGACAAACCGGCGAGAAGTTACTCCCCTTGTTGCGCGGATAGTAGCAGCGGTAAAAGATAACGCCAAGAGGCATCTTCACTGCCGTCAAAAATAAATCGGGGCCCCATCAAGGAGCCCCGCAAGCAGGTTCAACACATCCCCATCAGAGCGGGTCGACCTTGAGGCAGGAGACCGCGTGATCGAAGTTCCCCTCCAGCACGGGGCGGGTCTTGGCGCACTCGGGGCCAGCCACCGGGCAGCGGGTGCGGAACACGCAACCGGACGGCGGATTCATCGGCGATGGCAAGTCCCCTTCCAGGATCTGGATCACCTTGTTGCGCTCCAGCTCAGGGTCCGGGATCGGCACAGCAGACATCAGCGCCTTGGTGTAGGGGTGCAGCGGATTGGCAAAGATCTCCTTGCGGGTCCCCAGCTCGACGGCGTTGCCCAGATACATCACCAGCACCCGGTCGGAGATATGCTTGACCACCGACAGGTCGTGGGCGATGAAGATAAGCGACAGCCCCATCTCCTTTTGCAGGGATTTGAGCAGGTTGACCACCTGCGCCTGAATGGATACGTCAAGCGCCGACACCGGCTCATCGCAGATGATCATCTTGGGCTCGAGGATCAGCGCCCGGGCGATACCGATCCGCTGGCACTGGCCGCCAGAAAACTCGTGCGGATAGCGGTTGACCAGGTTGGGCAACAGCCCCACCTTGCTCATCATGGCGCGTACCTTCTCCTTCACCTCTTCCCGCGGCAGGTTGGGGTAGAAGGTGATGAGCGGCTCGGCGATGATGTCGCCAATGGTCATGCGCGGGTTCAGAGAAGCCAGCGGGTCCTGGAAGATCATCTGGATCTCTTTGCGCTTCTCGCGCAGGGCATTCTGATCGAGCTTGGTGAGATCGTCACCCAGCCACACCACCTTGCCATCGGTGGCCGGTACCAGACCGATGATGGCGCGGGCAAAGGTGGACTTGCCGCAGCCGGACTCCCCCACCACACCGAGGGTTTCCCCTTCGTAGAGGCGCAGGGTAACACCATCGACCGCCTTCAAATCGGATGGCTTGGCCCATGGCCACGCCTTGCCACTCTTGATACTGAAGTGGACCTTGAGGTCAGACACTTCCAACAGCAATTTCTTATCGGCACCCATTTAGTTGGCCCCCTTGTTCATTGCATCCGAAACCCAGTGACAGGCTCGCTCCCGACCGTCGTTGAAGGGGGTCAGGATCGGTGACTGCTGGCCGCAAATCTCGCTGACCCGGTGGCAACGCTCCTGGAAGGGGCAACCGGTGGGCAGACGCAGCAGGTTGGGCGGATTGCCCGGGATGGTGGGCAGCACTTCCCCTTCGGTATCGAGACGAGGAATGGCGCGCAGCAAGCCTTCGGTGTAGGGGTGGCTCGGGCGATAGAAGATATCGTCTACCTTGCCGTACTCCATGGTACGACCGGCATACATCACCAGCACCTTGTTGCAGATACCGGCGACCACGCCAAGGTCATGGGTGATCATGATGATGGCGGTGTTGAACTCGCGCTTGAGCTCGTTCATCAGAGTCATGATCTGGGCCTGTACGGTCACGTCAAGTGCGGTGGTCGGCTCGTCGGCGATCAGCAGTTGCGGCCGGCAGAGCAGCGCCATGGCGATCATCACCCGCTGGCGCATGCCACCCGAGAACTCGTGGGGATACATGCCCATCCGCTTGCGTGCTTCGGGAATTTTCACCGCATCGAGCATCCGTACCGACTCTTCGAACGCTTCCGCCTTGCTGACGCCCTTATGCAACATCAGCACTTCCATCAGCTGATCCTGCACCTTCATGTAGGGGTTGAGCGAGGTCATGGGGTCCTGGAAGATCATGGCGATCTTCTCGGAACGGATCTTGTTGAGCTTGGACTCCGGCAGGTTGAGGATCTCCTCACCCTGAAACTTGGCGGAACCGGTAATAATGCCGTTTTTGGCCAGCAGCCCCATGATGGCAAAGGCCGTCTGGGATTTGCCGGAGCCGGACTCGCCGACGATCCCCAGGGTTTCACCCGCAGAGAGAGAAAAATTGAGGTCGTTGACCGCCACTACATTGCCGTCCGGGGTCTTGAACTCGACCCGCAGATCTTTCACATCCAGTAACTTCATATAAAAACTCCTTATCGATCTTTCGTGATGCTTTCCTGTCGATCCGATACTCGATTAACGATCTTTCGGATCGAGGGCGTCACGCAGACCATCCCCGAGGAAGTTGAAGCAAAACAGGGTCACCACCATAAAGCAGGCGGGGAACAGCAGTTGCCAGATGGCCACTTCCATCGACTTGGAGCCTTCATCCAGCAGGGCACCCCAGCTGGTCATCGGTTCCTGAACCCCAAGGCCCAGGAAACTCAGGAAGGATTCAAACATGATCATCCCCGGCACCAGCAAGGTGGCGTAAACGGCCACGATACCGAGTACGTTCGGTACGATGTGACGGGTGATGATCTTCCACTTGGAGACGCCACAGACGTGGGCCGCCTCGATAAACTCCTTGCTCTTGAGGCTGAGAGTCTGGCCGCGCACGATACGCGCCATGTCGAGCCAGCTCACCGCCCCGATAGCGATAAAGATGAGTGCCAGATTGCGGCCAAAGAAGGTGACCAGCATGATGACAAAGAACATGAAGGGGAAGGCGTTGAGGATCTCCAGTACCCGCATCATCAGGCTGTCGACCCGCCCGCCGATAAAGCCGGAGGCCGCGCCATACAGGGTGCCGATGATGACCGCCACCATGGCGCCCATGATGCCGACCATCAGGGAAATCCGGCCACCCAGCAGAGTGCGCACGAACAGATCGCGCCCCAGGCTGTCGGTACCGAAGTAGTGACCCGCTTCCATATCGGGCGGCGACTGCATGGCGCCCCAGTCCGGATCGTCAAAGGTGTATTGGGACAAATGGGGGCCAAAGATGACCGCCAGACCGATGATGGTCAGAATGATCAGGCTGGTCAGGGCCGCCTTGTTGCGCAGGAAACGGCGACGGGCATCCTTCCACAGGGAGCGTCCCTCCACCACTTCCACTTTTTGCGCGAACGCCTCGACGGCATCGCGTTTTTCAGTTGAAACAACCATGATGAACTCCCGAATTAGTAACGGATCTTGGGATCGATAAAGGCGTAGAGAATATCGACCACTGCGTTAAAGGTGATGGTGAGGGCGCCGACCAGAATGGTCAGACCGAGCACCATGGAGTAATCACGGTTAAGGGCACCGTTGACGAACAGCTGACCGATCCCCGGCAGGCCGAAGATGGTCTCGATCACCACGGAACCTGTGATGATGCCGACAAAGGCCGGGCCCAGATAGGAGACCACCGGCAGCATGGCCGGACGCAGCGCGTGTTTCAGGATGATGTGGCGCAGCGGCAAGCCCTTGGCACGGGCGGTACGGATGAAGTTGGAGTTCATGGTCTCGATCATGCTGCCCCGCATGATCCGCGAGATGGCGGAGATGTAGTACATCATCATGCCGAACACCGGCAGCACCATAAACTGGATGCCACCGCCCTGCCAGCCACCGGCAGGGAACCAGCCCAGATGAATACTGAAAAACAGCACCAGCAAGGGCGCCAGCACAAAGCCCGGGATCACCACCCCGGCCATAGCCGACGACATCAGCAGATAATCGATGATGGTGTTCTGTTTCAGTGCCGCTATGGTGCCGAAGGTGACCCCCAGCAACACGGCGAAGAAGAAGGCCGTGGTCCCGATCTTGGCGGATACAGGCAACGCCTGGCTCACCAGATCATTGACGGTGAAATCCTTGTATTTGAAAGAGGGACCCAAATCACCCTGCACCAGGTTGCCCAGGTAGGTGAGATATTGCATGCCAATGGGTTTGTCGAGCCCATATTTGGCCTCGATATTGGCCATCACTTCAGGGGGAAGTGAACGTTCGCTGGTAAAGGGGTTACCCGGGGCGAAACGCATCATGAAGAAAGAGACAGTGATCAAGACCAACAGAGTCGGGATCGCTTCCAATAGCCGTTTAAAAATGAATTTCAACATAGACATTTCCTGTCCTGTACTGCTTCCAAAGGGTCGCGATTGTAATAAAGGCCCGCCGTCCGGCGGGCCCTGCTTGTTATGCGACTTGTTGCTTTAAATCAGTGAGCAATGATGTACATATCTTTGCTGTAGAGGTTATCCAGCGGGTTGCTTGGGTAACCCCCAACATAAGCTTTGACCATCCGAGGTTGAACATATTGGTATATCGGGATGATCGGCATGTCCTTGGCCAGGATCTCTTCCGCCTGGACATAGAGCTTGTTGCGAGCGTCCGCATCAACCTGATCACGAGAGTCGGTCATCAACTTGTCAAACGCTGGATTGGAGTACTTGCCATCGTTGTTGCCGTGAGTGGTCTGCATCAGATCCAGCATGGATGAGGCTTCGTTGTAGTCGGCGCTCCAGCCGGCACGACCCACGTCAAACTGGCCCTGCTTCTTGGTTTCCAGGTAAGTTTTCCACTCCTGGTTCACTAAACTGACCTCTGCACCCAGTTTTTTCCACATGGAAGCAACGGCCACAGCCACTTTCTTGTGGTTGTCATCGGTGTTGTAGAGCAGCTCGAACTTCAACGGCTTGCTGGCATCGAAACCTGCCTCTTCAAGCAGCGCCTTGGCCTTGGCATCACGCTCGGCCTGGGTCATTTTTGACCACTCTGGGGCAACCGGTTTAAAACCATCGACATAGTCAGGCGTCAACCCATATGCGGGTTTTTGCCCTTGCCCCATGACTTTATCTGCAATCACGTCACGATTGACCGCATAAGAAAGAGCAGTTCGCACTCGCACGTCATCAAACGGCTTTTTCTTGATGTTGAACTGGTAGTAATAAGTAGAAACCAGACCTTCAACCTTCAAATCAGCCGGGTAATCTTTCTTGAGTTGCTTGAAACGTTCGATAGGCACGTTCCATGTCATATCAATTTCACCAGCCAAGAAGCGATTTAGCTCCGCGTTGGTGGACTGGATCGGAAGATAGGTAACCTTGTTGATCACCGTTTTCGCATCATTCCAGTAGTTTTTATTACGCTCCAAGCCAATTCGCTCATTAACAACCCACTCCTTCAATACGTAGGCACCATTACCTACCATATTGCCCGGCTGGGTCCATTTTTCACCATACTTCTCGATGACCTTCTTCGGTACCGGGTAGGTGGTGGTGTGAGAGAGCATGGTTACGAAATAAGGGATAGCCTTCTCGAGCTGCACTTCGAAGGTGTAGTCGTCGGTCGCCTTCACGCCCAGCGTATCAGCCGGCTTCTTGCCAGCAATGATCTCTGTAGCATTGGCAATAGTTGGCATCTCCAGATACCAGGAGTAAGGAGAGGCTGTCTTGGGGTCAACTGCACGCTGGAAGGCATATACAAAATCATGTGCGGTGACAGGTTCACCGTTGGACCACTTGGCATCTTTGCGCAGGTGGAAGACGTAGTGCTTGTTATCCTTGGTTTCCCAAGACTCTGCGACACCAGGAACAACTTCCCCTTTCGAACCGGATGTCACGAGACCTTCAAAGAGGTCGCGCAAAATTGCAGACTCAGGCGTTCCTTCAACTTTCTGTGGGTCCAAGGTCGCAGGCTCGGAACCGTTGCCTTTTACCAGTTGCTGGACTTCAGCCAGCTTGGTTCCCGCCGGGACATCGGCAGCCTGAGCCACATTGACGCCACCAAACAGTGCAGCCACCAGCAATGTGTTAATAATTGTTTTTTTATGAGTCATTTCCCTACTCCAACAAGAACATTCCATGCGTTTTTTAAAGTGACGGGGTTAAAACCCGCTCCCAGCATAATTCCCTGCCAATTCCGATAATGCAACAGATATTGTCAGGGTAATCGTCATTTTCTGGTCAAAAAACCAGCTGGCATGCGCTTTTTCAGTATTAAAACACCAGCAAAGCGCTCATTTTTCACACAAACGACCGATTCTAGAAAAGACCGTGCAAAAAGCAACCAATAAAAAGCCGGTCACGAGGACCGGCTTTCATAAAGCGGAGCTGGCTCACATCAGGCTGGGGAAAACCCCCTTGATGCCGGCCACCATGATCTCGATACCCAGCGACATCATGATAAGACCCATGATACGGGTCACCACGTTGATACCGGTGTTGCCCATGATCTTGAACAGCAGCGGGGCGGCGCGGAAGATGAGCCAGGAGCAGAAAGAGAAGACCACGACAACCACTGACATGCCGAGCAGCTGCTGCCAGTGGCTCTGGCTGGCATAGACAATCACCGAGGAGATAGCACCGGGGCCCGCCATCAGCGGCAGCGCCAACGGCACCACGGCGATAGACTCGCGCACCGCCAGTTCGCCCTTTTCCTGTTTGTTGTGCTTCACCTCGCCCAGCTTGCCCTGCAGCATCGACCAAGCAATCAGGGTAATCAGCGACCCACCGGCGATCCGGAACGATGCCAGCGAGATGCCAAACCCATCGAGGATCAGCTGCCCCATATACATGGAGACCAGCAGGATCACCATCACCGCGATATTGGCGGTGGTATTGGTTTTCATCCGCTCGGCCTGGGTATGGTGGCTGGTCAGGCTGACAAACACCGGCAACAAACCAAGCGGATTGATAATTGCGAACAAACCGACAAAAAACTTCAGATACAACGAGACGTCAATTGCTGCCATAGGCGCCTTCCAATAGAGTTTCGGGCCCAGCGGGCCAGTCCATTAATTTCGTGCGTAAATTTACATCATAGCCAGAGCGGGCACCAATCAAATAATCTCACCATTTTGAGGGTTTTTTAGTTAGTTCATCTAATGCATCCGCGCTAACTGGCATAAACCGATGCCAAAAGCCCTTTCTACCGCCCGACACGCGTTAGAAAAGTGAGCGCAAGCCTGCTTAATCATGACCAGAGAGTCCGACGGTGACTGACCGAATGACCAAGCGACTCGAGAGGATCCAGGCTTTGCCTTCCCACTATTTCAGGCCAGACATTACTTCATTGACTCGGCAAGAGAGCCACAATGCAAAAACCGGGAAAGGGGGCAGAAATAGCCCCCTTGGGGAATAAAGCGGATTAGTCATGGATTAAAACAACAATCATTTTTGCAACAAACGCTGGAATAAAGTGCGTTTGTCGGTGATTTTGAAACCAATTCACTCATATTTGCTAACCTATACCGCCAAAATAGCTCTGTAATACTATGGCCTAGTGCAATTAACCACTTGATAAATGTGGTTTATTGCTCTGCATTAACAAGTCTCTCACCTTTCCCTTTGATGCACATTCCGATAACATCAGTCAAACAAGGATTGTGAAATAAAATTTCTTTTGTTCTTTTGTTACACATGATCCAGATCAAGTTTTTCTGAGTCAGCCCCGCTCTATAATCGACTCAGAAAGCGATTTAGTAAGGCATGTGAAAAAGCTGTTGCAACGATACCGTCTTGACAGGGCGACTATAATTGCCGGGCATTGCCAACGTCTTACTAAACAGTTTTCAAATAATCAGGAGATAAACATGGCAGTAACCAATTTGGCTGAACTGGATGCACTGGTCGCCCGCGTTAAGGAAGCCCAGCGTGAATTCGCCAGCTTCTCTCAAGAGCAGGTAGACAAGATCTTCCGTGCCGCCGCCCTGGCCGCCAACAACGCCCGTATCCCCCTGGCCCAGATGGCCGTGGAAGAATCCGGTATGGGTATCATCGAAGACAAGGTTATCAAGAACCACTTCGCCTCCGAATACATCTACAACAAGTACAAAGACGAGAAGACCTGCGGCATTCTGAGCGAAGATGATCAGATGGGTACCATCACCATCGCCGAGCCGGTAGGTATCATCTGTGGTATCGTTCCGACCACCAACCCGACCTCTACTGCGATCTTCAAATCCATGATCGCGCTCAAGACCCGCAACGCCATTATCTTCTCCCCGCACCCCCGCGCCAAAAACTCCACCAATACCGCAGCCAAGCTGGTACTGGATGCAGCTGTTGCCGCTGGTGCACCGAAAGACATCATCGGCTGGATCGACCAACCGTCCGTTGAGCTCTCTAACGCCCTGATGAAGCACGAAGACATCAACCTGATCCTGGCCACCGGTGGCCCGGGCATGGTGAAAGCAGCCTACTCTTCCGGTAAGCCTGCGATCGGTGTAGGTGCTGGTAACGTGCCTATCGTTATCGACGAAACCGCCGACGTGAAGCGTGCCGTTGCCTCCATCCTGATGTCCAAGACTTTCGATAACGGCGTGGTCTGTGCTTCCGAGCAGGCGGTCATCGTTGTTGATGCCATCTACGACCAGGTTAAAGAGCGCTTTGCATCCCACAAGGGCCATGTGCTCTCCAAAGAAGATGCTGACAAGGTACGTAAAGTCATCCTGATCAACGGTGCCCTGAACGCCAACATCGTTGGCCAGCCAGCCACCAAGATTGCCGAGATGGCAGGCGTGACTGTACCGGCTGATACCAAGATCCTGATCGGTGAAGGCGTCAAGCTGTGTGCAGAAGATGAGTTTGCTCACGAGAAATTGTCCCCGCTGCTCGGTATGTTCCGTGCAAGCAGCTTCGAAAACGCCGTTGATATGGCCTGTGACATGGTCAACATCGGTGGTATCGGCCACACCTCAGGTCTGTACACCGACCAGGACCGCAACGCTGACCGCATCAAGTACTTCGGCGACAAGATGAAGACCGCGCGTATCCTGATCAACACTCCGTCTACCCAAGGCGGTATCGGTGACCTGTACAACTTCGCAATGGCTCCGTCCCTGACCCTGGGTTGCGGCTCCTGGAGCGGTAACTCCATCTCCGAAAACGTGGGTCCGAAGCACCTGATCAACAAGAAGACAGTCGCAAAACGGGCAGAAAACATGCTGTGGCACAAACTTCCGAAATCCATCTACTTCCGTCGTGGTTCCCTGCCGATCGCTCTGAGCGACCTGGAAGGTAAAAAGCGTGCCATGGTCGTGACCGACCGCTTCCTGTTCAACAACGGCTACGCCGATGAACTGGTCAGCCTGCTGAAAGCACAGAATATGGAAGTGGAAGTGTTCTACGAAGTAGAAGCTGACCCGACCTTGGCTGTGGTTCGCAAGGGTGCCGAGATGGCCAACTCCTTCAAACCGGACGTTATCCTGGCGCTGGGCGGTGGTTCACCGATGGATGCTGCCAAGATCATGTGGGTGATGTACGAGCACCCGAACACTGCGTTCGAAGATCTGGCCATGCGCTTCATGGATATCCGCAAGCGTATCTACAAGTTCCCGAAAATGGGCGTGAAGGCCGAACTGGTCTGTATCACCACCACTTCCGGTACCGGCTCTGAAGTCACTCCGTTTGCAGTAGTAACCGATGAAGTGTCTGGTCAGAAGTATCCGCTGGCTGACTACGAGCTGACCCCGAACATGGCCATCGTTGATGCCAACCTGGTCATGGGTATGCCGAAGTCCCTGTGTGCCTTCGGTGGTATCGATGCCGTGACTCACGCCATGGAAGCCTATGTTTCCGTACTGGCTAACGAGTACTCCGACGGCCAGGCGCTGCAAGCCCTGAAAATGCTGAAAGAGTACCTGCCGTCCAGCTACCAGAACGGTGCCAACGACCCGATCGCTCGTGAGAAGGTGCACAATGCTGCCACCATCGCCGGTATCTCGTTCGCCAACGCCTTCCTGGGTGTGTGCCACTCCATGGCTCACAAACTGGGTGCCGAGTTCCACATTCCGCACGGTCTGGCTAACGCCCTGCTGATCAGCAACGTCATCCGCTACAACGCGAACGACAACCCGACCAAGCAGACTGCGTTCTCCCAGTACGACCGTCCGCAGGCTCGTCGTCGTTACGCCGAAGTCGCTGACCACCTGGGTCTGACTGCTGCCGGTGACCGCACCGCCGCCAAGATCGAGAAGCTGCTGACTTGGCTGGACGAGCTGAAGGCGACCTTGGGTATCCCGGCCTCTATCCGCGAAGCTGGCGTGACTGAAGCTGACTTCCTGGCCAAGGTTGACCAGCTGGCTATCGAAGCTTTCGATGACCAGTGCACCGGCGCCAACCCGCGCTACCCGCTGATCAGCGAGCTGAAGCAGGTTCTGCTGGACTCCTACTACGGTCGTCCGTTCACCGAAGCCGCTCCGGTAACTGCTGCCCCGGTTGAAGCCAAGGTTGAAGGCAAGAAGAAATCCAAGGCCTGATAACCAGTCCTGAGATAACAAGCCCGCGCACTGCGCGGGCTTTTTTTATCTGCCACTTATCACAGAGCTCCTCACTCCAGCCGATTGCGGTAGTGCAGCGCCTAACTTCCCAACCAACCAACCAACCAACTCGCCCCAGCCAATCCGCTATCAACATCCCAACCTGTCACTCTGTATTGATGGGCACCTGTGATAACAAGAGCACGCCCCATCACCTCCTATCCCCTACCCCCAACGAATTACCCTGACGGCAGATGTGAGCAGTCAACGCCATCTCAAGAGCTAAAGGTGTGATAAACAAGATAAGCAGAGCCTCGCTAACGCAACGCAGCAGAACTGCCGACTGGCGTACGTGCAGGGCCAACCGACTGGCATGAATAGAGCAATGATAATGCGCAGAGAAAGCGGGAAAGACTGTCAGTGAAGAGAGTTGCAGCACCAGTTGCGCAACCGACACATCAGCAGTTGCCACGATGCAAAGATAAAAAAATGGCAGCCATCAGGCTGCCATCGGGAGAGCACAATTCAGCGATCAGAGGGTCGCAGCGACTTCATCGGAGATGGAGCCGTTATGGTAAACCTCTTGCACGTCGTCCAGATCTTCCAGCATGTCGATCAGACGCATCAGCTTGGGTGCAGTCTCTGCATCCAGCTCCGCTTCGGTGGAGGGGATCATGGTCACTTCGGCGCTCTGGGCCTTGAAGCCGGCAGCTTCCAGACCATCCAGCACGGTACCGAAGTCGTTCGGGGTGGTGTACACCTCGATGGTGCCATCCTCTTCGGTGACCACGTCATCGGCGCCCGCTTCCAGCGCGGCATCCATCAGGGCATCTTCGTCTACGCCCACGAAAGTCAGCAGACCTTTCTTGCTGAACAGATAGGCAACGGAGCCGTCGGTGCCCAGGTTGCCACCGCACTTGCTGAAGGCGTGACGCACTTCGGCTACGGTACGGTTACGGTTATCGGTCAGGCACTCTACCATCACGGCAGAGCCAGCCGGGCCGTAACCTTCGTATACGATGGTCTCGAGCTGTTCGCCATCGCCACCACCGGCGCCACGCTGAATGGCACGGTTGATGGTGTCGCGGGTCATGTTGTTGGTCAGGGCGGCAGTCACCGCAGCACGCAGACGCGGGTTGTTGGCCGGATCGGCATCACCCAGACGCGCGGAGGTAGTGATTTCGCGGATCAGTTTGGTGAAGATCTTGCCACGCTTGGCGTCCTGAGCGGCCTTGCGGTGTTTGATGTTGGCCCATTTACTGTGACCTGCCATAGAGACTCTCCGTTATTTTTTAAATGTCAGTAACACTGATCATGACTAACCCAAGGGAAACACAGAGGCCGCACGGCGGCGGCCTCCGGTGCCGGTATCGGCTTACTCGTCGCCCTTGACGGTGGTTGCAATCGCCAGCTCACCCAGTTGGGCGGCGTTGGCAAGGCTGGGGGCGTCTGTCATCAGACAGGCGGCCGCGGTCGTTTTCGGGAAGGCGATGACATCCCGAATGTTTTCGGTGCCGGTCAGCAGCATGCTGAGACGGTCCAGACCGAAGGCCAGACCGGCGTGCGGCGGGGTGCCGTACTTCAGCGCATCCAGCAGGAAGCCGAATTTCAGGCGCTGCTCGGCCGGGGTGATACCCAGGATATCGAACACGGTGGATTGCATCTCGCTGTTGTGGATACGGACAGAGCCGCCACCCACTTCGTAGCCGTTGATCACCATGTCGTAGGCGTTGGCGTAAGCACCAACAGGGTTGGCTTTCAGCTCGGCCGGGCTCATGTTGCTCGGCGCGGTGAACGGGTGGTGCATGGCGGCCAGACCACCTTCACCATCTTCCTCGAACATCGGGAAGTCGATGACCCACAGCGGTTTCCAGCTGTTCTCCAGCAGGCCCAGATCGCGACCCACTTTCAGACGCAGGGCACCCATGGCATCGCAGACCACTTTCTTGCTGTCAGCGCCAAAGAAGATGATGTCGCCGTCGGCTGCGCCGGTACGAGCCAGGATCTCGCGCACGATGGCGTCAGAGAGGAACTTGGCAACCGGAGACTGCACGCCTTCGATACCATTGGCGGCTTCGTTGACCTTCATCCAGGCCAGGCCCTTGGCACCGTAGATGCCGACAAACTTGGTGTATTCGTCGATCTGCTTGCGAGAGAGCTCGGCACCGCCCGGGACTTTCAGGGCAGCCACACGGCCTTTCGGATCGTTGGCGGGGCCCGCGAACACGGCGAACTCGACAGCAGTCAGCAGATCAGCCACATCAACCAGCTCCATTGGCAGACGCAGGTCCGGCTTGTCGGAGCCGTAGCGACGCATGGCTTCGTCAAAGGTCATGATCGGGAAGTCGCCCAGATCCACGTTCAGGATGTGCAGCCACAGTTTGCGGATCATCTCTTCCATCACTTCACGCACCTGCGGCGCGGTCATGAAGGAGGTCTCCACGTCGATCTGGGTGAATTCCGGCTGGCGGTCGGCACGCAGGTCTTCGTCACGGAAGCACTTGACGATCTGGTAGTAGCGATCGAAGCCGGACATCATCAGCAACTGCTTAAACAGCTGGGGTGATTGCGGCAGAGCGTAGAACTTGCCCTTGTGCACGCGGCTCGGCACCAGATAGTCACGGGCACCTTCCGGGGTGGCCTTGGTCAGCATCGGGGTCTCGATATCGAGGAAGCCGTGCTCGTCCATGAAGCGGCGTACGAAGGCGCTGGCCTTGGCACGGGTCTTCAGGTACTTGGCCATCTCGGGACGACGCAGATCCAGGTAGCGATACTTGAGGCTGATCTCTTCGCTGTTGACCTGATTGAAGTCCAGCGGCAGCGGCTCGGCACGGTTGATGATGTTGAGCTCGTGGGCGAACACTTCGATGGCGCCAGTGGCCATATCGCTGTTGCGCTGGGACTCGGGACGGGTGCGCACCACGCCGGTCACCTGGATGCAGAACTCGCCGCGCAGCTCGGAGGCCAGGGCGAACGCATCCGGCTTGTCCGGATCGAAGAACACCTGAACGATCCCTTCCCGGTCGCGCATATCGATAAAGATCAGACCGCCGAGATCACGACGACGATGAACCCAACCGCACAATGTAATGGTCTGCCCAGCATGGGCCTCATTGACCTGTCCGCAATAGATAGAGCGCATGGACTTCTTCCTTCGAAATTGTAGAGAGACGGTTAACCTTGGGCCGCCGGGCACGACTGGCAAGCACCGTCTGTCTCACAGCTGGCCAGATTCTTTTTCTTACCCGGTTTGAAATCAGTCTCGTACCATCCGGTTCCCTTGAGCCGGAAGCCTGCCGCCGATATCAGCTTGACCAGATTCGGCTTGCTACAGGCCGGACAGTCGGTCAGGGGGGCATCGGAAAGCTTTTGCAGTTTTGCCAATTCATGGCCACAGACGTCGCAACGATATTCGTAGATAGGCATGGGTCACAAGAAATTGAAAAACAAAAGGGCTGGCATTATAGAGGAAAACCCCCTTTTGGGTAAAATGGCCAGCAGCCTCCTTTCGCCAGTTTTTTGCACTCGATGGCAAAAAGCGGGCAAAAAATCGGCACGAATGCACCAAGAGCGAAGAGAATAGCCATCATGAGCCTCTATTTGGGCCTGCCACAGTGGTCCCACCCCAGCTGGCCCGGCCAGTTGCTGGGCCTTGGCGCCAAGCCTGCCGAACACCTCGCCCACTACGCCACCGTGTTCAATTCGGTGGAGGGCAATACCACCTTCTACGCCCTGCCGACCCCCGATACGGTACAGCGCTGGGCCGATGCGGTGCCCGATCACTTTCGTTTCAACTTCAAGTTTCCGCAAACCATCAGCCACCAGAGCGATCTGGTGAGCGCAGACAAACAGGTTGCCGACTTTATTCGCCTGCTCGCCCCGCTGCACGACAAGCTGGGGCTGCTCACCCTGCAGCTGCCCGCCCGTTTCGGGCCAGAGGGGCTGGCCAGACTGGCGGCCTTTATCGAGCGGCTGCCACGGGCGTTTTGCTACGCCCTCGAGGTGCGTCACCCCGACTTTTTCGCCAAGGGGGAGGCCGAGCGGGCCTTGAACCGGCTGCTGATGGAACAGGGAGTGAACCGGGTGATGCTCGACAGCCGGCCACTCTTCTCGGTGCCAGCAACCACGCCAGCCCTTGTCGATGCCCAAGGCAAGAAGCCACGCCTGCCGGTACATCTGCTGGCCACCGCCAACGCCCCCATGGTGCGCTTTATCGGCCTGCCGGATCCGGCGGCCAATCACCCCTTCCTGCCCAGCTGGCTCCCCCACTGGCGCCAGTGGCTTTCCGAGGGCAAGGATCTCTACCTCTATATACATACTGCCGACAACGCCCAGGCACCTGAGCTGGCCCGCCAGATCACCCGCTTGCTGGAGCAGGAGATGGCCCCCTGGCCAGGGGAAAACGATCGCGCACGGCAGGGAGTGCTGCGCTTTTAGCCAACCCATTCTGCGGCCATCGTTTCGCTGCAAAAAAAGTGCTTTTTTGTGGCGTGGCAAGCCCTGGCGTCAAGACAAACGGCCATCAATCCTCTACACTACCGCCCCAAGTAAGGGTCCGGAACATGGCCCGTACGAACAGGACAGGTCCAAAGGATTTCACGACCAGCCACCCCGTTCGTAAACAGGTGATAAATCTACTCTGATGGGTGTCACCCAACGACTCAATTGAACAATACAGCCGGGTGATGTCCCGACTGTCAGGTTGCGCCAGCATGCATACCAAAGATCAAATTTTTGCCGCCCCGATCGCCCGATTGGGAGACTTCTGTTTTGACGAACAGGTCGTCGACGTTTTTCCCGATATGATCCAGCGCTCGGTGCCGGGTTACAGCAACATCATCTCTGCCATCGGCATGATGGCCGCCCGCTACGCCCAACCCGAGAGCCGACTCTATGATCTCGGCTGCTCACTGGGCGCCGCGACCCAGGCGATGCGTCGCCATGTCAGCCAGCCCGGCTGCCGCATCACCGCGGTGGATCTCTCCCATCCGATGATTGAGCGTGCCCGCGCCCACCTCTCCGGTTTCAAATCCGAGGTGCCGGTGGAGCTGGTAGAGGCGGATATCTGCGACATCGAGATCGAGAACGCCTCCGTGGTGGTGCTCAATTTCACCCTGCAATTTGTCGAGCCAGAGAAACGGGCCGCCCTGATCCAGCGCATTCACGATGGGCTGCGCCCGGGCGGGATCCTGATCCTGAGCGAAAAGTTCCGCTTCGAAGATGAACCGGTCAACGAGCTGCTCATCGATCTGCACCTCGACTTCAAGCGTGCCAATGGCTACAGCGAGCTGGAGATCAGCCAGAAACGCACCGCCCTTGAGAACGTGATGCGCACCGACAGCCTGCCGGTGCATCAGGCTCGCCTACGGGACGCCGGTTTCGTCCATCAGGATCTCTGGTTCCAGTGCTTTAACTTCGGCTCCATGATTGCCATCAAATCCAGCGACGCCCAGCCATGATCGACTTTGCCAATTTCTATCAACTGATTGCCAAAAACCGGCTGAGCCACTGGCTGCATACCCTGCCCGCCCAGCTGCACGCCTGGCAACATGACAACCAGCATGGCGACCTGCCGCGCTGGAACCGCGCCCTCAACAAGCTACCGGTGGTCTCCCCCGGCAACATCGAGCTGAAAAGCCGGGTCGAGATTGGCTCGGCCGAGAGCCTTGGCGAAGGTGAACGCAAGAAGGTCGAGAGCCTGCTGCGCCACTTCATGCCCTGGCGCAAGGGGCCGTTCACGGTGCACGGTATCCATATCGACACCGAGTGGCGCTCGGACTGGAAGTGGGATCGGGTGCTGCCCCATATCAGCCCGCTCGAAGGGCGTTACGTGCTGGATGTGGGTTGCGGCAGCGGTTACCACCTCTGGCGCATGGTGGGTGAAGGGGCCAAGCTGGCGGTCGGCATCGACCCTAGCCCGCTGTTCCTCTGCCAGTTCGAGGCCATTCGCCACTTCGCGGGCAATGATCAGCGCGCCCACCTGTTGCCGCTCGGTATTCAGGAGCTGCCGGAGCTGCGTGCCTTTGACACCGTCTTCTCCATGGGGGTGCTCTATCACCGCAAATCCCCCATCGAGCACATCGAGCAGCTGCGCAATCAATTGAAAGATGATGGCGAGCTGGTGCTGGAGACGCTAGTGATTGATGGCGGGGTCAACGACGTGCTGATACCCACCGATCGTTACGGCAAGATGCGCAACGTCTGGTTTATTCCCTCAAGCCGCGCCCTCAAGCTGTGGGTCGAGCGCTGCGGCTTCACCGACGTGCGGATAGTAGACGAGAATATGACCAGCACCGACGAACAGCGTCGTACCGACTGGATGATTAATGAATCCCTGAGTGACTATCTGGATCCAGACAATCCGGCACTCACGGTAGAAGGACACCCGGCGCCGAAACGTGCCGTACTGATTGCCCGCAAGGCCAAAGACTAGCCGATGGCGATTCAGGAAGTTACACTGACCCAATTCCAGGAAGCACAGTTAAATGAATGACATGAAAAGCAAATTAAAAGGAATGACCCTGCTCTCCCTGCTTAGTCTCGGCGGGTGTGTCAATATGGAAAAAGCGCCTCAGGTCCCTGCTCTGACGCTGGCCGAGCTTCGTAGCGAGCTGAGCCAGAGCGAGCAGCGCCTGCAAACATCCATGGAACAGCAACAGAAGCAGTATGTGCAGCAACAGCACCTGCTGGTTCAGCTCAACACAGATGTCACCAATATGAAAGAGTCCGTCAAGCAAGTAGACCACAAGCTCGCCACCCTCCCCTCCGAGCCGCCCAAGCCGATGGCCATCCCCACCGAGAAGTGCCCGGCCCCCAATCAGGGCCACACCATCGATGGCAAGCTGATGGTCGGTGAAGCGGAGTGGATCTGGGTTGATGCCGCCAACGACGCCTTCCAGGCGCGGGTCGATACCGGTGCGACCACCTCCTCCATCAGTGCCCAGGAGATCACCATTTTCGAACGCAATGGCAAAAACTGGGTGCGCTTCTTCCTGAGTCATCAGGATGTGGATGACAAGATCCAGATCGAAGCGCCGCTGGTACGCCATGTGCGGGTGCGTCAGGCCTCTGCCGACGATCTCGACCGCCGTCCGGTGGTCCGTCTGGCGGTACGGATTGGCGACATGACCGAGAAAGCCGAATTTACCCTGAAGGACCGCAGCGACATGACCTTCCCGGTGCTGCTGGGTCGCGAATTTTTGAAAGACATCGCCGTGGTTGATGTGGCCCGCGAATATATCCAACCCAAACCCAAGCTCAAGGATGTGAAATAATCCATGGTTTCCCGTAAGCCGTTCTATTTGCTGGTAGCCCTGCTGTACATTGTCGGCCTGGGGATGACGATCTATCACCATATCGCGTTGGATGTGCCGCTGACGCCCGGTGAAAAGCGCCAGATCTGGTCCATCGAAGCCAAGCTGGAGTTTGAGGCGACCGGTGAGCCGGTGATCGCCTCCCTGGCCATTCCGGGCACCCAGCCCGGTTTCACCCTGATGAACGAGAACGCCGCCAGCCCCGGCTACGGCCTCTCCTTTGTCGAGAAAGATGGCGATGCCCGCGCCGAGTGGTCCATCCGCACCGCCTCCGGCCGTCAGGAGCTCTACTACCGCGTCGACATGATGGCAGATGCCCATGCCAAACCGGCCGCCAATCCGCAGCCGCCTGCCATCGAGAAGCAGATCGAGAGCGAGCCCTACGCCACCGCCATGAAGCAGATCCTGGAACGTGCCCAGGAGCGCTCCGCCGACGGCTACACCCTGACTCGCGAGATCATCAAGGAGATCGAGAAGCAGGAGCAGAACGCCGAGCTGCTGAAAAAGCACAAGAGCCGTGCCAACCTGATCGCCGAGCTGCTCAACAATGCTGACGTCCCCACCCGCGTGGTGCATGCTCTGAATCTGGAAGATGGCCGCCGTCGTCAGGAGCTGGTGGATTACCTGCAGGTATTCAACAGCCCGACCGACTACAAGCTGTTCAACCCGCAAACCGGTGAACAGGGCCGTCCGGCCAACCTGCTGCTGTGGGAGTACAACTCCGGCGCCCTGCTGGATGTGACCGGTGGTCACAACTCCCGTGTCAGCTTCTCGATGATCGAGCAGGAGCAGCCGGTCAGCGTGGCGCTGGCCCAGAAGTTTGAAAAATCAGAGATGATGAACTTCTCTATCCACAGCCTGCCGCTGGAAGAGCAGACCCTGTTCAAGGGCTTGCTGCTGATCCCGATCGGCGTGCTGATGGTGGTGTTCTTGCGCGTGATTGTCGGCATCAAGACCTCCGGTACCTTTATGCCGGTGCTGATCGCCGTCGCCTTTATCCAGACCCAGCTGATCACCGGTCTGGTGGGCTTCCTGCTGATCGTCGGCACAGGTCTGGTGATCCGCTCCTATCTGTCACGGCTCAACCTGCTGCTGGTCGCCCGAATATCGGCCATCATCATCATGGTGATCTCGATGATCGGTATCTTCTCTGCCTTTGCCTTCAAGCTGGGGCTGACCGACGGTATGAAGATCACCTTCTTCCCGATGATCATCCTCTCCTGGACCATCGAGCGGATGTCCATCCTGTGGGAAGAAGAGGGCCCGAAAGAGGTGTTCCGTCAGGGCGGTGGCTCCCTGCTGGTGGCCATCATCGCCTATCTGGCCATGGACAACGAACTGATCCGTCACCTCACCTTCAACTTCCTCGGCCTGCAGCTGGTACTGATGGCGACCGTGTTGTTGATGGGTAACTACACCGGCTACAAGCTGAGCGAGCTGAAGCGCTTCAAGCCGCTGGTGGACGAGATCAAGTCTGGCGCCACCCCGGGTAAGGACAAGTAACAGATGTGGTTCTGGGAAAAGTACACTACTCCGTGGAGCCTGTCGCAGGCAGGCATCCTCGGTATGAACAAGCGCAACCACTCCTACATCAGCCGCTACAATCCGCGCAGCCTCTATCCGCTGGTGGATGACAAGCTGCAGACCAAGCAAATTGCGCTGGATGCAGGCGTGACGGTGCCTGAGCTGATCGGCACCATCCGTGCCCAGCACGATGTAGGTCGCATCACCGAGCTGGTAAAAGATTGGCCGGGCTTCTGCATCAAGCCGGCCCGTGGCTCTGGCGGCAAGGGGATCCTGGTGATCCTCCGTCAGGAAGATGGTCTCTTCTACAAACCCAACGGCAGCGCCTGCAACGGCCAGGATCTGGAGCGCCATGTCTCCAACATTCTGGCGGGGCTCTATTCGCTTGGTGGCAAGCCAGACGTAGCGCTGGTCGAAGGCCTTATCAACTTCGATGACGTATTCGACGGCTACTCGTTCGAAGGGGTGCCCGATGCCCGGGTGATCATCTTCAAAGGCTTCCCGGTGATGGCGATGATGCGCCTCTCCACCTCGGCCTCCGATGGCAAGGCGAACCTGCACCAGGGCGCCGTTGGGGTGGGTCTGTGCCTGCGTACCGGCCGCGCGCTGCGGGCGGTGCAGTTTGGCAATCCGCTGCGCCACCATCCGGATACCGGCCTCGACCTCTATGAGCTCAAGGTACCCCACTGGGATACCCTGCTCACCCTGGCCGCCTCCTGTTACGAGATGTCTGGTCTGGGCTATATCGGTACCGATATGGTGCTGGACAAGTTCCGCGGCCCCATGCTGCTGGAGCTCAACGCCCGCCCGGGTCTGGCCATTCAAATCGCCAACGGTCGTGGCCTGGTGCCCAACCTCAAGACCATCGAGAAGCTGGGACAGGTCAAGATGAGCGTGGCGCAGCGGGTCAACTTTGCCAAAGAACACTTCGGTATCTTTGACGAGTAGTCCCGCCCCCCATGTCAAAAGCGCGCCAAAGGGCGCGCTTTTTTATGACTGCCGTTTATCGGCGCGCTGCCGGCAACGACAATCCTGCCGAGCAATGGGACAGAACCAGACAGCCAAACAACGGCCATAAAAAAACCGATGCCTGGGCATCGGTTTTTCACTATCCGGCACGCAGACCCGATTACAGGGAAGCGGCGTTCTCGGACAGATACTTGGCAACGCCATCCGGGGAGGCGGTCATGCCTTTCTTGCCTTTCTCCCACTGAGCCGGGCACACTTCGCCGTGCTCTTCGTGGAACTGCAGGGCATCCACCATGCGCAGCATCTCGTCGATGTTGCGACCCAGCGGCAGATCGTTGACTACCTGGTGACGAACAACACCGTTTTTGTCGATCAGGAAGGAGCCACGGAACGCCACACCGGCTTCCGGGTGCTCGACATCATAGGCTTTGCAGATCTCGTGCTTGATGTCGGCAACCAAGGGGTACTTGACTGGGCCGATGCCGCCGTCTTCGATCTTGGTGTTGCGCCAGGCGTTGTGAGAGAACTCGGAATCGATGGAAACACCGATCACTTCCACGCCACGCTTGTTGAACTCTTCCAGACGGTGATCGAAGGCAATCAGCTCGGACGGGCAGACGAAGGTGAAGTCGAGCGGATAGAAGAACAGGACGGCTGCCTTGCCTTTGATGTGGGATGAGAGGGTGAACGAATCAACGATCTCGCCATTACCCAGAACGGCTGCGGCGGTAAAATCGGGTGCGGGACGGCCTACCAATACCATATTCAATTCCTCTTTAAGTGAAGTGAACAATCCAGTCAGGATTGGGCTACCAAGAGCCTAGTCCGTCTAATTCAAGCGACAAACTATAGACCCGGTGGTAGATTAGTTAAATCAAATTAAATAGATAGCATTAATCGGATTTTCCTATGCAACGTTGGCCCAGCCTCAAACAGCTGCAATATCTGGTCGCTCTCGACGAGCACAAGAACTTCAACCGCGCCGCCAAGGCCTGTCATGTCAGCCAGTCGACCCTGAGTACCGGGATCCAGACGCTGGAAGAGATGATGAACCTGCAACTGGTGGAGCGGGACCACAAGAGCTTCATTATGACCCCGGTCGGCATGGAAATCGTCGAGCGCGCTCGCAATTTGCTCTCCGATGCGCGAGATCTGATGGAACTAGGTCAACACCAGGGTGGTGTGATGCAGGGGACCGTGCGTCTGGGCTGTATTCCCACCATCGCCCCCTTCCTGCTCAGCAAACTGCTGAAAGTATGCAGCAAAACCTATCCTGACCTCGAATTGTTACTGCGGGAAGACACCACCAGCAATCTGCTCAAGCAGCTGGAACAAGGTCAGCTCGACTTGCTGATCCTCGCTCTCCCCATCGAGATCGGTGGTTTTCACTGCAAGACCGTCGGCCAGGATCCGTTCCACATGGTGATGCCCGCCAGCATGGCGGCCGGTCTGCACACCCCGTTCGACTACAAGGAGCTGCCAAACCAGAGCATCTTCCTGCTGGAGCGGGAGCACTGCCTCACCGAGCACGCAGTGAGCGCTTGCCGTCTGCGGGACAAGAGCAAGATCAATCCCTTTGCCGCCACCAGCCTGCACACTCTGGTGCAGATGGTCGAGGCGGGACTTGGCACTACCTTCCTGCCTCAGATGGCCATCGACGCCGGCATTCTTGCCAATTCGGATCTGGTCGCCATTCCCCTGCCGGGGGAAAAATCCTATCGCGAGATCGGCATGGTTTGGCGTCCCAGTACCACCCGGGTGCAAACCTTCTATAAGCTGGCCGAATTGCTTACCCCACTGATCAATCCCGCCCACTGACCCCGAATGCCAGCCGCAGGCTGGCGTTTTTCGCTCACTTGCCGCATTTTCTCCTTGCGGGACTAGGTATCAAGCCAGATCCCTGTTTATGATGGAAAAGTTGTCACGCCACTGGCGGCCGTCACCATATTCTGTCCGGGGTGGCGGTTAACAGACGTATCTATTGGTAGACCCCGTTGTGGAGAGCTCTCCGATGTACCGCAAGCTGATGCTATCCCTGCTGACCCTGCTGCTGGCCGCCTGCTCCAGCACGCCAGAGCCACCGCCGCCCCGCCAGCAGAGCAGTGCCTTTGACGGTTTCTACCAGCAGTGGCGTGGCGTCCCCTACCGGATGGGCGGCACCAACCGCGCCGGACTCGACTGCTCCGCCTTCACCCAGCTCGCCTACAATCAGGTGCTGGGAGTCAACTTGCCAAGAACCACCGAATCCCAGGCCAGTATCGGCAAACCGGTGGATCGCTACCGGCTGCAACACGGGGATCTGGTCTTCTTCAAAACCGGCTGGCAGCAGTACCATGTGGGGGTCTATACCGGTGCCGGCGAGTTTATCCACGCCTCCACGAGCAAGGGTGTAATCCGTTCGAGACTCGACAATGTCTACTGGAACAGCCGCTATTGGCAAGCCCGTCGGGTAACCCAGTAAAGGTTCAAACACCTGCCCGTTATACTGCTGGACTCCGTCAATCCCGGTCGCCAGGTCGAGATAATCCCCTGCACTGAAAACTCAATTGGCCCCAAAACCTGCCTTTCATACCATTTTGTGATAAGGTGGTGGCCAATTTTTAGCACTTTCGCGCTTTTCTCATACGCTATCTGTCCTGATTGACAATAAGCGAAGCCGCGAAAGTGGCTGTGACAGCACTGCCGGACGGGTGGCTCACAGCAGCAGTATCAAGGGTTAAATAGATAAGGAGATCATCCAATGAAACAGTATCAAAACTGGCTGGGGCAATACCTGATGAGTCGCCGTGACGGCGACCACGCCATGGCATGCGAGATGGCGAGTTCCATCTGCGAGTTCTGGCAACAACAGGGAGATGAAACCGAACTGGACAAGTGGCAGCAGATTTACCAGAACCATCTGGAAAAGACCACCTGATCCCGACCGTCACCTTGCTGCCAGCCATCTGTTGGCAGCAAGGCTGCCCCCTATTGCTTCGCGCATAGCCAGTTCCCGCATAACGCCCTTTTGCATGCCCCCTCTACCATTTCTTGAGTCCATGACAGTGCTCATCCAGAACCAAGTGTCGAGCTCGTCGATGCAACCGGACACAACAGGGTTCCCCACCCTGTTTCCCCGGGTTTCATCCAAACCAACCGCGTCCTCACGGCGGGTTTTCTGTTTTGAGAACAAGGGGATGGGCAGTTCTGTCGCAATCCATGGCGACAATTTCCCCAAGTTGGTCAGTTTGTGCTAAAATGGCGCTCATTTTTTGACATCTCGCGTCACGTTCGCCGCCAGATTGCCCATCGGGCTCTCTGCCCGGGTCGTGACTTTGCACCATCATGCCTGATGATGTTCCCCCCAGGATGAGCCGACAGGCTCCCGTCAAGGTGGGCGCCTTCAAGGGCACATGAGATAAGGAGATCGGGTAATGAAACAATATCAAAGCTGGCTGGGAGATTATCTGATGAGCCGACGTGACGGAGATCACGCGATGGCTTCGGAACTTGCCAACACCATCTGCGCCTTCTGGAAGGCCCAGGGTGATGAAGCAGAAACCAGCAAATGGCAGCAACGCTATCAGCAACACGTAGAGCAGGCGCAATAAGCCCCTGCACTCTTTCGCGATAAGAAAACCGGCGCACATGGCGCCGGTTTTGCGTTTCTGGCAAGCAGCAGATTACATCTGGTCGATCATGTCCTGAGCAAACTGGGAACAGGAGCGCAGGGTGGCCCCTTCCATCAGACGCTCGAAGTCATAGGTGACGGTCTTGTTGCGGATCGCCGCTTCCATCCCCTTGATGATGAGATCGGCCGCTTCGACCCAGCCCATGTGGCGCAGCATCATCTCGGCGGAGAGGATCAGCGAGCCCGGGTTGACCTTGTCCTGACCGGCATATTTCGGTGCAGTACCGTGAGTTGCCTCGAACAGAGCCACGCCATCACCGATGTTGGCACCCGGCGCGATACCGATACCGCCTACCTGAGCGGCCAGCGCGTCGGAGATGTAGTCGCCGTTGAGGTTCATACAGGCGATGACGTCATACTCGGCCGGACGCAGCAGGATCTGCTGCAGGAAGGCGTCGGCGATGACATCCTTGATGACGATGGTCTTGCCGGTTTTCGGGTTCTTGAAGGAGCACCAGGGGCCGCCGTCAATCAGCTGGGCACCGTACTCGTTCTGGGCCAGGGCATAACCCCAATCCTTGAAGGCACCTTCGGTGAACTTCATGATGTTGCCCTTGTGCACCAGGGTCACTGAGTCGCGATCGTTGTCGATGGCATACTCGATGGCGGCACGCACTAGGCGCTCGGTACCGGCCTTGGACATCGGCTTGATGCCGATCCCGCAGGATTCGGGGAAGCGAATTTTCTTCACGCCCATCTCGTTTTGCAGGAAGGCGATTACCTTGTTCGCTTCGGCGCTGTCGGCCTTCCACTCGATGCCGGCGTAGATGTCTTCGGCGTTCTCGCGGAAGATCACCATGTCGGTCAGATCAGGACGCTTCACCGGGCTCGGGGTGCCCTCGTAGTAACGCACCGGGCGCAGGCAGATGTAGAGATCCAGCTCCTGACGCAGGGCCACGTTGAGGGAGCGGATACCGCCACCGACCGGAGTAGTCAGCGGGCCCTTGATGGCCACGCAGTATTCGCGAATGAAATCCAGGGTTTCGGCCGGCAGCCAGGCACCTTCGCCATAGACATGAGTCGATTTCTCGCCGGTGTAGATCTCCATCCAGGCGATCTTGCGCTCGCCCTTGTAGGCTTTCTCGACCGCAGCATTCACCACATTCAACATGGCAGGGGTTACGTCAACACCGATGCCATCCCCTTCAATAAACGGAATGATCGGATGGTTGGGAACCTGCAGCTTGCCGTTGGCATCGACTGTGATTTTCTGGCCCAGGGTCGGGATTACTACTTTGCTTTCCATCGGCATCTCCTAACTTCCGTTTGTTATCAACTTGTTTGTTGCGCGCGGCCATCTTAGCCCATTCATTTTCATAATAAAACGACAAGAAAGCATGTCAGACCAAAGAGGTAGCCACCCGCCAGTGCTCCGTCACAACGCCTTGCCGACCCCGCCCCGTTATCCCTCCAGCTCGCTGGCCGCCGCCTGCGGCTGACTCAGGGAACGGTACTGGGAAGGGGTCAAGCCGGTCTTCTGTTTGAACACCCGGCAGAAGTAGTTCACGTCGGTAAACCCGCAGCGATTGGCGACCTCTTCGAGACGGAAGCGATACTTTTTCAGCATGAACTTGGCCCGCTCCAGCCGCACCCAGCTGATGTAGTCCGCTAGCCGCATGTGCCCCTGCTGGCGGAACAGGCGTGAGAGATGGCTGGGGGAGAGATTGAAGCGGGCGGCGATGCAATCGCGACTGATGGGGCGGTGGAAATTTTCCTGAATGTAGATGCAGATGCCGTGAAAAAGATCGGAGCCACGAGGACGACCGCTCTCCGACTCCACCAGCAACTGCCGTGAGTAACTGAGCAGCGCCTGCAGCAGGTGATTGTCCATCGGTGCCCTTATCGGCTCCTGCGCAAGGGTGTTGAGGGAGAGCAGTATATGATCGAGCGCCCGTCCGGCACCGGCCTGAATACTGTGCTTCTGCACATCGAAGAAGCCGGTGTCTCCCTTGTGCTTGCTCACCAGACTGAACCCTATCTGACGCTTGCCGAACAACAGGCTGAGCACGGAACAGTCATTGTCCCAATCCGGCTTGTTCCAGCCGTTGGGGGGAATGTACATCGCCTCCCGCGGCCCCATCTGTACCGACTGCACATCCCCTTCCGGGGACCAGATCTGGTTGAGATAGTGACCACTGAATACCAGCTCGAGACGCGGAAAATTGACCTGATAACTGAAGCAGGGAGGCACCCCTTTGTCAGAGGCAAACAACACCTTCTCAAAGCCTCCTCCCTCACTTAGAAAGCCGTCCAACAGCTGGGTAAAGATGATACTCATGAATGATCCTGATCAAGATGCAGAGAGCAACCGATTGCGGTGCGCTGCCCCTGCCATGCTATAGTCCGCGCCAGACTGAAATTCCCCAAAAATCGTTCTGATACAAGGAGCCATCCATGAGCTACCCGCCGTTTTTTCTAATGTGCAACCCGATCCAGGATTATGTCTGGGGCAGTCGTGACTCCCTGACCACGCTGTTTGGCATCAAAAATCCCGAAGGCAAACCACAAGCTGAACTGTGGATGGGCGCTCACCCCAATGGCTGCTCCGAAGTGACCCTGGCAGGCGAGACCGTGAAGCTTTCCAGCCTGATTGACGCCAACCCCGTCGCCATGCTGGGCGAAGCTACCCAGGCTCGTTTCGGCTCACTCCCCTTCCTGTTCAAGGTGCTCTGCGCCGAGCAAGCCCTCTCCATTCAGGTACACCCGAGCAAGGCACAGGCCGAAGCCGGTTTTGCCAAAGAAGAAGCCGCAGGCATCGATATCAAGGCGAGCAACCGCAACTACAAGGATCCGAACCACAAGCCGGAGCTGGTCTTTGCCCTCACCCGCTATCAGGCGATGAACGGCTTTCGCGCCATCCCGGCCATCCTGGCCCTGTTCGATCGCATGGCGCTGCCCGCACTGGTCGACCTGACCGCGGCGCTTCGCCAGTCACAGGATGAAGCTGGCCTGCAGCACTTCTTCCACCAGTTGCTGATCCTCAGCGGTGATCGCAAGGACGAGGCGCTGGCTGGCCTGCTGGCCTATGCCGCCGCCCATCAGGATGAAGAGACTTTCGCCACCATCAGCAAGCTGGCCAACCAGTACCCGGGGGATGTGGGGCTCTTCTCGCCGTTGCTGCTCAACGTGGTAACACTTGAGCCGGGTCAGGCGATGTTCCTCGACGCCCAGACCCCCCACGCCTACATCCACGGCACTGGCCTCGAGATCATGGCCAACTCCGACAACGTGCTGCGTGCCGGTCTGACCCCCAAATACATGGATGTGCCGGAGCTGCTGGCCTGCACCCGCTGTGTCGCCAAACCGGACGACCAGATCCTGCTCACCCCTCGCATGGAAGGCACAGTACAGCACTTCGACGTGCCGGTACCGGATTTCACCTTCAGCGTATATGGCGCAGGCGAACATGCCCTCACCACCGGCAATGCCGAGATCCTGTTCGCCATCGATGGGCCCATCACCCTCATTGGCCAGGATGGCGAGCGTCTGACACTGACCATAGGGCAATCTGCATTTGTACCCGCCAGCACCAGCGATTATCGCGTGACGGCTGAAGGGCGTTTTGCCCGCGCCAGCAACCGCTGATCCTGGTGGGCCATCGGCTCATCACCCTCTGTTCAAAGGGCCCAGCAGGGCCCTTTTTTTCAGCTCATCTGACCATGTGGAGCCCGGTACGACTCACAAAATCGGTCATTTAACTCAACATCGAAGAATAACACGCTGACTTATAATGATTAATATCATTTAGCCTCCCTGGTCACGCCACCCTGCAGTTATGCGAGCCAGCTCACACCCTTCCCCACACGTCATAAAAATCCAGTTAATGCCATTTTTTTCCTCTGTCCCAGGATATTAATCAACGAAATAATAGAAACCGTTAATTTACAGGCAGCAGGAAAAACATTTAAGAGCATTTATATATTCCAGATGTAACACAGCTCAGCCACTTATTTCATAAGTGTAAGGGGCGATTTTTTAAATCAGGCTCTGGGTGCCTGTTATTTTTCTGCGCATTTATTTTTCCGCCTGTATGGCCAGATCGTTTTCACGATCCATTTTATCTGGCTGATATTCCCCCCGTCACCCTCTATATCCAGTGACAGTCGGGGTAATACATGCAGATGGCTCTCTCATCCGGCAGATATTCATTGGCTGGCCCGGCGTTCTGCATTATCTGTTTTTATACGTTCGATACCCTACTTTCATTAACCTGTGGCGACAAATATGAAACTGAAACGTTCCCTGCTCGCGTGTGCCGTACTGGCTGGCCTGGTTGGTATATCCGGTTGTCAAAATGACTCGGATACCGCTGTCGATAACAATAAAGAGACTAACGTCTCCCGTTACGTCAATCCATTCATCGGCACAGGTAATTTAGGCAACACCTATCCCGGCGCCACGACCCCGCATGGCATGGTGCAGCTGTCGCCCAATAATGGGGCCAATGGCTGGGAATATATCTCCGGCTATTACTACCACGACAACCGCCTCGCCGGGTTTTCCCACACTCACCTCTCGGGCGCCGGAGCTGGAGATCTCAACGATATTCTGGTGATGCCGATCAACTCACGCTCCAATTTCATGCTGAACGAGGGGTCGGCCTCACTGAATCTGGAGGCCTCCCGCTACAGCCACAAGGATGAAGAGGCAACGGCGGGCTACTACAAGGTCAATCTGAAGGATTACGGGATCAAGGCCGAGCTGACCGCCTCGGATCGGGTGGGGGTTCATCGCTACACCTTCCCGCAAGATAAAAAATCGGAAATCGTGGTCAACCTCGGCTTCAAGGTCAACTGGGACTACACCTCCGACTCCTATCTGAAATGGGACAAAACCCACAACCGGATCGAGGGCCATCGCTTCTCTGACGGCTGGGCCCCCAGCCAGAAAGAGTTCTTCGTGATGGAGTTCGACCAGCCCATCAAAAACATCCGCTTCGCCTACTTTGACAAAGACCAGAACCGCTATCTGGACCTGCCGGAAGGCACCACCGAGATCGGCAACGAGACCCGTGGCAAATATCAGTACGCGCGTGCCTATGTGGAATTTGATACCGCGGCGGCGGGCTTGGTCGTCAAGGCCAAGGTAGCCCTCTCCAACGTCGAGATCGGCCGGGATGGCAACGCTGGCGCCTCACTCAACATGACCGAAGTGGCCAATATGTCGTTTGACGATGTCCGGCAGGCTGCGACCCAAAAATGGGAAAAGGAGCTGGGCAAGATCCGGGTCAGTGGGGATGAGGAGTACAAACAGACCTTCTATACCGCGCTCTACCACACCTATCTGGGCCAGACCATTCACTCCGATCTGGACGGACGCTACCGCCAGGTGCATCAGGGGCGCAACGCCTATCCGGATGGCAACACACCGTGGGGCGAGCAGATCGATACCCTCAAGGAGTCGGTTCGCACCGCCGATGCCAACCGGGATGGCAAAGCGGACTTTACCCGTTACGACACCTTCTCCCTGTGGGACACCTACCGCGCAGTACAACCCCTCTCGTCACTGCTGGAGCCGGATCGCCTCGCCGATGTGGTGCTCTCCATGCTCTCCTACGCCGAGGAGGAGTGGATGGACGATCTGGGCAACCTGCGCAAGGGCAGATTGCCGGAGTGGACCTTCAAGGGTAACGAGACCGGCATGATGATGGGGATGCACTCCACGCCGGTGATCCACGACGTACTCTCCAAAGGCTCGCTGGACAGACGGATGATCGCGCTGGGCTTCAGCGATGCGGAACGTCAGGAGATCAAGGAGCGACTGGTGACCGCCATGATCACCGACGCCCGCGCAGCCACCAGCCAGGGGGTCGCCTGGATCAAGGAGTACGAGCAGCAAGGCTATGTACCTGCCCAGTTGCATGACACACCGCCGGGCAATGACTGGGAATCTCACTCCCCCTTCAAGGATGCCTGGACCTCATCCTACTCGCTGGAGTACTCCATGAATGACTGGGCGATCGCCCAATCGATCAAGGCAGTATTTGGCGAAAGTGACCCCCGCTATCAGGAGTTTGCCGATCGATCCAAGAACTGGCAGGCGCAGTTTGACTTTGGCGGCAAGCAGTACAAGGGGTGGTTCAAGGCCCGCGACTACGCTGGCAACTTCATTGATGCCGGTTGGGTAGACCCGAAAACCGGCCGGGCAGTGGGCAAGGATTGGCGCCCCGACATGTTCAACTGGTCATTCGCCGAGTCCAACGGCTGGCAATACGCCTTCAGCGTTCAACATGACATTCATGGCCTGGTCGATCTGATGACCCACTTCGACCAGACCCAGAATCCTCAGGCCAAACGGGGCGAACTGTTTGCCAAACGGCTGGACGAGTATTGGAGTACCTATCCGGATCGCAACGCTGGCGATAACCAGTTCCCGGTATTCAACACCGGCAACGTGGGACAGCATGTGCAGGGCAACGAGCCCGATATCCATGTGCCCTACCTCTACAACTACGTAGGACAGCCCTGGAAGGGACAGGCCGCCATCGTGGCAGCCACCAACGTCTGCTACAAGAACACCCCTGACGGCATCTGTGGCAACGATGACTTTGGCACCCTCTCTGCCTGGTTCGTGTTCCGGGCGCTGGGCTTCTTCCCGGTCAATGCCTCCTCCGGCATCTACGAGATTGGCACCCCCATGTTCGAAACCGCCTCGCTCGATGTGGGTGCGGGCAAACAGTTCACCGTCACGGCCCAGAATGTCAGCCGCGACAACATCTACATCCAGTCCGCTCGCCTCAATGGCAGCGAGTTCAATCGCAGCTACCTCACCCATGAGGAAATCCTCAGTGGCGGCAAGCTTGAATTCGTGATGGGCGATAGCCCCAACCAGAATTGGGGCAGCCAGCCGGAAGATCTGCCGCCCGCGCAAGGTATCGGCACCTTCCTGCACGAAGGCGACCTGCCTGCCGGTTCCCGTTAATCACCTGTTCGGGGGAGGACTTCCTCCCCCATCACCACTCAAAAATGGAATGACCATGTTCAAGTGCAATCTTCTTTCTCTTGCGGTGATTGCCGCACTGACCGGTGGCATCGCCGGTTGCAACAGTGAGAGCGAGTCTACCGCTATCGAGAAACCGGTAACTCCGGTTGTCGATCTGTCGGTACTGAAATACGTTGACCCCATGATAGGCACCGCCGCATCAGGCCACACTTTCCCCGGTGCCACCCGCCCGGCCGGCATGGTGCAGCTCTCGCCGGATACCTTTATTGGCTCCAACACCGATCACGAGAGCGGACTCAACCCCTGGCACTCAGCCTCCGGCTACTGGGACTCTTCCAATTACCTCACGGGCGAGATCGTCGCAACCGATGTTCCGCTCTACGGCTTCTCCCATACCCATCTCTCCGGCACCGGTGCCACCGATCTGGGCGACATTCTGGTACTGCCCTACGCCGAGATGGCCGACGCCCAGATAAACGCCTTTGACAAAACCAATGAGCACGCCAGCGCCGGTTATTACAAAACCAGACTGAACAAGGGGGAGATTGAGGTTGAACTGACCACCACCAAACGAGTCGGTTTGCACCGTTACACCTTCGCCAAAGGAGCGGATCGGAATGTGAAATTCGATCTGGGTCATACCCTGCTGAACAACAACGGCCAATCGCTGAAAAACAAAATCGAAGTGGTGGATGAGTACACCCTGCGTGGCCGCAAAACCTCCACTGGCTGGTTCCAGGGACAGAACCATCAGGGCCAGAACATCTTCTTCTACGCCAAATTCAACCAACCTGTGGCCAGGGCCATGCTGGGCGAGCAGGACAAGATGCCCACCCGGGAGATGCGCCCCAACAGCGTCTATCAAGGGGATGACCTGACCGCCTACCTCAATTTTGGCCAGGGTGACCAACCGCTCGAGATCCGGGTCGGTATCTCGGCGGTGAGCTGGCAAGGAGCACAGAAGAATCTGGAGGCGGAAGCCCCCACCTTTGATTTTGCCAAGGTGAAGTCAGACGCAGAATACGCGTGGGCCGAAAAGCTGGCAACACTCAAAACCGAAGGGGGGACGGAGACCGAGAAGACCAATTTCTACACCGCTCTCTACCACATGATGATCGCCCCTATCGAGCTCTACGATGTGGATGGCAAGTATCTTGATATGCAAGGCACCCTGCGCACCCTGCAACCTGGCGATACCCCCAACTACTCCATCTACTCGACCTGGGATACCTTCCGCGCCGTTCACCCCATGTGGACCATCATGGACCCGCCACAGGCGACTCTCTACGCCAAGGATCTGATCCGCAAATCCAACGTGGAGTTCGGCCTGCTGCCCAAATGGGAAGGCCACGGCTCGGAAACCGGCACCATGATTGGCTACCCCTCGGCGGCCATCCTTGCCGATGCGGTGACCAAGGGGCTGATCGATGCGCAAGAGGCACTGGAAGCCTCGGTCAAATCGGCCCACTACCGGCCTGCCGATTACCCGCAGATCCATGACGACATCCTGAGCTCGCTGATGGCCGGTCAGCTCAGCTATCACGAGAAAGAGCAGTGCGTCCGTTATCCCAACTGGAACTCGGTCTCCTACTCGCTGGAGTTCTCTTTCTACGACTGGACCATCGCCGAGATGGCGAAAGCCGCGGGCGACATGACTACCTATCAGGAGTTCAAGGCACGATCCTACAACTCGCTCAAACATTGGGATCCCCAGGCTGGCAATGCCGATGGCAAAGGCTTCTTCGTACCGACCGAGCTGAAAAACGGTGACCCGTGCGCCCTGAAATACGCGGCGGCCGATTTCGATCCCTACAAGTCGGATGCCTTCTACTACACCGAGGGCAACGCCTGGCAGTGGCAGTGGTCATTTATGCAGGATCTCGACAAGCTGACCGAGATCATGGGCGGCCAGCAGGGGCTGAACGACAAGCTCGACAACCTGTTCAATGCCGACCCCAACGGGGGCGAAGCACATCAGGACATGACCGGTTACATCGGGCAGTACATTCATGGCAACGAGCCCTCACACCACGTCATCTATCTCTACAATCGCACCGCCCAGCCCTGGAAAGCGCAGGAGTACCTCGACCGGGTCTATAAGGAGTTCTACAAAACCACCCCGGATGGCCTGATCGGCAATGAAGACGTCGGCCAGATGTCGGCCTGGTACATCATGAGTGCCATGGGCTTCTATCAAATCTCCCCGGGCGACCCGACCTACACCATCGGTCGTCCCATCTTTGACAAGGTCACTATCAACCTGCCCGACGGTCAGTTCAACGTGGTAGCGCAGAACAACAGCCCGGACAACCTCTATGTCAAAGAGGTCACCATCAATGGCAAGCCACTCAACCAGTACAACACCTTCGCCCACAGCGAGATCCGTCCCGGTGGTGAGCTGCGTTTTGTGATGACCAACCAGCAACCGACCCCGTAACTCTACAAGCGGCAAGCCACCCGGCTTGCCGCTTTTTCATCTCCGGAATTTGAGGAACAACAATGTTCAAACCCCACAAGCTGGCCATCATGGTGACAGCCCTGCTTGGCCTCTATGGCTGCAACACAAATGATGAGACTACTGACAATGGCCGTCCCGATAATGCCCTGCAGGTGCTGCAATATGTCGATCCGCTGATCGGCACCGATGGGCTGGGCAATGTCAATCCGGCCCCGGTCATGCCGGAAGGGATGATCCAGCCGGGCCCGGACAACTGGAATCCGGCCAACTGGAATGGCAAGGGATCCCTTTCCGACTATCACCACCATCTGGCCAAGCTTTCCGGCTTCAGCAGCACCCATATCTCGGGGGCAGGCAAGGGGGATCTCAATGATTTCGCCTTCTTGCCCTTCATCGGCAGCAATACCGACCCGGTCACCATCAACAAGACGAGCGAACAGTCGGAAGTAGGCTATTACAAAGCGGATCTGGTGGAGACCGGCATCAAGGCCGAACTCACTGCCACCCAGCGGGTCGCCTTCCACCGTTACAGCTATCCGGCGGGTGAAGATCGCAAAGTCCAGCTTGATCTGCAGCACGAGCTGCTGGAGCAGTACGGTAACCACTCCCGCAATATTTACTTCAAGCGGGTGAGCGACAACGCCATTGCCGGAGCCAGAACCAGCAACGAGTGGGGGCAGTGGCAGACGGTCTTTTTCTACGCCGAGTTTTCCGAGCCGTTTGTGGATCAGATCCTCTATGTCGATGGCAAATTGAGCAACGACACCGAGGTGGGGTTGGCCGATTACATCGGGTATGGCGAAACCAGACCCCGGGTACGGGATGTGGTGACCCAGCTCAACTTTGCCAAAGGGGAACGGCCCATCACCATGAAGATGGCCATCTCGGGCACCGGCATTGAGGGGGCCATGGCCAACCTGCGCGCCGATGAACATGACTACCGCTTCGATCAGGTGGTGCAGGAGAACAAGCAGGCATGGGCGAAAGTGCTCAATAAGTTCACCCTGGAGGGTGGCAGCGATGCCGACAAGACGATGTTTTATACCTCGCTCTATCGCACCTACATCGCCCCCTTCGTCTATCAGGATGTGGATGGTCAATATCGCGGAATGGATGGCAAGGTGCATCAGGCCAAGCCGGGCTTTACCAACTATTCGGTCTACTCCATGTGGGACACCTTCCGCGCCGCCCACCCATTGAAGACCATCATCGAAAAAGAGCGATCCATCGACTATGTGCACGATCTGCTCAACAAATATAAAACCGGCGGCATCATGCCCAAATGGGAGCTGCACTCCGACTATACCGGCGAGATGGTCGGCTACCCGGCGGTCTCCATCATCGCCGACGTCATCGTCAAATACCCGGATGCATTCACACAGGAAGAGATAAAGCTGGCGCTGCAGGCGGCCAATGTCTCCGCCAACTTTGACCTCGCGCTGACCAAAAGCTGGGTGCCCTATCAGGATCCCTGGAACGGCGACAAGCGCTTCACCGTGATGACCCGTCACGGCCAGTATGCCGAGCAGCACGGCTATGTCCCCGCCAACGTCAAACTCAAGCCGGAAGAGGGCGGCATGGCGCAGGACAAGTACGATGAACTGGTCAACGAGTCCGTCTCGTACGGTGTCGAGAATGCCTACTATGACTGGTGTATCGCCCAGCTGGCCCGACTGGCTGGCGACAAATCTGCCGAGAACCGCTATCTGGCCCGGGCGACTACCTGGCGCGCCTATTTTGACTACAACCCGGCGCAATATGGCAAATATGGCGCGACCGGCTTTATGCGCCCCAAAAATTACGATGGCAGCTGGGTCAACAATTACCCCTCCTGCGCCATCGATGAAAACGGCAATCCCGTTACACCACCACAAAACTGTGACACCAACGACAGCAGCCGTTATGACATCTTCTGGCCCTATCGGGCCGAGCACAGGGGGCAGGACTTTACCGAAGGCAACACCTGGCAGTGGAGCTGGTTTGTTCCCCACGATATCGAGGGGCTCAAAGAGGTGATGGGGGGCGAGGAGGGATTCCGGAAGAATCTGGATGCCCTCTTCACCGCCAACTCCAACGCCGATACCTCGCAAGGGGATATGACCGGCTATATCGGCCAGTTCGTGATGGGTAACGAGCCGGATCACCATGTCCCCTACCTCTATAACTGGACCAGAGAGCCGTGGAAAACCCAGGAGTATGTGGATCAGGCGGTACGCAGCTTCTTCCACCCGACCACCACAGGGCTGATTGGCAATGAGGATGTGGGGCAAATGTCCGCTTGGTACATCATGAGTGCGCTGGGCTTCTATCAGGTCACGCCGGGGCTCCCGGTCTACACCATAGGTCGGCCACTGTTTGACAAGGTGACCATGGATATCGATGGCGGAAAATTCACCGTGATCGCCGAAAACAATGGTCCCCAAAATATCTATGTGGAATCGGTCACCATCAATGGCAAACCGTTGGGGGAAAACCTGACGTTCAGCCACAGCGATATTCGGGCTGGTGGTGAACTGAAATTTATCATGACGGCGCAAAAACCGATCCGCTCAGATAATAAATAACCATCATGCATTATCAATATATGTTCAGGCCCAAAGCTTCCTTTGGGCCTCTTTTTTTGTCGACTCACCAAGCACCTCAAAAAATATGAGATGTTGCATCAGATGATGCGCAGATCACAAACAGACTGCCTTGCCACAAAAATCTAGTGAATGACACTTTTTTACTCTGTCGATGAAACAGATGGCATGGGAATAATAGTGCTCGCCGGGATCAATGCCATCGAGCACCAATATTGCTCAGGGATCGCTCCGGTCTCATAAAAATAGATCATGACTGCTCACCCTCTACCCGATGGAGCCGCTCAATATGTTCAAGAAAAATATTCTGGCCATTGCCCTGACCAGCACAGTAGCCATGTTATCCGGCTGCGATTCAGATAACAGCAGCGACAATAACGACGATCAAAAGCCAACGCCAACCAATGTGTTGCAATATGTGAACCCATTCGTTGGCACTGGCTTTAACGGTCACACCTTTCCCGGCCCTGTGGTACCGGAGGGCATGGTGCAACTCTCGCCGGATACCGAGTTGATAGGCTGGCACTCCTCCTCCGGCTATCACTTTGACAAAGATACCCTGTTCGGATTTTCCCACACCCACCTCTCAGGCACCGGCATGGGGGGGCTGGGGGATATTCTGTTCCTGCCCTTTACCGAAGATAAATCCAAATACATCGAGCAAAGCGATGATTACCGCAAAGCCATCTCGGTCAAAATGGACAAAAAATCCGAGCAGGCCGAGCCTGGCTACTATGCGGTGCGCATCGCCGAGAATGGCATCAAGGCCGAGCTGACCGCCTCCGAGCGGGTGGGCTTTCACCGCTACACCTATCCGCAGGGGCAACCCCAACGGCTGAAGATCGATTTGAACTCGATCCTCAACAGCGACTGGGGATCGAGTTCGCTGCGCAACAAACTCACCGTCAGCGAAGATGGCTACACCATCACCGGCGAGCGAGATGCGACTCACTTCTCCGGCTGGGCGAAAAACCAGAAGATCTTCTTCCATGCGACCTTCGACAAGAAGATCAAAGGGGTCTACATCCTCGCTGGTGGTGTGCCGGTAGAGGGCTTGAGCGCCGAGCATAAGGCCAAATCCAAAGCGGATGTCACCGCTTACGTCGAATTTGAAGAGGGCGGCTCAGCCCAACTGAACGCCAAAGTTGCCCTATCGGCGGTCGATGCCACCGGCGCATGGAACAACTACCAGGCCGAAGGGGATGTTTCGTTTGACGAGGCCCGCGCCAACGCCCGCGAGAAGTGGGCCAACGCCCTCAATTTCACCATCGAGGGGGGCAGCAAGGAGCAAAACGAGATCTTCTACACCGCCCTCTACCACACCAAGATCGCCCCCATCGTCCATCAGGATGTGGATGGCAACTACCGCGGCATGGGCAAAGGGGCGCAGGCCAAGGGGGAAGGCAGCTACTCCATCCACTATGGCCAGGCAAGCGAAGATCAGCCCAACTTCTCGGTCTACTCACTGTGGGACACCCAGCGAGCGCTGCACCCGCTTAAAACCATCACCGAACCCACCCGCGCCGTGCAGTATGCCAAGAACCTGCTCCAGAAGTATCTGGAGAGCGGCCTGCTGCCCAAGTGGGAGCATCTGGGGGATGAGACAGGCACCATGGTGGGCTATCCGGCGGTGGTGGTGATTGCCGACGCCATCACCAAATACCCCGATGCCTTCACTGCGCAGGAGAAAAATCTGGCGCTCACGGCCGCCATCGACTCCTCCACCTATACCAACTACCCCATGCTGGCGACCGAGTGGGACAAGGCAGTGCTGGACAAGACCCTGACCAACCACATCGATTACATCGAAAAGAACGGCTTTGCCCCGGCAGTGCAGCGGATCGACGGTCAGCCCGTCTTCGCTGACTACACCCTCGAGTCGGTCTCCTACGGTCTGGAGAACGCCTTCTATGACTGGGCCATCGCCCGGATCGCCAAGGCGGCCGGCAACCCGGCGGCCGAAGCGCGCTATCTGGCCCGTTCTAACGGCTATCAGCGCTACTTCGACCACAATGCGGCCGAATACGCCCAGTACGGGGTGACCGGTTTCATGCGTCCGGTGATGATCGATGGCGCCTTCATGACGCCGTTTGATCCCTATGGCACCGAACATGAGACCGGCAACTATACCGAGGGCAACGCCTGGCAGTGGACCTGGTTTGTGCCCCATGACATCAAGGGGCTGAAAACCGCGATGGGCGGAGAAGAGGCCTTCAAGCAGAATCTGGACGCCACCTTTGCCGCCGAGAGTCAGGGGTCGGAGACCGCTGACATGACCGGGATGATGGGTCAGGTGGCCTTCGGGAATGAACCCTCCCACCATATCCCCTACCTCTACAACTGGACATCGGAACCTTGGAAAACTCAGGAGACGGTCGACTACATCCTCGACACCATGTACTCGAACACCCCGGCAGGCATCATAGGCAACGAGGATGTGGGCTCCATGTCTGCCTGGTATGTGATGTCAGCACTTGGCTTCTATCAGGTGAATGCGGCAGATCCCGTCTACACCATTGGCCGCCCGCTATTTGCCAAAGCGACCATCCCGGTCAAGGGGGGAACCTTCACCATCATCGCCGATAACAACAGCGCCAAGAACCGCTATGTCCAGTCGGTCACCATCAATGGCAAACCGCTCAAGGATGGTCTCTTCTTCGAGCACAAGGAGTTTATACCGGGGGGCAACCTCCACTTCGTGATGGGCGATACCCCGCCACAAAAGTAACGATCGATAGTATTGAGGTGACATTCAGCACGCAATCCGAAAATGTCACTTTGTGATACCCGACGGCCCACGCCAGATGGATTGATAAAATCCAATCAGCGCTGGGCCATTTTATTTTCCAGTGGGAAGCCCAGGTTCAGCCATTAAGCCGTTTTTCTCAAACATGCCTTAAATCGGGCAATAAACCGCAAAAAATGGCTGTAAATCCCATTACAAGGGTTTTCTGTCATACCTTGACCGCTGTCACATCCTGCCATTAATTAAACAAAAACCGCTATTGAGTTAAAGGTCAACACTTTGCGAGCTGGATCACACCAGCAAAACCATGCAACAAAAATCCAGTTATTGCTACATTCATCGCCTGTCCAACCCTACCCTTGAGGGCAATAATGAGCCCAATTCGCAACGCATGACTTAGCCCTTACAGGGAAGGAGAGTGAGATGTTACCCACCATGACCAACGGCAGACTCATCTGCCTGGAGTTGAAGGCCACCAGCAAGGAGGCTCTGTTCGACGAGATGGCACAGATGCTGGCGCGCGATGGCGCCGTGTCTGATCAACAGCAATTCGTCAAGGATATCTGGGCCCGCGAGCAGCTGGACTGCACCGGCTTCGAGCAGGGTGTCGCCCTGCCCCATGCCAAGAGCAAGGCGGTCAGTCGTCCGGCCATTGCCATCGGTGTCAGCCGTCAGGGTATCGAGTACGGCGCCGAAGATGGCAAGCCAACTCAACTGATCTTCATGATCGCCTCCCCGGATGGCGGCGCCAACCACCACATCGAAGTGCTGGCCGAGCTCTCCACCCGTCTGCTGGAACCGGGCTTTATCGAGCAGATGAAAGCCGCCACCACCGTCGAGCAAGCGCTGACCCTGCTCAAGCAAGGCCCGAAAGTGCAAAAACCGGCCCCAGCCGCCAAACCGGCTGCCACTGCACCGGCTGAACCCGAAGAGCGCACCTTCAAGGATCGCCTCAATACCATGAAGCAGCACCTGCTGTTTGGTACTTCCCACATGATCCCTTTCATCGTGGCGGGCGGTGTGCTGCTGTCACTGTCGGTGATGATGAGCGGCAAGGGCGCCGTGCCGGAAGCGGGCTTCCTCAAAGACATGGCAACCATGGGGATCGCCGGTCTGACCCTGTTTACCGCCGTGCTGGGTGGCTATATCGCCTACTCGCTGGCTGACAAGCCGGGCCTGGCCCCGGGCATGATCGGCTCCTGGATTGCCGTTCAGCACTATCAAACCGGTTTCCTCGGCGCCATTCTGGTGGGCTTTATCGCCGGTTTCGTGGTCAATCAGCTCAAACGGATCAAGCTGCCTGACTCCATGACCTCCCTCGGTTCCATCTTCATCTATCCGTTGATCGGTACCTTTCTGGTGTGCGGCATCGTGATGTGGGGGATCGGTGCCCCGATCGCCGCCATGATGGAAGGGATGAACCACTGGCTCTCCAGCATGGCGGGCTCAGGTAAAGTGATGCTGGGTGCCATTCTGGGTGGTATGACCGCCTTCGATATGGGCGGCCCGGTCAACAAGGTTGCTACCCTGTTTGCCCAGACTCAGGTCAACACCCAGCCCTGGCTGATGGGCGGCGTCGGCATCGCCATCTGTGTGCCGCCGCTCGGTATGGCACTGGCTACCCTGATGTCTCCGAAGCGTTACAAGAAAGAGGAGCGTGAATCCGGCAAAGCGGCCGCCATCATGGGCATGATCGGTATCAGCGAAGGTGCAATCCCGTTTGCCGCCGCGGACCCCATGCGTGTCATCCCAGCCATCGTCGCAGGCGGTATCGTCGGCAACATCACCGGCTTCATGATGCACAGCATCAACCACGCCCCCTGGGGTGGCTGGATTGTCCTGCCGGTTGTTGAAGGCAAGATGGGCTACATCCTGGGTACCATCCTCGGCGCCCTGACCACCGCCATCATCGTCAACCTGCTGAAGAAGCCGGTGAGCGAAGAAGATGATGTAACCACCACCCAAACCAGCTTCGAAGTCATTGAAGCGGAAGGGGAAGCAGACGTACTGGCCATCACTGCCTGCCCGTCTGGCGTGGCCCACACCTTCCTGGCCGCCAAGAGCCTGCAGAAAGCCGCCGCCAAGCAGGGGATCAAGATCAAGGTCGAGACCCAGGGCGCCAACGGCATCATCAACCGCATCACCGCCAAGGATGTCGCCAACGCCCGCTACGTCATCTTCGCCCACGATGTGGCCATCAAATACCGTGAACGCTTCACCGATATCGAAGTCATCGATGTGAAGACCAAGGAGGCGATTCACAATCCGGAAGGTCTGCTGGCCCGCACGCTGGGCAACAAGGAAAACGCCGCCTGATAGCCGTCAGACTCCACCTATCACAAGGGGCCCTTCACGGGCCCCTTTTCGTTGCCTGCCGAGCAATCGCACATCATCCCACCGACCAAGCCACTGATTTAAAACATATTAACCAGTCACATCACGGATCTTGGCGAGCCGTCACAGAACGGTGACGTGTAAAAAAACAGCAATTGAAGCGCTGGTCAGATCTCATGTCAAATGGCTCCGCCTACTAAACTGGAGCATCACAAAAATGATAAAAATCAATAAATTGGTTCTGGCTGTTACCCTCACCCTCACTGCCACCCCCTTGCTGGCCGCCCACTGGGAATGCGGCCAGCACGTGCGCTTTGGCCTCCCCTCCGAATCGGATCAGAAGCTCTGCCGTGAAGGGTATGCCGTCGGCTACAACTACGACTACAAGGTGGCGGACTGGGTCTCCTACCGAATGACCGCCCAGAGCGCACAGGGCACAGTGCCCCGCAAGGATGCCTTCGCCGAGGACAGGGAGATCCCGGTCGCCTACCGCGCCACCCTCTCCGACTACAAGGGCTCGGGCTACGACCGTGGCCATCAGGCCCCGGCGGGGGACATGAAATCGAACAAGAACACCATGAAAGAGAGCTTCCTGCTGAGCAACATGACACCGCAGATCGGGGTGCTCAACCAGAAGGCGTGGCGCGTGCTGGAGGACAAGGTGAACAAGTGGGCGGTCTCCCGCAAGGATGTGCAGGTGATCACCGGCCCCATCTTTACCGGCTCTGAAGAGTCCATCGGTCAGGGTGTGGCGATCCCGAGCGCCTACTACAAGATCGTGATGGACCCGGCCAGACTGCAGGCCATCGCCTTTATCATGCCGCAGGAAGAGGTGCCCATCAGCCAGATCGCCGACTACCGGGTCTCGGTACGTGAGGTGGAGGAGCAAACCCGGCTCAACTTCTTCAGCGATATGCCCGAAGAGCAGCAAGAGACGCTGGAAGCCCGCATATCCCCGATGTGGAACTGACCGCGAACACTCGCCAACAGATGGATTGACACCCCATCTCTCTTGAATCGCGATAGAGGAAGGGGCCCGCGCCCCTCCCAGCAGGGGGAGTCACGCTCCCCCTGCCCTTTTCAGATGGCAGCTGATCCGTTGCGGCCACTTTTGCGGCCACAGGTGTGGCATCACCCGACGACCCGCCCCGACTCACAGTTTGTCGCACCGTTAACTGCTATATTGCCCTCTCTTTGGCACTAACAGACTGAATTGACGCACATTTGCCTTATCCCATCGGCCCGCAAACCGGAGCCCACGGCGCGATTCAGCCCGACAGAGGACCTTTTGATGAAACAGACCCTTCTTGCCCTCACCCTCGGCGGCCTGCTGGCGCTCTCGCCCCTCGCCCTGCAAGCGGCCGAGAGCTCGATGCAAATGGATCACGACCTCAATACCCTGGTCAGCAAACGCCAGGCGGTGGACATGCTGCTCGGCGAAGCGCTGCAGATCTACAAGTCGCCAGCCAAGATCTCTCACGCCGGTTTTACTGCCAAGATGCCGAGCAATATGGAGCTGGTGACCGAGCGGCTGCTGGCCGCCTACCAGCTCGAGCCCTACCGCACCGACCTGCTCATCTCGGCGGCCAACGCCCAGATCTACAACGGCAACCTGAGCCGCGCCATCACCTTGCTGGAGCAGGCGCAGGCCGTCGCCCCCGATGATCTCGACATCAACAGCTATCTCGCCATCTGGCAGCTGGTGAAGGGCAACAAGGAGGCTTCCCGCAGCTATCTGGCGAAAGTGGCGGATCGCAACAGTGGCCGCGCCGCCGATCTGGAGGAGATCATCGCCCGGGTGCAGCGGATCACCGCCGCCCCGCTGCAGACCGAACTGACCGGGGATCAGGTCAAGGCCAGCAGGGAGGGCAAACGCGCCATCGTCACCCTGGGCTACGCCCTCAATCCCGACGGCAGCATGGACAAGATCCTGCTGGGCCGCCTGCAAACCACTCTGGCGCTGGCCAAGGCCGACCCGGAGGCGCTGCTCATCCTGACCGGCGGCGTGCCCCAGAACCGCCAGACCGAGGGCAAGCTGATGGCTGACTGGCTGGCCAACCACGGCATCGACCGCAGCCGCCTGATTGAAGAGAACTACGCCACCAGCACGGTGGATAACGCCCTCTACAGCGCCTATGCCCTCGCCCGCCACCAGATTGACTATGCGGTGCTGGTAAGCTCCGCCAGCCATGTGCGTCGCGGCCAGACGGTGCTGGAAATCGCCTGCGACCAGATTGGCCCGGCCAACATCAAGGTGGCGAGCGTCAGCTACCCCGACAAGCCCCTCGAGGAGCTGGCCACCCCGAGCGAGAGCGAGCTGCTCGGCATCTACCGCGACGCCCTGCGCACCTACGGCATGTGGAGCTACCGCTCCGCCCCGCTGATTGAACGTTGATCGGCCATCAACACGAAAAAGAGAGGGAGGCGTGATGCCTCCCTCTCTTTTTATTGACCGATGATTGGCCAAGCCGCGCCCGTTAGCTGACGATAAAGCCCTGCGAGGGGGCTGCTTTGGGATCATCACCGAAGCGGTTTGGCCCCTGCTGACCGTTGCAAACCATAAAATAGATAAGCACCAGGGTGCCGATAATGGGGATAAGCCCGAGCAGCAGCCACCAAGCGCTGCGGTCGGTATCGTGTAGACGACGGGCCGCCACCGCCAGAGATGGCAGCAGCACAGCCAGCGAATAGATCGAGCTTACCAGCTCCTTATCGCCGCCGATCAGCTTGTCCACCATGCCGAGCAGCAACATGACGATGACGTTGCACAGCACGAACATCCAGTATTCGGTGCGACGGGCCCGTCCGCTAAATACCGCATATTGCTTGAGGACCGAGATATACCAGTTCATTGCGCCTCCAGACTGTTTTCAAAAACAAGTAGTTGCAGATCCGAACCGAGCTTAGCGCGATCAGTGTCCGGCGTCGATCACCAGCAGCTCCAGATCCTGGCGACTGACCCGCTTGCTGTCCACCTTCACATAGAGCGAACGTTCCTTCCGTGCCAGCAGTACATCGTTCACCCCGTCGCAGGCTCGGAGTTTCTGCTCCAGTGCAGGACTCGCCTCCACCCCTTCCGGTAACAGGATGCGCAGACTGCTCACATAGGGGGGCTCCTGCATGGTGAGGCAGACCCCGAGCCAGACAAGGGCCAGCGCAGAGCAGCCGCCAAACACCAGGGCGCCACCACCCAGACTGTAGAGCAGGCCCCCCAGGCTGCCACCGATAGCCACTCCGATAAACTGGCTGGTGGAGTAGATCCCCATGGCCGTACCCTTGTAACCCGGTGGCGACTCCTTGCTGATCAGGGATGGCAGCAACGCCTCCATCACGTTGAAGCCGATGAAGAAGAGCTGCAGGCCGGCGAGCAGGCCCCACAGCTGCAGGCCAGCCTGCCACAGCACCACTTCGGCGCTGAGCATCACCAGCACGCAGATCTGGAACACCAACTTCATCTTTCTGCGCGTCTCGGCATAGATGATGAAGGGTACAACGCTGACGAAGGCAATCAGCATGGTGACCAGATAAGCCTGCCACTGGCTGTCCCGAGGCAGACCCGCTTGCTCCAGCAGCGGCGGCAACGCCACGAAGCTCGACATCAACAGGGTATGCACGCACAAAATGCCGAGATTGAGTTTGAGCAGGCGCGGATTGGTCAGCACAGTGCGCATCCCGCCCCTGACCATGCCGGACTCGCGATTGAGCAGATGAGTTGTCGGTGTCGGCACCAGCCAGAGGGTGACGGCAATGCCCCCCAGCGCCAGCAGGGCGATGAGCCAGAACAGGCCGGAGAGTCCCAGCGCATGAGTGATGAGGGGGCCGGTCACCATGGCGATGGCGAAGGTGATGCCAAAGCTCACCCCGATGAAGGCCATCGCCTTGGTGCGGTTCTGCTCGCGGGTGAGATCCGACAAGAGCGCCATCACGGCGGCCGAGATGGCGCCGCTGCCCTGCAGGGCGCGGCCGGCGATGACGCCCCAGATGGAGTGGGTCAGCGCCGCGATCACGCTGCCGAGGGCAAACATCAGCAGGCCGCCGACGATGAGGGGCTTGCGGCCCACCTTGTCGGAGAGCAGACCGAACGGGATCTGGAACAGCGCCTGGGTCATGCCGTAGATGCCGATGGCCAGGCCGATGAGCGCCTCGGAGGCCCCCGCCAGCGACATGCCGTAGGTGGTCAGCACCGGCAGCACCATAAACATGCCGAGCATGCGCAACGAGAAGACGGAGCCGAGCGCCCAGGTGGCACGGCGCTCGCCCCTCGTCATGGTGAAATCATTCATGATGGCCTCGATAGGTCAGGGAAAAGGAAGACTCAAGGGGTGGCCGACACGCGCCATGCCACACCCGACAGAGGGGAAAAGTACCCGATGGGCGGCCCCATAATAACAGAGCCGGGGAGGTTCCCGGCTCTGGATCTCATGCAATCGGAAGCAACGCACACTATCGGAGCAACATGCTCACCAGCGCCACAGGCTCGGCCTCTGGCTGGAAGTCTACCGACATCATGACACTCAGACAGGTAATGGTGACGATGGAAAACATAAACAGCTTGCGCGCCCAGAGAGCATCATCAACCAGTTGTTTGTAACCCGACAGCGCCATCCCCAGCCACCAGACACTCACCGCAGTGGCCACCACCAGATACTTGTAGCCGGCGTAACCGCCGAGGAACAGCATCAGGGTCGGCACCATAAAGGCCAGGATGTAGAGGGTGATGTGGTGCTTGGCCACCGAAATTCCCTTCACCACCGGCAACACCGGAATGTTGGCCGCCTGATAATCCTTGAAGCGGAAAATGGCGATCGCATAGGAGTGCGGCATCTGCCACAGGCTGAAGATCGCCAGCAGGATCAAGGCCCCCGAGTCGAACTGACCGCTCACCGCACAGTAGCCGATGACCGGCGGCGCGGCGCCGGAGAGGCTGCCCACCAGGGTGCCGTAGACCGAGTGACGCTTCATGTAGAGGCTGTAGACCCCCACATAGACAATGAAGCCCAGCACCGCCAGCAGAGCAGCCAACGGATTGGCCGCCCAATAGAGCAGTGCAATGCCCGCCATGCCAAGCGCGGTGGCGTACCAGAGCGATACGCCGGGGGCGATCAGCCCCTTCACCAGAGCACGGTTCTTGGTGCGCTCCATGATGCAGTCGATATCCCGGTCGATGTAGTTGTTGAACACGCAACCGGAGGCCACCACCAGCGAAACACCCACCATGGTCAGCATGAACAGGGGCAGGTCCAGGCTTCCTTTTGAAGCCAGCAGAAATCCCCCGATCACCGAGATGAGGTTGCCGAAGATGATGCCCGGCTTGGTCACTTGCAGGTATTGCTTCATCATTGCCAGCCTGCTCAGTGGACCATCATGTTGATGTTGAGGTTGTACATGATCCACAGGGAACCCACGACCACGATGGCAATGATGAGCACGGTAAAGACCAGTGCCACCAGGTTCCAGCGCTCCTCGGACGAGGTGTTCATGTGCAGGAAGTAGACCAGATGGACAAAGATCTGCACCACCGCCATGCCAACCACGGTGGCCAGCACGGTGGTGTGGGAGGCGGAGCCGTCTATCACCATCCAGAACGGTACGGCAGTCAGGATCAGTGACAGCACGAAGCCGATCAGGTAGCTCTTGGCGCTGCCGTGGCTGGCGCCGTGATTATCAACGGAATGACTCATTTACATTGCCCCCATCAGATAGACCACGGTAAAGACGCAGATCCACACCACGTCGAGGAAGTGCCAGAACAGGCTCAGGCACATCAGGCGGGAGCGGTTGCGATCGGTCAGCCCCTTCTTGGCCACCAGCACCATCATCACGATGATCCAGATAAGGCCGCTGGTGACGTGGATACCGTGGGTACCGACCAGGGTGAAGAAGGCGGAGAGGAAGGCGCTGCGATCCGGGCCGTAACCTTCTGCGATCAGGTGATGGAACTCGTAGATCTCCATCGCGATAAAACCGGCACCCAGCACAAAGGTCACCAGCAACCAGCCATTGACGGTAGACATCCGGTTCTTGTTCATCGCCAACATGGCAAAACCGAAGGTGATGGAGCTCAACAGCAGCAGCATGGTTTCGGCAAATACGAACGGCAGTTCGAAGATATCCTTGCCGCTCGGACCGCCGGCAGTGCCGTTGACCAGGACCGCATAGGTTGCAAACAGACATGCAAACAGGATGCAGTCACTCATCAGGTAGATCCAGAAACCAAACACCTTGTTGGCACCGGCATCATGGTGCCCATGATCATGGGCACTCTCGTGAGTGTGATTTAGAACGTCGGTCGCCATAGCGTCACGCCCCCTTGTTAATGTTTGCAAAATGCTGACCTTCGGGTGCCCATACCCTCCGGGCACCGTAAACGTGGATGTGATATGAAACGCCAGTGGTCATAGCACTAAGCCCCCTTGTTGATGTTGGCAAAATGCTGATCTTCGATGCGCGTGATCTCGTCAACCTGGACGTAGTAGTCCACGTCATCGTTGAAGCTATGGATGATCCAACTGCCAATCATGGCGGCAAAGGCAAGGATGGCCATCCACCAGATATGCCAGATCATGGCAAAGCCAAAGATGGCGCTGAAGCCCGCGATGATCACCCCTGCCCCGGTGTTCTTGGGCATGTGGATCGGCGCATACTGCTTGGGCTGCTGATAGGCTGAACCGTTTTGCTTGGCATCCCAGAAGGCATCCAGACCGGTGATCTTCGGCTCGATGGCGAAGTTGTAGAAGGGCGGCGGTGAAGAAGTCGCCCACTCCAGCGTCCGGCCACCCCAGGGGTCACCACTCACATCACGGTTCTGCTCGCGGTCACGGATGCTGACCACCAGCTGGATCACCTGGCACAAGACACCAAGGGCAATCAGGCCGGCACCACATGCTGCTACCACCAGCCAGGGGTGGAAGGCCGGATCCAGCTGTTGGCTGATGCGGCGGGTCATCCCCATGAAGCCCAGTACGTAAAGCGGCATGAAGGCAACAAAGAAGCCGATAATCCAGCACCAGAAAGCACGCTTGCCCCAGGTTTCGTTCAGGGTGAAGCCGAACGCCTTGGGGAACCAGTAGGTGATACCGGCAAAGCAGCCAAATACCACGGCACCAATGATGACGTTATGGAAGTGAGCGATGAGGAACAGGCTGTTGTGCAACACGAAGTTGGCCGCCGGCACCGAGAGCAGTACCCCTGTCATGCCACCTATGGTGAAGGTGATGATGAAACCGACAGTCCACAGCATGGGTGAGGTGAACTCGATGCGACCACGGTACATGGTGAACAACCAGTTGAAGATCTTCACCCCGGTCGGGATGGAGATGATCATGGTGGTGATGCCGAAGAAGGCATTCACGTTTGCGCCCGAGCCCATGGTGAAGAAGTGGTGCAACCAGACAATGAAGGAGAGCACGGTAATGGCAATGGTCGCCCATACCAGCGAGGTGTAGCCGAACAACCGCTTCTTGCTGAAGGTGGCCACTACTTCGGAGAAGATCCCGAATACCGGCAACACCAGGATATAAACCTCGGGGTGGCCCCAGGCCCAGATCAGGTTGATGTACATCATCATGTTGCCACCCATGTCATTGGTAAAGAAATGGGTACCCAGATAGCGGTCTGCGGTGAGTAGGGCGATGGTAACGGTCAGGATCGGGAAGGAGGCGATGATCAGCACGTTGGAGCACAAAGCCGTCCAGGTGAACACCGGCAGACGCATCATGGTCATGCCAGGAGCGCGCATCTTGATGATGGTGGCGAAGAAGTTGACGCCGGTCAGCAAAGTGCCCAACCCCGAGATCTGCAGACTCCAGATCCAGTAGTCGACCCCGACCCCCGGGCTGTACTCCAGCCCCGACAGCGGCGGATAGGCCAGCCAGCCGGTCTGGGCGAATTCACCGACCCCGAGGGAGATGTTGATCAACACCACGGCAGCGGCGGTGAACCAGAAGCTGATGTTGTTGAGGAAGGGAAAAGCCACATCACGGGCACCGATCTGCAGCGGCACGACGATATTCATCAGACCGATCACCAGTGGCATCGCCACGAAGAAGATCATGATGACCCCGTGGGCGGTGAAGATCTGGTCGTAGTGATGCGGCGGTAAAATGCCGTCACCACCAGCCGAAGCCATCACCTGCTGGGTACGCATCATCACAGCGTCGGCGAAGCCGCGCAGCATCATGACCATACCCAGGATCAGATACATGACCCCAAGACGCTTGTGGTCGACCGAGGTAAGCCACTCTTTCCACAGATATTGCCACTTGCCGAAATAGGTGATCAGGCCGGCAACGGCCAGCCCCCCCAAAATGATACCGGCTACCGTCACCATGATGATGGGTTCATGGAACGGAATGGCATCGAGTGTTAATTTTCCAAACATCGGTTATTCCTCGGATCCTGCTTGCACAGCCTTGTTATCCAACGGCGCGTTCATATGTCCGGCATGCTCCTTCTGCCCGTCATGCGCCATAGCGGCATGGTCCATCTGCATATGTGCCATGTCATCGTGATTCATGGCGGCGCCATGCTCTGAGGGGGCTTTATGGGTCATCCCCTTGTGCTCGCCATGCCCCATGTCACCCATAAACTTGTTGATCAGCTTGACGAAAAGGGCCGGATCGGCACTTGAGAAATACTCTACCGGGTGGTTTTCGCTCTTCTTGGCCAGCGCATTGAACTCATCCATGGTGATCAGCATCTTGGGAGAGGCCTTGACTTTGGCAACCCAGGTATCAAAACCGGCCTGATCCTGCGTAGCAATCGCCTTGAACTTCATGCCCGAGAAACCGGCTCCGCTATAACTGCTGGAGATACCGTCATACGCGCCTGCTTCATTGGCAATGAGATGCAACTTGGTCTGCATACCGGCCATGGCATAAATTTGCCCGCCCAGCTTGGGAATGAAGAAGGAGTTCATGACAGTGTCTGAAGTCACCCGGAAATTGACGGGGGTATTGACCGGGAATGCTAATTCATTGACCGAGGCAATCCCTAATTCTGGGTAGACAAACAGCCATTTCCAGTCGAGGGAAATAACATCAATCTGGATCGGCTTCACCGTGGACTCCAGCGGCTTGTAGGGATCCAGTTCGTGGGAAGTTTTCCAGGTAATGGTTGCCAGAATGACGATGATAATAACTGGTACGGTCCAGACAACCGCCTCAATTTTATTGGAGTGAGACCAATCCGGAGTATATTTGGCATTGGTATTTGATGCCCGGTATTTACGAGCAAAGACCACCGCCATAATAATCACAGGGATCACCACAATTAACATCAGCCCCAAGGCGGTTAATATCAGTGATTTCTGTTCCAGACCAATCTGCCCTTTGGGATTCATCAAGGCCATGTCGCAGCCGGTCAGCAAGCTGGCCGATGCGATCAACAGCAAAGCACCCAAGCCCCTCTTTAATTCAAAAGGTCTCATGCAGTGTCCTTATGGTCGCAAGGCTAAAGTTGTAAAAACGGGCAACATTGTGATCAGAACCGGAACATGTAAACAACATGGAAAATTAATCTTAAGATTGTGCCAAACTTGGCCTCAGCATGTGAAAAATGTTAATTTTGCATCCGTATCACTATTAATGGCGCCTTTTCCCATAATTAATCAATGACACTCTCTTCTCAATTTATAATTGGACAGGGAGCATTATCTCGCCAACTAACCTTACATAGCATATGGGTATATATGACGAAAAATTAATCCTCCAGCATGAATAATAAACACCTGTCGACTTTGATGATCTGCGACAATTTGAACTCATCATCATTTACGTAATTAAACGCGACGAACAGAACACAGCACGATATTTTTTAGCTGGATTGTTTTTTTACAATTCGAACCCAAACAGATATGTCACTCCATACTCGTTTGATCAATCTGTTTAATAAGTTATTATCAACCCATATAGACGCCATAAAAATATGGCGGTAGGTTGCGTCCTCTTGCTACTGGCCAGCTACCCCACTCTGTACTTTTCCATTTTTCATACAGCAGGTATTGCCATGAGTATTACACGCAGAGATTTTCTCAACGGCGTTGCCATCACCATTGCGGCAGGCGTCGCCCCCATCAATCTGCTCAAGGCTGCCGAAGGCGGCAGCACGCTGGCGGATAAAACCCTGGCCTACCCGCCCGCCCTCACCGGCCTGCGCGGCAACCACCCGGGCTCTTTCGAACCGGCCCACAGCATCGCCCGTGACGGCAAGCACTATGATTTTGCCAATATTCCCCTTGAGGGGGAGTACGATCTGGTGATCGTCGGCGCCGGGATCAGCGGTCTGGCCGCCGCCTGCTTCTATCAGCAACTGCTCGGCGCGGATAAGAAGATCCTGCTACTCGACAACCACGATGACTTCGGCGGCCACGCCAAGCGCAACGAGTTCACCACCCCCGATGGCCTGCGTCTGGGTTACGGCGGCAGTGAATCCCTGCAATCACCGCGTTCGGTCTACAGCCCGGTAGCGCTCGGGCTGCTCAAGGCGCTGGAGGTCAACATCGACGAGCTGGCCGCCGGTTTCCAGCAGACCTTCTATCCGGATCTGGGGCTGAGCCGCGGCGTTTATTTCGACGAGAAGCACTTTGGCGTCAACAAGATAGTGAACGGGGATCCGGGCCACAACGTAGCGGATGACATCCCCCGCGATCGCCTGAACGGCCGGCCACTGGCAGAGTTTATCGGTGACTTCCCCCTCGATGATGCCGACAAGGCCGCCCTGTTGGCCCTGCACGAATCGAAGATCGACTACCTGAGCGGCATGACCCGCGAGCAGCAGGACGAGTGGGTGACCCGCAACAGCTACACCACCTTCCTGCGCGATAAAGTGGGCCTCAGCGAGCGGGCGATCACTTACTTCCAGCAGCGCACCAACGATTTCCAGGCGGTCGGCATCGACGCCACCGCCTGCGCCGATGCGCGCCTCTGCGCCTTGCCGGGGTTCGACGGCCTCAATCTGACGCCGCTGGATGCCGAGGAGCAGGCAGAGCTGGACGATCCCTACATCTTCCACTTCCCCGATGGCAACGCTGGTCTCACCCGCCTGATGGTGCGCAAGCTCATTCCGCAGGTGGCGCCGGGTCACACCATGCAGGATGTGGTGCTGGCCAAGTTTGACTATGGCAAGCTCGACCTGCCGGAGCACAAGGTGCAACTGCGCCTTGGCAGCACGGCGTTGCAGGCCAAAAACGTGCGCCTCGCCGACGGCAAGCTGGTGGTGGATGTCACCTACATCAAGGAGGGGAAACTGCACCGGGTGCGGGCCAAGCAGTCGATCATGGCTGGCTACAACATGATGATCCCCTACATGGTGCCCGAGATGCCGGAGCCCCAGAAGGAGGCGCTGCGCCAAAACGTCAAAGCGCCGCTGGTCTACACCAAAGTGGTGATCAAAAACTGGCAAGCCTTCGTCAAGCTCGGGGTGCACGAGGTCTACTCCCCGGCAGCCCCTTACAGCCGGGTCAAGCTCGACTATCCGGTCAGCATGGGTGGCTATGAGCATCCCAAGAGCCCGGATCAGCCGATGTGCCTGCACATGGTCTATGTACCAACCCTGCCGGGCAGCGGCCTGTCGGCCCGCGAACAGTCCCGCAAGGGGCGCGCTATGATCCTCGGCATGCCGTTCGAGCAGCATGAACAGATGATCCGCGAACAGTTGCAGGGGATGCTCGGCAGCGCCGGTTTCAACCATGAGCAGGATATCCTTGCCATCACGGTCAACCGCTGGTCCCACGGCTACTCCTATGTCACCAACACCCTGTTTGATGACGAAGCGCAGTGCGAAAAATGGATTGAACTGGGTCGCCAGCCGATCGGCAACATCACCATCGCCAACTCGGATGCAGGCTGGAGCCCCTACGCCCACGCCGCCATCGACGAAGCGTGGCGCGCCGTCAACGAGCTGGTTGCCATGAGCAAGGGAGGTGCCCAATGAGCCGCGCCCTGTCACTGACCGCCAGCGCCCTGCTGCTGGCTCTGCCCGCCCTTGCCGCCAACGCAGCCCCCGCCATGTCGGCGGGGGAATACGTGGCCAAGCTCGGCGATTGCGCCGCCTGCCACACCAGCGAAACCAGCAAGCCGCTGGCAGGCGGCAAAGGGTTCCCGACCCCCATCGGTACCGTATTTGCCACCAACATCACCCCCGACAAGGCACACGGTATCGGCAACTACAGCCTGCCGGAGTTCATCAAGGTGATGCGCGAAGGGGTAGCCCGCGATGGTCATCGCCTCTATCCGGCCATGCCCTACACCGCCTACGCCAAGATGAGCGATAAGGATCTCGAAGATCTCTATCACTACCTGATGAAGGAGGTGCAGCCGCTGGCCATCGCCAACAAGGAGAGCGACATCCCCTGGCCGCTCAACATGCGCTGGCCGCTGATGGGCTGGAACTGGGTCTATCACGATGACAGCCGCTTCACCCCGGTCGCAGGCAAGAGCGAAGAGTGGAACCGCGGCGCCTATCTGGTGCAGGGTGCCGGTCACTGCGGCAGCTGCCACACCCCACGCGGATTGGGGATGCAGGAGAAAGCGCTGACCGAGGCGGATCCCGTCTACCTGAGCGGGGCGGCGCTGGATGGCTGGTATGCCCCCGACATTCGCGGCAGCCGTTACAGCAAGCAGGAGCTGATCGATCTGCTGAAAACCGGCCGCAGCCAGCATGAAGCGGTCGCGGGCCCCATGGGGGAAGTGATCACTCACAGCAGCCAGTATTTCAGCGACGCCGATCTGGCCAGCATCGCCACCTATCTCACCGATCTGAAAGATGAACCGGTGGCGGAGAAAGGGGCCCGCGCCTACGCCAGTGCCAGCGGCAAGGCGGACTACGCCATGTACTGCTCCACCTGTCACGGGGTCAACGGCCAGGGCAATGACCACGTCATCCCCTCGCTGGTGAACAACCGCACCGTGCTGGCGAGCGATCCGTCGAGCCTGATCAACGTGTTGCTGCACGGTGCCGAAACACCGGTCACCCACGGCCATCTGGGTTACCACATGCCGGGCTATGGCTGGACCATGGATGATGAGCGGCTCGCCGAGCTGGTCAACACCCTGCGCGCCTCCTGGGGCAATGAAGGCACCGCCGTCAAGGCGGCGGCGGTCAAGACCCAGCGCGAGCTGAACGGCAAGGAGTAAGGGCTGTCAGCTCTCTCTTGGCCAAGTGCCATAAAAACGGGCCTCCACTGGAGGCCCGTTTGCTATTGATGAACCAGGTTCCGGTGCTTATCCCTTTCGGGATTTGGGCCCCGGCAGTGGCGCCGTTGGCTGGCGGTAATCGCCATAGGGGAAGATATTACGAAAACGCTGGGCCACCGGCTCGGGGATGGAGCGGGAGAAGATCAGCTTGACGCCATCGCCATCACGCTGCCCCACAATGCGACCGCGCACCGTGTCGTGGCGCAGGATCTGCTTGGCATGCTCAATAAAGGCGGGTGACACCTTGCCCTGCTTGACCACCACCTTGCCGGGGGCAAGGCGGATTTCGAACAGGGCACCACGCCCCAGCTTCATCAACCACCAGATCAGCGCAATCGCCACTATCAAGGAAATCCAGGCCATCTTCATCCCTCCCAAGCTCTTGATATAAGGCAGTATAAGCGGCCGTGCGCTCCGATTGTTTGGCACCGATCACAGCCCCCGCGTCAGCGCAATAGCGCCTCTTTGCTCAGCAGTCCTTGCCCCAGCCCACCAGCGTCTCGCGATAGAGCGCCAGCAAGGCTTCATCGCGCACCGCCACCCCGACCTGCTGCGGACGATAGGCTGCCCAATCATCGTGGGAGTGGCGTTTGCCATCGAACTTTTGCAGGGTGTGGCCGATGGCCGGGCCGCTGGTAATCACCCGCACCGGCCCCTCCCGCAGGGTAAAGAGGGTCGGGTCAATGACATAGGCGATGGCGGACGGATCGTGAACGTGGCAACCGGAGAGCCCCAGCTTCTCGGAGTAGAAGCGCAGGTAGAAGCGGCTGACATCCCACAGGAAGCGGCCCGGCTCCCCCGCCTTGTCCCTGAGCTCATCCAGATAGGCGCTGCTGAAGAAGCTCTGCTGGGTCACGTCCAGCCCGATGATCACCACCGGCCAGTCGGCGGTAAAGACCCGGTCGGCGGCATCGGGATCGTCGTGGATATTGGCTTCGGCATAGGGGGTGACGTTGCCGCGATGGCCGTTGACGCCAAAGGCTCCGCCCATCACTACCACCTGTTTCACCAGCGAGACAATCTCGGGCGCCTGTTGCAGCGCCAGCGCCAGATTGGTCAGCGGGCCGATAGTGACCAGGGTGATCTCCCCCGGTGCGGCTTTCACCGCCTCGACAATATATTGCCAGGCGGGGCGGGGATCCGGAGCGATAGTCACCTCCCCCGCCTCCATGTCGCCAAAGCCGCTCGGGCCGTGGACTATGGTGGTGGGGCCGACCGGCTCGCGCTGCAGCGGGGCGGCAGCACCTTTGGCCACATCCGCCTTCATGCCGTACTTCTGCTTGAGCCAGAGGGCGTTGCGGGTGCCATTGTCGATGGTGGCGTTACCAAAAACTGTGGTGATGGCGAGCAGCTCGATGGCGGGGTGGGCCTCGGCAAACAGGATGGCCATGGCATCGTCGATACCCGGGTCGGTATCCAGAATGATTTTATGGGTCATGAGAAATTCCTACGGTGACAAACCCTTCGGCAAAAGGGAGAGTCTACCCGGCTGACGGTCTCGTATCCCGGCATGGGATCACAGACCGAGCCTTTGCTCCCGGCAGCGGGGGCGTTGCTGGCGACAATCTGCATAAAAAAGCGCGGCCCTGTTGCCAGCGCCGCGCCCTTTATCGTTGTTCGTTATCTGCTGTCTGGCACAGATCTGCCTGACTACGACCCTCAGTGCTTGCGATGCCAGCGCGGTGAGGTCGCCTTCTCCCCCCAGGGGGTGATGCAGGGGAGCAGAGCCCCTTCAATCACCATCTCGCTACCCGCCAGCGCCTCGGCGATCTTCTGGTGCAACACCCGCAGTACTTTGCCCTCGTGCTCGGCCAGAGAGTGGCCCGCGGCAAAGAACTCCGGCTGATATTGCAGTGCCAGCTTCTGGGCGAATTCGTAGGTGTTGAAGCAATCCGGCATCCGCTCAACCACATCTTCAAGCCGGGCCAACAAGCTGTTCAGTTCCCTGGTCATAGTGATCTCTCCGTGTAGGTTAATAGCCAAAAACTACCCCTTATTAGATAAGCCACCAACGAGCAAACCACAAAAGTGTGGGGAGACACACAGTTCTCTCTTGCGTCTGGCTTGTGGTGAACGGCAGACAGCTTGCCAGCTTTACATTCCGGTAACAAACAGCTAGATTTAGACCGACTAATCAGTCGGTCATTTTTCATGCGGAGAACAACATGGGTGCGGCGCAGCTTCAACACACTCCTGAGGATATCCTCGCCATCAAATTGTCCCTGCCAGATCAGCTGGCAAGGCTCAAGCGGGCGAGTCTGGCTCATCCCATGCCTACCCTGGCCGAGCGCCGGGCGCAGCTGACCAAACTCAAGCAGGCGTTGCTCGCCCACAAGGGGCCGCTGTGCAAGGCGCTGGCGGCAGATTATGGTCAGCGCAGCCGCTACGACAGCCTGATCGCCGATGTGCTGCCCTGCATCATGCAGATCAACTACACCCAGAAGCGGCTCAAACGCTGGATGCAGCCCCACCGCCGTCACACCGGCCTGCTGCTGGCCCCCGCCAAAGTAGAGGTGCACTTCCAGCCGCTCGGGGTGGTCGGCATTATCGTGCCGTGGAACTTTCCGGTGATGCTGAGCCTTGGCCCCCTCATCACCGCCATCGCGGCAGGGAACCGGGCGATGCTGAAACTCTCCGAGTTCACCCCTCATACCAACGCAGTGCTGCGCACCATGCTCACCAGCGTGTTTGACGAAAACGAGATCGCCATCATCGAAGGGGATGCCCAGATGGCGGCGGCGTTCAGCTCGCTGCCGTTCGATCACCTGCTCTTTACCGGCTCAACCATGGTGGGCAAGCTGGTGATGGCCGCCGCCGCGCCCCAGCTCACCCCCCTCACCCTTGAGCTGGGCGGCAAGAGCCCCTGTCTCATCGCCCCCGACATGCCGGTCGCCACCGCGGTCGAGCGGATGATCTTCGGCAAGAGCCTCAACGCCGGGCAGATCTGCGTCGCCCCCGACTATGTGCTGCTGCCCCGTAGCGAGGTGGATAACTTTATCGCCGCCTATCGCCGCCACTTCAGCAAGCTCTACCCGCAGGGGCTCAATAGCGCCGACTACGGCGCCATCATCAACGACCGCCAGTATCAACGTCTCGTCAGCTGGCTCGATGAAGCCGAGCAGGCGGGTGCCCAGCTCCACCCCTGTGGCAGCCCGGCCCGCGACGATCAGCGTCGCCTGCTGGTGCCCCACCTGCTGACCGGGGTGCCGGGTCAGTGTCAGGTGATGCAGCAGGAGATCTTCGGGCCGCTGCTACCGCTTATCCCCTACGACACTCTGGAGGAGGCGCTCGCCTATGTTGCCGAGCGGCCCCGCCCGCTGGCCCTCTATCTGATGAGCTTCGATCCCGAGTTGCAGGCACGGGTGACCCGGGAGACCCACTCCGGCGGCATGGCGATCAACGAGAGCCTGTTTCAGGTGGCTGCCGATGATGTGCCGTTTGGCGGCATCGGCGCCTCCGGCATGGGCCACTACCACGGCCACGAGGGGTTTCTTACCTTCTCCAAGGCGAAAACCGTGCTGACCCGCGGCAAGTTCACCACCGGCTCCCTGATCCATCCGCCCTACCACAGCTGGATCCAGAAGCTGATGATGGCCTTCTTCCTGCGCTGATGGAGATGACCATGAACCAGGCTATCCCGCAGCCACAAACCATGACCGACAAGCGCCGCCAGATCCTGGATGCCGCCCTCGCCCTCTGCGCCGAAGATGGCCTGCAGGGGGCCGCCACCGCCCGTATCGCCAAGGCTGCCGGGGTGGCCAACGGCACTCTGTTCCACCACTTTCCGAGCAAGGAGGCGCTGATCCTCGCCCTCTATCAGGATGTAAAGACCCGGATGGGGAGCGCCATCCATGAAGCAGATCCCACCCTGCCGCTGTACGACCAGACCCGCCACTACTGGCAGCTGGCGATGGAGTGGATGCAGGCTAACCCCAATGAGCTCAAATTTGTGCTGGGCTTCTTTCACTCTCCGCTGCTGGCCAGACCGGCCCGCAGCCAGATCCTGAACGATGCCCTGCGCTTTCTGCCTGCCCTACTGGCAAAGGGGCAGGCCAGCGGCGAGCTGATGCAGGCTCCCGCGCCACTGTTGCTGGAGGTGTGTCAGGGCCAGTTCCTCGCCTGCGCATCACTGTTTGTCGATCAACCGGAGCTGGGAGAGGACGACTACTGGCAAGCCAGTGCGTTCGCTCTCTTCTGGTCAGCCATCTCAGGAGCCAATCCTCATGCGCCATTCCATACCAACATGGACGTTTGAACCTGCGGCAGCCCTTGGCCGCCGCCTCTGGATCACCACTCTGCTCTGGGTGGTGGGTCGCACCCTCTGCCGCGCCGCCCGCACCGATGAGGCGGTACGCCGCGAATTGGCGCCGTTGCCGGACGGGTTGGCAATCCGCCTCGAAGTGGGCGGCATCGGCTACGCCATGAACATGCACAAGCAGGGTGGGCGCTGGTATCCCAGCGCGCCAGTCGCCCCCCATGCCACCATCCATCCGCTGCGGGTGCGCTTCAAGCACCCCAATATCGCCTTTCGCGCCCTGAGCTTTCGGCTCGGGGTCAATCAGGCATTTGGCGAAAACCGGCTGCTGGTGGAGGGGGATCTGACCGTTGCCATGCATCTGGTGCGGGGACTTGAGCAGTTGCAGTCCCTGATCCTGCCCGCCTTTATCGCGCGGCCGCTGCTGCGCCACTATCCCGCCCCGACCAACAAGCTTGGCCGGGCCTGCAACATCTATCTGGGTCTGGTGACCGACTAACGCGCAAGGAGCCTTGAAATGAGCCGCTATTACGATTTTTTCTGCCCGGTCAAACTGCTGGCCGGTGAACAGGCGCTGGAGCAGCTGGCCAGCGAGCTGGCCAGCCTGGGTGCCCATCGCCCGCTGCTGCTGACCGACAAGGGGGTCAATGCCACCGGCCTTGCCACCCTGCTGGCTAATGTGCTGGCCGAGGGGGAGCTGCCGGTTGCCGCCATCTGGGACGAGATCCCGGCCGACTCTTCCACTGCCGTGGTGGAGCGGATCGCCAAACGCTACCGCGAGCTCGACTGCGACAGTCTGGTGGCGCTGGGGGGCGGCTCGGTCATCGACACCGCCAAGGCGGTCAACATTCTCACTTCCATGGGGGGGGATCATCTGCTCGACTACTCGGGCGCCGGTTGCCTGACCCGTCCCCTCAAGCCGCTGGCGGTGGTGCCCACCACGGCGGGCACAGGCTCAGAAGTGACGCTGGTGGCGGTGATCAAGGATGAGGCGAGCGGGCGCAAGGTGCCCTTCACCTCCCCCTTCCTGCTGCCCCAGCTGGCGGTGTTAGACCCGCGCCTGACCCAGGGACTGCCCCTCAATATCACCGCCGCTACCGCCATGGACGCCATGACCCACGCTATCGAGGCCTTTATCGGTACCGCCAAGAACCCGGTAAGCGATGCGCTGGCCCTGATGGCAGTGGAGAAGATCGCCAGCGCCCTGCCGCAAATCATCCACGACCCGCAAAACAAACAGCTGCGGCTGCAACTGGCGGAAGGATCCACGCTGGCTGGCATGGCATTCTCCAACTCCATGGTGGGGCTGGTGCACGCCCTCGGCCACAGTCTGGGAGCACGCTGCCATCTGCCCCATGGGCTGTGCATGAACCTCTTTTTGCCCACCGTGCTCGACTACAACCGCCCCGAGGTGGATAACGAGCTGGCCCGGCTGCTGCTGCCGCTGGTAGGAGCCGAGCGCTTTGCTGCCACCCCGGCCCATCAGCGGGCGGAGGCGACCATCACAGCCATTCGCACCCTGCGCGACACCTTGTGGCAAGCGGTCAAGCTGCCGCGCACCATGAGCGAGGCTGGGGTAAGCGATCGCTCGCTACTGACCGAGATCCGCGATCTGGCGGTCAACGACGGTGCCCTGCTGTTCAATCGCAAGGACGCCGACCGTGAGCAGTTACTCACTCTGCTGGAGCGGGCCTGGGCCTAGTGGCTAATCGGCCGCAACCTCACAAATAAACTGGAATGGCGCATCAGGATGGTGCGCCAACAATGAAAAGAGTTGATCAAAATCCTCTTGGTTCTTTTTGCTCGCGTGGTTGTGGCTATACCAAATAGCCCCCGTATCCCCCATCCACAATGAGATTCTCTTGGCCAACAACAGCCGAATTTTTCTATTTTTACCTGCCGTTTCAAACTGAACCTTGAGTTCAGGGTTGGATGCATCAGAAATCGCAATCTGCCGCTGATCTGGGCTGTTCTGACTTTGAGCCAACACCTTCCGGGTAACTTTCAACATTACCGTGTCCATTTTTACCTCTTCCGAACTTGCTGATTATTGCCACATCGATTCGTGCCAAGATAAAAGCCAGAGAGCAAGAGCTGGCTCAATAATCCTGATAACAATCGATACATCATCCACTATCTGTTCTATACCTTGGCTAACAGTTATGTTGTGCCGAGAGACCCAACTTTATGCCAGAGGTGCCCACCATGAGCGACATCATCCATCAGGCCAACCAGCAGCAGTTCATCTGTATGGTGGAGGGTAAAGAGTCGAGACTGCGCTACCGGCGGCTCGATGCCAAGACCATCGACGCCTACAGCACCTTCGTCCCCCCCGAGCTGCGGGTGCAGGGGATTGCCGATCAGCTGGCGCGTGCCTTCTTCAACTGGACTCAGGCGGAGGGGCTCACTATAGTGCCGAGCTGCCGCTACATTGATGTCTGGTTACGCCGCAATGCCAACAACTGAACCTCTGAACTCCGCCCTCGAACAGCAATTCCAAGCCAAAACAGAAGCCCTGCTGCGGGCCGATCCGCAGCGGATGGCCTGCCTGCAAGCCGCGGCCGAGCTCAATCTGCCCGACTGGGCGCTGGGAGCAGGCTTTATCCGCAACCTCATCTGGGATCACCTTCACCACAAGGCGGTGCCCACCCCGCTCAACGATATCGACCTTATCTATCTCGATAAAACCGATCCGCAAGGGCTGGCCGAGACGGCGCATGAAGCCTGGCTGGCAAAGCGGCTGCCGGATCAGCAGTGGGAAGTGCGCAATCAGGCTCGCATGCACACGCGACAGCTGGTGGTGCCGTTTGCCAGCAGCCTTGAGGCGCTGAGCCACTGGGTCGAAGTGCCCACCTGCATCGGCGTGCGCCTGAATCAGGATGGCGAGTTCGAGTGGCTTGCCCCCTACGGCTTTGCCATCAACTGGTCGCTGCAAGTGAGTGCCAACCCTAGATGTCGTCAGGACAAACAGATTTTTACCCAGCGCATCAAGGAGAAACGCTGGCAGGCTATCTGGCCTGACCTTCAGGTAAACTGGCCATAACCTGATTGCAATCTTTCGATAACCTTGGGCACACTAGGGGAAAAGCTGGTTGTAACTCAATGGGTTAAATAATGCGCGATTTCTTCTCTCTCGAACGCTGGCTACCGGGCCTCGCCGCCCTGCTGCATTACCAGCGCGCCTGGTTGATGCCAGATCTTCGCGCCGGACTCTCGGTGGCGGCAGTGGCGCTGCCCGTCGCCATCGCCTATGCCGAGCTTGCCGGGGTAGGTGCCATCGTCGGTCTCTACTCCTGCATCCTGCCCATGCTGGTCTACGCCCTGTTTGGCACCTCCCGCCAGCTGATTGTCGGCCCCGATGCCGCCACCTGTGCGGTCATCGCCGCCGTGGTGACGCCGCTAGCCGCAGGCGACCCCACCCGTCACTGGCAACTGGTGATGACCATGACCGCCATGACCGGCTTCTGGTGCCTGATTGCCAGCCGCTTCAAGCTGGGAGTGCTGGCGGACTTTCTCTCCCGCCCCATCCTGATGGGGCTGCTCAATGGTGTGGCTATCACCATCATGGTGGGCCAGCTCTCCAAGATCTTCGGCTTCACCTTCAGCGAACGTTACCTCATCGAGCGGATCGCCAGCGGGGCCACCTATATCACCCAGACCCATCTGCCGACCCTGGCCATGAGTCTGGTAGCCCTGCTCACACTGCTGCTGGCCAAGCGCTACAAACCGGCATGGCCCTCCTCCATGGTGGCCATGGTGGTGACCGCTGCGCTGGTGTGGGGCTTTAATCTCGGCCAGTTTGATATCGCCACCCTGGGGACGGTGGGCTCCGGCCTGCCCGCATTCCAGATGCCGGAATTTCCCCCCGGTCTGATGCGGGAGCTGGTGCTGCCCGCCCTTAACCTCGCCATGGTGAGCTTCGTCTCCATGATGCTGACCGCCCGCAGCTTTGCCGCCAAGAACGGCTACGAAATCGACGCAGACAAGGAGTTCCGGGCGCTCGGCATGGCCAACCTCGCCTCCGCTGTCTCTCAGGGTTTCGCCATCAGCGGCGCGGATTCGCGCACTGCGGTCAACGACGCCAACGGCGGCAAGAGCCAGCTGGTCTCCATCATCGCTGCGGCGGTGATCGCCCTCATCACCTTCTATCTGACGGCGCCGCTCAAATATATACCCACTGCCGCCCTCGGGGTGGTGCTGGTGATGGCCTCTCTGTCGCTCACCGATTTTCGCGGTCTCTGGGCCCTGCGCCACTCCGATCGATCCGCCTTCTGGCTGGCGCTGGTCACCTTTATCAGCGTGCTCACCATGGGGGTAATCCCTGGGATCACCCTCGCCGTGTTGCTGGGCTTGTTCCAGTTCCTGCGCAATGTGATGCGCCCCACCGACCAGCTGCTTGGCATGGATGACGAGGGGGTGGTGCGCACCCTGGGGGACAACGAACAGGCCAAGGCGATCCCGGGTATTCTGGTCTATCGCTTCAACTCGCCGCTCACCTACTTCAACGCTCCCTACTTCAAGCGCCGGGTGCTGGCCCTGCTGGTACAGGATCCCCGAGCCCCCAAGTGTCTGGTGATCGATGCGGTTGCCTGCTTCACCCATCAGGACATCAGCGTGATGAGCATGGTGGGGGAGCTGCACAAGGAGCTGAAACGGCGCGGCATCCATATGGTGATGGCGGGTCGCCACGGCCAGATGACCCACTGGCTAAAGCAGGCAGGCGTACGGGTGGGCGATGAGGGGATCATCCTCTGCCCCGACATGTATCAGGCGCTGCGCCTGACCCGCTGCTACCGCGAGCCGGTGTTCAAGGATGATGCGGTGGTGGAGAGCACCACAGATGCCATCCGCTCGAATTGGCCGCAGGATGATGCCCTGCCCGACTCGGCGCGCCTCACCCTGCCAAGCGAACAGGAGGCGGGCGCCACGCCTGCCTGATCCCTTGGCCTGACCCCCTGGCCGGTGCAATCCTGCACAAGGATTGCACCGGCCTTGGCCTTGGTGTTAAATGCGCCCCCAGAGGACACTCCCCCGTGCCCTCCCAGCTGTTGGACATGCCATGCAATCTCAATCCCACGCAGGCCCGGGCACGCTCTTTGCGCTGACCTGGCCGCTCTTTATCGATCTCGCCCTGCACTTTCTGACCGGTGCCCTCAACACCTTCATGGTGGGTCACGTCTCCTATCAGGGAGTGGCCGCGCTGGCGGTCGGCAATCAGGTGTTCGATCTCGCCATCACATTGTTCAGCTTCGTCAGTATCGGTACCAGCGTGGTGATCACCCAGTATCTGGGGGCGGGCGATCGGGAGAAGAGTCGGGTGGTGATCCACACCGCCATCGGCTTCAACCTGCTGATCGGTCTGGTGGCCGCCATTGGCGTGATGGCGGGGGCCAGCACCATGCTGGCGCTGATGAACCTGCCTGCCAACCTGATGAGCGACGGGACGCTTTACTTGCAGATCATCGGTCTCTGCCTGTTGCCGGAAGCGGCAGCCCTCTGTCTGGCAGCCACCCTGCGCGCTCACGGCCACACCCGTCAGGCGATGTATGTGACCCTGATCGTCAACCTCATCACCTTCGTCGGCAACCTGCTGCTGCTCTACGGCTGGTTCGGCCTGCCCCAGATGGGCGTGGCGGGGGTTGCCATCAGCACCGTGGCCGGGCGTCTGGTTGGCGTGGTGATGCTGGTCTGGCTGGTGGCCCGCAAAACCGGCATTCACCTCAAGATCCGCGACATCGTTCACCCCAGCCGGGAGATGCTGGGCAAGGTGCTCCATATCGGCCTGCCTGCCGCCGGCGAGAACCTCTCCTGGATGCTGCAGTTCATGGTAGTGACCGCTTTTGTCGGCCTGCTGGGGGACAAGGCGCTGGCAACCCAGTCCTACTTCTTCCAGATCTGCCTGTTCATCCTGCTGTTTGGCCTCTCCATCGGCCTTGGCAACGAGATCATCATCGGCCATCTGGCGGGCGCCAGACAGTTCGACCGTGCCTATCAACAGCTGCTCAAGAGCCTCAAGCTCGGGCTCGCGGTCACCTGCGTCATCGCCGTGGCGGCGGCGCTTAATGGCCGAACCATCATCAGCCTCTTTACCGATGACCCCGACATCATCACCCAGGTGGCACAGCTCTTTCTCATCAGCCTCATCCTCGAGCCAGGCCGCACCTTCAATCTGGTGGTGATCAACGCCCTGCGCGCGACGGGTGATGCCCGCTTCCCCCTCTACATGGCACTGCTCTCCATGTGGGGAATTGCCGTACCCCTTTCCTATTTCCTTGGTATCATGCAGGGCTATGGACTGGTAGGCATCTGGCTGGCGCTCGCCTGCGACGAGTGGGTTCGCGGTCTGGCCATGTTCTGGCGCTGGCGCAGTCGTCGCTGGCAAAACAAAATCCTAGTTGAAACATAAGCGGAATCAGAATGAAGAAAATCGGACTCTTGCTGACTGCCCTGCTGCTCAGCCCTCTGGCCATGGCGCAAACCGCGTCTGCAGCCCCCAAGACTCAAGCCACCATGACCTGGTATGTGGCCCCTATCGTTATCGATGAGAGCAGCGAGGCCCAGAAGGCGCTGACCAAGGATTTCATGGCCCAGATGATCAAGACCATCAAGATCAACGAGTACCAGACCGGCAAGGCGGTGGGCAACACCAAAAATCCCAAGTGGCTGATCCGCACCAAGCTGATCCCCGCCAGCAACGAGCCGCTGGTCGGCAAGAAGCACCCGCAGGGTCTCACCTACGGCAAGGGCAATCCGGCCCAGGAGATCGTCGGCGAGCTGTTGATGAACGGCACCCTGGTGGCCCACATCGGCCAGGGCTGGCGCGAGCCTATCGTCCCGGGCACGCCGGTGGCCGAAAAGCTCTCCATCGCCAACTATCGCTACGCCATCGGGGATCAGGCCAAGTCGGCGGATCTGGAGGAGCTGGCGGCCCAGATTGGCTTTGAGGCGGGCAAGGTGATCCACCGCGATGGCAAGCCGCGGCCCGAGAAGAAAAAGAAAAAAGAGCAGGCGGACGAAGATAAAGAGTAACGTTGCCTGCATCCATAAAAAGGGGCCACTCGGCCCCTTTTTTGATCCTGCACCCTCACGCCAACACTGCCCCTGTTGTGACTTGTCGCACAGTTTGGCTCACCATTCAGATTGATAAATCACTTATCTTGTTTTGATTCAACAAGTTATAAATATCCCGCCGAATACCCTAAATCATTGCCCCCAAATCCGATCAGGATCACATTTATCCCCGGCACTAAGGGGTAGCTTTGGTCTTACAGGCACAATCAAACGAAACCAAGGAGGCTCCATTACATGTTCCCAGAGTACAGAGAACTCATCTCGAAACTGAAGAGCAGTGATGTCCATTTCCAGAAGAAGTTTGACTTGCACAACGACCTGGATGCGGAGATTAGAAAGTTGGAAAAGCATCACGCCAGCGACTATAGCGCCGAGGTGAGAGATCTGAAAAAACAGAAACTCAAACTGAAAGAGGAGATATACGACATCCTCAAACAACATCCACAATAGATGCCTCGAAGAATATGCGGATAAGCAATTTATCCCCCAGCCCGGCCCACGCGCCGGGCTTTTTGTTGTTTCAGTCAATTAGTTGACACCCGAGCCTACCGATCTTGCCGGTAGTTTGTTACATTTTTTCCTTGGAATTCAGGGAATAACGGTGATGATAACATGAGCAGAAAACGATCTTTTTATCATCTCTTGCTGCTTTGCCTGTTCGCATTGAGCCACCCCCTGCAGGCTCAGGAGCCTGAACTGGAGCTGTGGCACTCCCAGCAGGCTGGTTACGTGATCGACGACGTGATCGCCCGCTTCAATCAGGAGGGGAACCACAGAGTACGGGTCACCCAGATTGAGCCGGGCAAGATCAAGGCGGATCTCCTGCTGGCAGCTCAGGCCAGGGGACTGCCCGATCTGATGCTGATCCCCTCCGATTTTATCGGCCTCTATCGCCAGATGACCCTCGCCCCCCTCCCGGCCGAGTGGTTTTCCCCCTCATTGATGGCCAGTGCCTTGCGTTATGTCACCCTGGATAGGCAACGCTGGGGCATGCCCATGATGCAGGGCAACCATCTGATGCTGTTTTACAACAAGGCGCTGGTCTCGACTCCGGTGACCCAATGGCAGCAACTGACAGCTATCACCCCGACCCTAAAGGCCAAGGGGGTCGACCCCGTCAGCTGGCCCTATCACGACATGTACTACTTCGCCGCCTTTTTACACACCTTTGGCGGCTCGCCGGTGACCGAAGGGCGCATCACCCTCGACAGCCCGGCCATGGTGCAGGCACTGGAGGCCTACCGCACCGTCGCCAGCGAACAGTGGGTCGATCCCGAGTGCGACTATGACACCGCCCTCGCCCGCTTCAATGAGGGCAAGAGCGCCTACCTCATCAATGGGGACTGGGCCTTCAACGATCTGGTGAAGAACATGGGGGATAAGCTGGGCGTTGCCCTACTGCCCCGCTGGCAAAGCCATCCCATGCACTCCATGAGCGGCGCCTACGTGATGGGAGCCTCCCGCTGGGCGATGGATGATGAGGATCGGAAACCCGTCATCAAGGCACTGATGGCCTTTATCCAGCGTCAGGATATTCAGCAGTTCATCTATCATCAGGGGGCGCTGCTGCCGGTCAATCAGCAGGCTTTTACCGCCATCAGCCGCCGTCCCACGCCTCAGGAAAAAGTGCTGCTGGAACAGTTCACCCTCAGTACCCCCATGCCCTCCGACAGCGCCATGTCCATCGCCTGGCAAGCGATGGAGAAAGGGTTCGAGCGCTTTAAAGAGGGGATCCGTGCCGCCGACACCGCCCACTATATGCAGCAGCTGGCCGATCAGCAGTACCGGCAGGTCAAAACACCATGAAACATCGCACCTTTCGGCTCGGCCCGACCCTCATCATCATCCTGTTCACCGTCGCCCTGCTGCCGGCACTGCTGGCCAGCACTGTGCTGCTGATCCGCCAGCACCAGATCATCGCCCAGAGCGAGCAGTCGCAGCTGGAGCGAGCCCTCACCAGCATGACCCGCGAGGCCCGCTTTCGCAGCGAGCTGATCGGCACCCAGCTCAATCAGCTCAGCCAGGATCGGGTACTCCACCAGGCCCTCGACAACTTTCTCTTCTCCAGCCATGCCCGGCTGGCGCTGGCCACCTTTGTCAAATCCAACAGCCTGCTCACCTCGGCCTACCTCATCGATGACAAGGGGTTGGTGGTGGAGTACATCAATGGCCAGGCCTCCCACCTCGAGTCGAGCAACCTGATGCCGCAGCTGATGGCCTGGGGCAAGACCCGCGAGGCAAAACAGGGCAAGCATCTGCTGCTGCCCGTCGATGATCCCGTGCTGGTCGACGACATGGAGCAAAACCGCAGCGGCGGGCTGGCGCTGGTAGCCCCCATCTATCGCAACCACCAGCGCGCAGGGGTGATGCAGACCCCTTCCGGCTTCGTGATGGCCATTCTCCCCTGGCGGCAGATGGCCCAGTTGCTGGAACCCTATCTCAAGGGGAGCGAATATCTGGTGATCTCCCAGGGCGAGAACCGTCTCTACGAAGGGGCTCACCAGAGCGCCAACGCCATGGATGACAGGGAGCCAAGCAAGATGGCGCAGCCCCTGGCCATTGGCTGGCCCCAGCTGGAGCAGGAGATCACCCCCACCATCATCCTCTACAGCTACAGCAATGACAGGGTCAGCGAGCTCAATAAATCCCAGCAGTTGCTGACCGTCAGCATCGCCGTTATGTTGCTGCTGGTGGCCATCGGCTGCGTCTGGCTCACCCGCTGGCTAACCCGACCGCTGCGCTCGCTGGCCGCGCTGGTGCGCAGCTATGGCAAGGGCAACTACCAGCAACGGCAGGCACCGCTGCGCTTTGTGGAGTACGACGAGGTGCGCCAGTTGCTACAGGAGATGGCCAGCACCATCTCGGATCAGGTGCGGGCGCTCTATCAACAAAATGAACAGCTGCAGCAGGCCAATAGCGAGAAAGAGGCCTTCAACCAGCGGCTGCTCGGCTTCAACGACGAACTGGAGCAAGAGGTTGCCTCGCAAACGACCGCCCTGCGCTCGGCCCTGAGCCGGGAGGAGCGCAGCCGCCATATCCTGCAATCCTGGTTGCAGTTCGGTCTGCACCAGCAGCTGGATATCGATATTGCCGAGCTGGCCAGCTCCGCCCTGTTGCAGCTCTCCCAGCTCTATCCCGGTCACCGCTGGGGGCTGGTGATCCGCCGCGATGGCCAGCCCCACTACTCCCTGACCCAGGGGGTCGATGCTCCCTTGCGGGATGCCCTGCAGGAGAAGCTGACCCAACTGATGGATGAGGAGGTCAAACACTCCGAATGCCAGTGGGATAACGCACTCTGGAAGATCATGACCCTGCCCGGCAGCCAGAGTGGCGTGCTGTTTGGCTATCTGATGGTGAGCGCCGAAGGGCTGGAGTCGGAGGACAGGGCTATCTTGCGGCTGTTTGCCAAGCAACTGGCGGTGGGCATCGAGGGGCGACTCTTTACCGATGAACTGGCACGGGTCGCCCGCACCGACAACCTCACCGGCCTGCCCAACCGCCAGGCGTTCGAAGAGATGTTCCATCACTATCAGGCTGTGCTGGCGCGCCATCCGGAGCGTCACCTCGCCCTCTTCATGCTCGACCTCAACGGCCTCAAGCGCACCAACGACCAGTATGGGCACGAGGCGGGCGACGCCCTGCTGATCCAGATGGCACGACTACTGCGCACGCTGTGCCGACAGAATGAGAGCATATTCAGAATGGGAGGAGACGAATTCGTGCTGCTGGCAGAGGCGGATCACCTCGCCTGCCAGCAGCTGGCAGGCAGGTTGGAAGCAAGCCAGCAGCACGCCATCGTGCAACATGGGGAGCATAGCTTCCCGCTGCGTTTTGCCATCGGCTGGAGCAGCAGCGACCAGACCCCGCTGGCGGAGCTGAGCCGGGTGGCGGATGACGCCATGTATGCCGACAAGGCGCGCTTCTATCAGGGGCAGCGCTAAAAACAGAGACCTCCGGCGTTGGCGAGCCTTTCGCCAACCCTCTGATTAGCTCGCAAAAATGGCGCGCAAAACTGGACGCGGTGCGGGGCATGACTAAGATAGGGGGCTCTTGATATCGCGATTTGCTAGGGAGTAGGAAATGGAGTTAGTACTTGGCCCACTGGAGGCCCGTGTCATCGGGTGTCTGATTGAAAAAGAGATCTGCACCCCGGATCAATATCCCCTCTCCCTCAATGCGCTGGTCAACGCCTGCAACCAGAAGAGCAACCGCGAGCCGGTACTGGATCTGGCCGAGCTCGATATCCGCGCCGTGGTGGACGAGCTGATCCGCCGACGCCTGGTAGTCAACACTGCCGGTTTCAATGCCCGGGTCCCCCGCTACCAGCACAGATTCTGCAACACCGAGTTTGGTGAACTGAAATTCGATGCCCAGGAGCTCGGCATCATCTGCGAGCTGCTGCTGCGCGGCCCGCAAACACCGGGGGAGCTGCGCTCGCGCACCAACCGCCTCTGCAGTTTCGATGATGTCACCGAGGTGGATGCGGTGCTGACCCAACTCATCGAGCGTGGCCCCTACGTGGTCAAGCTGCCGCGCGAGCCGGGCAAGCGCGAATCCCGCTACGCCCACCTGTTCAGCGGTGAGGTGGATATTCAGGCGATGATGAATGCCGCTCCTGCGGCTGCCTATGCCTCCCCTGCCGCCGACCGCCTGAGCGAGCTGGAGCAGGAGGTGAGCGAGCTCAAGAGTCGTCTCGCCGCCATGGAAGCGCGGCTGGCCGCACTGGATGGTCAGGGCTGATCGCCTTTACCATCGCCAATCTCTATCAGGGAGCCGGGGTTGATGTCCCCGGCTCCCTGCGTTTTTTATCGTGAGGAAGTGCCCGTGATCACCCTGATTAAAGAGTCTGACCACCAGAAGATGCCCTGGAAAAACCAGCAGGGCACAACCAGCCAGATCCTCATCTCCCCCAAGGGGAGCAGCCTTGCCAAACTCGACTTTGACTATCGACTGAGCTCGGCCCCCATCAAGAGCGCGGGCTCCTTCTCCCCCTTTCCCGGCTATCAGCGCATTTTGCTGCCGGTAAGCGGGGCTGGCTTTGTGCTCAACGGCCACCCCTACGCCACCTTCGAGGCGGCGCACTTTAGCGGCGACGAGGAGACCCACTGCGAGTTGCTGAAAAAAGAGGTGACCGATCTGGGGCTTATCTACCATCCGGCTCGCATCAGCGCCAACGTGCGGGTGCTGAACCTCCCCTTCCCGCTGACCCTGACCCTCGAGCCTGGGAAGACCTACCTCTGTCACCTGCTGAGCGGCCAGCTGACCGTGCAGGGCAAAGAGGTGGCCATCAACGAGACGCTGGTGGTGACCGGTGAAGAGAGCATTCACTTCGAATGCCAGAAGAAGACCACCATCGCCTTCTTTACCCTGCAGGCCAAATAACGCGAAAGTCGGCTGTACGCAGTCATGCCACGCCACAACAAGCGACAGATATGAAAAAGCCGGGAAATCCCGGCTTTTTCTATTGAGGCAACCGGCTCGATGCCGCTCAGCACCTTAGTTGACCTTGAAGGAGCCCTTCATCATGGCGAAGTGGCCGGGGAAGGAGCAGAAGAAGGTGAGATCCTTGCCCGCCAGACCGTCGGTCTTGAAGGTGACGCTGCTGCTCTCGCCACCGCCGATCAGCTTGGTATGCGCCAGCACGCGGGGATCATCCTTGGGCAGATAGCCGTTCTCGGCCCCGGCGCTCATCCCCGCCGTCGCCACAGTCTGATAGTCTGCGGTGCTGGACAGCACCCAGTTATGGCCCATGGCGGTCACAGGCAGCTTGCCGGTATGGTTCAGAGTGACCGTCACCTCTTTGCAGGTGGCCGGAACGCTCATCTCTTTGAGATTGTACTGCATGGCATCATTGCCTTCGATGACCAGTGCACACTCATCCGCCAGAACCGGGGCAGCCAGAGTACTCAGAAACAGCAGGGTAATCGCCTTTTTCATCATCTTCTCCTTTGATTGGCAATGGATGGCAACGACTTGGCGGATACGGTGAACGCTTCGCAAAGATGCCGTCTAAATCGACCTTCATTTTACTCAATTGTTTTCAATCGGCGATGGGTTTTGGCCAAAGCTGCGGGCTAGGTCACCAGACGGTGCTCTACTCGCCACTATCTCCCTCACGGATGGACGATACGACCCGCTCCAGCCACAGGTTCAAAAATGTTTAATTTTTTCTGCCCTTTTCCCCCCGATTGCCCCTATCAGGGCTCGCCCGGCGAGCGCCCCTTGGCTAAGCTAGCGCCCCGATATGAACCTTCTCCAGATGAGAGCGCCGGATGATTGCGATGACCCCCGTGGCGGCCCTGCGCGGCCTGCTGCTAACCCTGCTGCTGGCGCTGACCGGCTGCCAGCCTACCCCGCCAGCCCAGACCCGTATTCAGGGCAAGACCATGGGCACCTACTATGTGGTAACCCTGAGCGATAGCTACCCGGGTGGGGAGCCCGCCCTCAAAAGCGATGTTGAGAGCCTGCTGGCCCGGATGAACAAGGAGATCTCCACCTACGATCCGGGTTCGCTCATCTCCCGTTTCAATCAGGGGCCCGCCAATATCCCGTTCGCCATCCCGCCCGCCATGGCCATCATAGTCCAACAGGGGATGGATGCCGGTAAACTGACCAACGGCAAGCTGGATGTGACCGTGGGGCCTCTGGTCAATCTGTGGGGCTTTGGCCCGGACAAACGGCCGGTCAAGCGACCCGATGAGGCGGCCATCGCCGCCGCCCGCCACAAGGTGGGCATCGACAAGCTGACCCTGACCCCGCAAGGGGATCACTTCCTGCTCGAAAAAACGATCCCGGATCTCTATCTCGACCTATCCACTCTGGGCGAAGGGGCGGCATCGGATGAAATCGCCGCCCTGCTCGAGAGCAAGGGGGTACACAACTACCTGATCGAAGTGGCCGGTGCAGTGCGCAGCAAGGGCCACAACAGCAAGGGTTCACCGTGGAGAGTGGCCATCGTCGAACCTTCCGATCAGCCGGGAGCGTTTTCCGATATCGTCATCCCCAACGGTATGGCGCTCAGCACCGCAGGCAGCTATCGCAACTACTACGAGCTGGATGGCCAGCGTTACTCCCATATCATCGATCCTGCCACCGGCCAGCCGGTCACCCACAAGCTGGTCTCCGCCAGCGTGATCACCCCGACCGCGCTTGAGGCTGACGCCCTCGATACCGCGCTGATGGTGATGGGGCCCGAAGCGGGTATGGCATTTGCCAAACAGCACAAGCTGGCGGTCTATCTCATCATCAAGACCGAACAGGGGTTCAAGGCCAAGTACACGCCCCAATTCGCCCACTATCTGGCGAAGCAACCGACAGAAAAGCACTGATAAACAGAAGGCCCCGATAACGGGGCCTTCTCATTACGGTTGATGATGAACTTGTCACGGGCTATTCGATGGTCACCCGGTGAGGGGCTGGCGTTTCCACCTGCTTGGGCAGTTGCAACGTGAGGATACCGTTCTCGAACCTGGCGCTGACCTTGTCCAGCGCCACCTCGACCGGCAACTCCAGAGTGCGTGAAACACTGCCAAAATAGCGTTCACTGCGCAGTGTTCGCTCATCCTTGTTCTGGCTGTCAAACTGGCGGATCTCCGCTTTCAGCGTCACCTGTTTACCATGGATATCCACATGGATGTCCTCTTTGGCAACCCCCGGCAACTCGGCTTGCAGCACATAGTTGCCATCACTCTCCTTCAAATCCAGCCTGATCTGGCTCGGCAAGGGGTCCCCGTGCAAGGGGCGAATATAGAAGCCGGACGCCATATCGCGAAACAGGTCATCGAACAGACTGGTACGGCTTGGTAGCAAACTCATCTCTGATCCCTCCGTGATTCATGGACTGACAGAGGCAGGCCCTGATACCTGCCTGATGGGGCCTATATGTGACCGAGGCTTGTCTTTGCCCCCTCTATCAGTCTAAAAAGTGTGCCGCGTGCTGCCACCCCATCTGAGCTTTATTTGATATGGATCAACCACATCGCCCTGGCCACCAGGCACAGAGCGTGACATGGAAACTGAAAGTTGCGTGACAAAAGCACATTGATTGCCACTTGACACGCTTTGGTGGCACACTTTCTCCCATCAACCCGTAGCGCCTCGACCCAGAACAATGCAGACACCGGAAAACGCGTCAGAAAAGAAGAGCCCTGCCAAGCCCCAACGCATTCTGATGGTCAATGAGCAGCGCTCGTTTCAGGTGATGATGAAGGCGATGCTGATCAATCTGGGTATCAGCAACATTACCTACTCCAATACCGCCGAGGATGCACGGCGTCGCTGCCAGAAGGGCAGCTTCGACATCTATCTCATCGATTACGATCTCGGGGTCGGCGAAAATGGCCGCCAGTTGCTGGAGAGTCTGCGTGACCAGAGCCTGATCCCGCCCCAGAGCGTGGTGATAATGGTGAGCAGCGACAGCTCCCGCGCCATGGTGCTGAGTGCGCTGGAGGCCGAGCCCGACGAGTACCTGATGAAGCCCTTCTCCCAGGAGCAGTTCTCGTTTCGCCTCAGACGCGCCCTCGCCCGGCGTCATGCCCTGGCACCGGTATTCACCGCCCTGGCCGACAACAACTTCCAGGCTCTCATTACCGCCTGTGCCGAGCGAGCCGATGCGGTGCCCCGTTTTGCCAACTACTGCCGCTGCTTGCAGGCCGATACCCACCTCAAGTTGGGTGAAGCACAGGAGGCTCGCGCCTTGATGCGCCAGCTGCTGGCCGGCCAGGAGAACAGCTGGGCCCGCCTGACGCTGGGCAAGGCGTGCAACACTCTGGGGCTCCATGAAGAGGCGGTCAGCCATCTGCAGGCGACCCTCAAAAATACCCCGCTGATGGTGGAAGCTCACCTCTGGCTGGCGGAATCCCAACTCGCCCTCGGCAATGACGAGCAGGCGCAGCAGGAGCTCAGGCGGGCGGTGGACATCTCCCCCCAGTCGGTGCAACTCTCCCGCCGACTGGCGGAGGTGTGCCTGCTGCGCCACGACTATGCCCAGGCCAAGGATGTGTTGCTGTCGCTGATCGACCTGTCCCGCAACTCCATTCACCGCACCCCCCACTATCTGGGGGCCTATATCCAGACCCTGACCCTCTACGCCCTCAACAGCAACGACAGCTACCACATCGCCAACCTGCAAAAGCAGGTCAATTCTGCCCTGTCGCGCATCCGCGATTCGCTGATGATGTCGGAGTTCAACTACCCGGTGTTCGAGCAGATCTGTCAGGCTCGGGTACAGATCGCGCTGGGCGAGCTGCTCAAGGGCAAGAAGATGCTCTATCGCGCCAACCAGAACTGGCTCGACGAACCGGCCACCATGCCCCCCGCCCTGCTTGGCGAAACCATCCTCGCCCTCTACCAGCTCGGCGAGTTTGAGTACGCCGAGAGCCTGCAGAGCCTGCTGGCGGAGGACGAAGACCGGCTGCTCACCACCTGTATTCAGGCAACCCGGGATGACAAGACGGTACTGGAGCGGCGTCAGCGCTACCAGCAGCTCAACGATCTGGGGATCAAGGCCTATCAGGCCGGGGAGCTTGAACAGGCACTCGGTCACTTCCGCGAGGCCCTGCGCCGCGCGCCCGCCAATACCGGTGCCGCCCTCAACAAGATCCAGGTGTTGCTGCAACTGATGCAGAAAAACCGCAAGAGCCCGGAGTTTGGTGCCGAATGCAAGGAGACCCTGGAGGTGCTCGACGGCATCCCCCTCAACCCGGCCCAGCAGGAGCGTTTTCGCAAGCTGCGCCAGGAGTTCAACCAGTTCAGCTAAGACGCCGCCGTGCCCCCTTTTCCCCGCCTATGCTGAAACCAGTTCGGCAATGCGAGGGAAACGAAGATGGCGATGTGTCGTTATCTGGTGGCCGATGGCCGCCACTGCAGTGAAGAGGCTGGCGAGCACGATCTCTGCCACTGGCATGATCCCCACCATACCCATCAGGAAGCCCACACCGCCGAGGCGCTTGAACAGTACGTTCGCGCTGGCGGACTCTGCCACGGCCTGCAGCTGTCACGGGCCAATCTGGCGGGCCTCAATCTGGTCAACAAGGAGTCCGATCAGGGATTTTTGCTGGAGCAGTGCAACCTCTATCGCGCCAACCTGCGCGGTGGTCACCTCTACGGCCTGCGCATGAAGGGCGGCAGCCTGATGAAAGCCGATCTCAGTGATGCCAACCTCCAGTGCGCCACCCTCGATGACGTCAACCTGCTCGGCATCCGCTGGCACAACACCCGGCTCGACAACATGCAGACCGGCAAACGGGTGATGCAGGATCGCAAGGGGCGCCGCGAACGGGATCCCAAACAGGCGCGCATCTGGTTCAAGGAGGCGGAAGAGACCTACCGGGATCTGCGCAAAGCCTCCGAGGCGCAGGGGATCTTCACCATGTCCGGCAACTATATCCAGCAGGAGCTCACCATGCGCCGCCTGCAACTGCCGTTCTGGTCGACCCAGCGTTTTACCTCCTGGGTGGTCGATCTCTTCTGCGGCTATGGCGAGGCCCCGATGAGGGTGGTGCTCTTCTCTCTGCTGCTCATCTTTATCTGCAGCATTTTTTACTTCTTCTGCGGCCTCAACTTCGCGGGTAACTACCTTATCTATCGACCAGAGGCGCCCCTTGAAGAGAACGCCATCTTCCTGCTCGAATGCCTCTACTACAGCGTGGTCACCTTCACCACGTTGGGGTACGGCGACTTCACTCCGGTCGGGCTCTCCAGGATCTTTGCCGCCTTCGAAGCCTTTACCGGCAGCTTCACGCTGGCGCTGTTTGTGGTGGTATTCGTCAAAAAGATGACCCGCTGACGCCTCTCCCTGCCAAGCGGGTCGGCCACTGGTGCTGACCCGCGCCCCGAACTTGCATCCACCGCCGATTCCTAGTCCAATAGCCACTTATAAAAATGACATGAGCATCCCGGACATGAAGATCATCTCTTTCAATATCAACGGCCTGCGCGCCCGCCTGCACCAGCTGCAAGCCATCATCGACAAGCACCAACCCGATGTGATCGGCCTGCAGGAGATCAAGGTGCACGATGAAGCCTTCCCGCTGGCCGATGTGGAGGCCATGGGCTATCACGTGGAGTTTCACGGCCAGAAGGCCCACTACGGGGTGGCCATCATGAGCAAGCAGAAGCCGGTCAAGGTGGAGAAAGGCTTCCCCACCGATGATGAAGAGGCCCAGCGCCGGATGATCATGGCCACCTTCGAACGTGAAGACGGCTCTCTCATCAAGGTGATGAACGGCTACTTCCCGCAGGGTGAAAGTCAGGATCACGAGACCAAGTTCCCGGCCAAGCAGAAGTTCTACGAGGATCTGCAGCACTACCTCGAGATCAACCACACCCCGGACGACCAGCTGGTGCTGATCGGGGATATGAATATCTCCCCCACCGATCTCGACATCGGCATCGGCGAGGCGAACCGCAAACGCTGGCTGCGGGATGGCAAGTGCTCCTTCCTGCCCATCGAGCGCGAATGGATGGAGCGACTGAAAGGGTTCGGCCTGACCGACACCTTCCGCGCCGCCAATCCCACCGAGTGCGAGCGTTTCTCCTGGTTTGACTACCGCTCCAAGGGCTTTGACGAGAACCGCGGCCTGCGCATCGACCTCATCATGGCCTCGGACGCCCTCAAGGACAGCGTGACCGAGACTGGTATCGACTACGAGCTGCGCGGCATCGAGAAACCCTCCGACCACGCCCCCATCTGGGCCTGCTTCGCCTGACACGGCGCAAGATTAACCGATGAGCCGCGACGAATTCGTAAACTGTGAAGCGGCTCGCGGTTGCCTGCGATAAAAGGGCGTAAAAACCTCATCCAGACAAGGTGCCTTATGGCACCTTATTTTTTGCAGCAAGGAGTGGCTGGCGTGATACGGTTACGAAGAGCCCGGGCCCGGGATGAACATCCCCGAAGCCCCCCGCCCAAATCGGAAAAGTCAGACTTTTTTCGTCAATCGGCAACCCTAATTGCCACTTTGAGAAGGTTGTGTTCAAGGTTGCCGCCCTATCATCTCCCATTCCAATCATAAATAAGTTGTTTTTTTAATCATGAAGTTAATGATGTGTATGGAGAAACATGCTGAACGCAGCAGCCGAAATCGATCCAACAGGAGTGTGATGATGAAGGTGCCCAATGCAGGAAGAGAGGTTTACAAACGCAGCTTGCTGACCCTGGCGCTGATCAGTGGTCTGAGCGCCTGTGGCGGCGAGACGACCCAGACGGCACAGAGCATGCCCGCCGTCCCTGTGGTGGTCGCCGAGGTCAAGCTGACCGATGTGCCGCTCACCACCGAGATGGTGGGAGAGACCGCCGGTTTTCGCGAGATCGATGTGCGCTCCCGGGTCAGTGGCATCCTGCTCAAGCGCACTTATGTAGAAGGCCAACCGGTTACCGCCGGCCAGCAACTGTTCCTGATCGACCCCGAGCCCTACAAGGTGGCGCTGGAGCAGGCCAAAGGCACCCTGGCCCAGGAGCAGGCCAGACTCAACAAGGCTCGCGCCGATCGGGATCGCATCATTCCCCTCTTCAAGCGCCAGGTGGTAAGCCGCAAGGACTATGACGACACCATCGCCAACTATGAAGCGGCCATCGCCAGCCATCAGGCCGCTCAGGCCAAGGTGAAGGAGGCCGAGCTCAACCTCAGCTATACCAAGGTCACTGCCCCCATCAACGGCATGGCGAGCAAGAGCTCCCAGTCCGAGGGGAGCCTTATCTCCACCAGTGGCGACAACGGCCTGCTCACTACCATCACCCAGTTTGATCCGCTCTACGTCAACTTCTCCTACTCGGAGCAGGATCGCCTCGATTTCGAGAACTCGGTCAAGAGAGGGACCATTGAAGCCAAGGACGCCACCAACTGGCGCACCCATATCCGCCTGGCCGATGGTTCTGTCTACCCACAAGCGGGCAAGCTCAACTTCTCCGACAACCGGGTCGATCCCCAGACCGGCACCATCCGTGCCCGCGCCATCTTCGATAACAAGGACGGCGTGCTGCTGCCCGGCCAGTTTGTCCGTATGACCATCGATCTGGGCACCCGCAAGAATGCCATAGTGGTGCCGCCCCGCGCTATCGTCCAGTCCCAGGCTGACCGCATGGTGATGGTGGTCGATGCCGAGAACAAGGTGATCCCCCGTCCGGTCAAACTGGGCCCGGTGGTCTCCGAGGGGGTGCTGATCGACAGCGGCCTCAATGCCGGTGACCGTTACATCGTCGAAGGCTTGATGAAGGCTCGCCCCGGCAGCGTGGTGAAACCTGTCTCTGCCGACGAGATGAAAGCCATCACCGCCAAGATGGTCAGCCACTCAGCGGCCAAGTAAGGAGCTCGTATGTTTTCCAGGTTTTTTATCGAGCGTCCCATCTTCGCCAGCGTGATTTCCATCATTATCGTGCTGGGCGGATTGGCGGCAATGCGCTCGCTTCCCATCGAGCAGTACCCCCAGATCACCCCGCCGGTGGTCTCGGTGACCGCTTTCTATCCGGGGGCCACTCCGGAGGTGATCTCCCAGACTGTCGCCGCACCGCTGGAGCAGCAGATCAACGGCGTCGAGCGGATGATCTATATGCAATCGGGTTCGGCCTCCAACGGCCAGATGAACCTCAACGTCTACTTCGAGATCGGCACAGATCCGGATCAGGCCACCATCAACGTCAACAACCGGGTATCGGCCGCCATGGCCCAGCTGCCGGAAGAGGTGAAAAAGCAGGGGGTAACGGTCAAGAAGAAATCGACCTCCATCCTGCAGGTGGTCACCCTCCAGTCGCCGAACGGCTCGTTTGATACCACCTATCTGTCAAACTATGCCCTGCTCAACATCATCGACGAGCTCAAGCGGATTCCCGGCATCGGTGATACCACTCTGTTTGGCGGTACCGACTATGCGATGCGCATCTGGTTGCGGCCGGATCGACTGGCCCAGCTCGAACTCACCCCGAGTGATGTGATTAGCGCCATCCGCGAGCAGAACACCCAGTTTGCGGCAGGCAAGATCGGCGCTCAGCCCACCTCGACCCCCATCGACTTCACCTACACGGTGCAGACCAAGGGTCGCCTTGAAGATGTGAAAGAGTTCCAGAACATCATAGTTCGCTCCATGCCCGATGGCTCCAAGATCCGGGTCCGCGATGTCGCCCGGGTCGAGCTGGGGGGCAAGGATTATGATCTGGTGGCCCGCGCCAACGGCAAACCGGCCATCGGTATCGCTACCTATCTGCAGCCCGGTGCCAACGCCGTAGCAGTCGCCGATGCGGTGCACACCACCATGGAGCGGCTCAAGGAGCGCTTTCCGCAGGATATCGAGTACCAGATCCCCTACGACACCACAGAGTTTGTGAAGATCTCCATCGAAGAGGTGGTACACACCCTGTTCGAGGCGATCGTGCTGGTGTTCGTGGTAGTCTACCTGTTCCTGCAGAACTTCCGCGCCACCCTGATCCCCTGTATCGCGGTGCCAGTGTCGCTCATCGGGACCTTCGCCGGCATGCTGGTGCTCGGTTTCTCCATCAACCTGCTGACCCTGTTCGGCATGGTGCTCGCCATCGGTATCGTGGTGGATGACGCCATCGTGGTGCTCGAGAACGTCGAGCGGATCATGAGCGAGAAGAAATGTTCGCCCAAAGAGGCTGCCATCCTCGCCATGCAGGAGGTCTCAGGTCCGGTGGTCGCCATCGTGCTGGTGCTTTGCGCCGTGTTCCTGCCGGTCGCCTTTATGGGTGGCATGACAGGGGTGATGTACAAGCAGTTCGCCATCACGGTCGCGGTCTCGGTGGCCATCTCCGGTCTGGTGGCTCTGACTCTCTCTCCGGCCTTGTGCGCCGTGTTGCTGAAAGAGGGACATCACAAACCGGCCCGTTTCTTCGTCTGGTTCAACGATAAATTTGACCAGCTGACCCGCGGCTATGTACGGGGTGTGGCCTTCCTGAACCGTCGGGTGGGGGTCGCTTTTGCCATCATCGCCGTACTGCTGCTCTCCATCTACGGTCTCTTCCTGAAAGTGCCGGGCGAGCTGGTACCGAACGAAGATCAGGGCTACCTCATCTCCGCCGTCATGCTGCCGGATGCCGCCGCCATGAGCCGGACACAGGCAGTGGCGGATCAGTTCGACAAGCTCGCCATGGCCAATCCCAATGTGAAGGATGTGATCACTTTCTCGGGCTTCGACATCCTCTCCAACGCCATCATCAGCAACAGCGGTCTCACCTTCATTACCCTGAAGGACTGGAGCGAGCGCAAGGGGACAGGCCAGGACTCCTTCGAGCTGGCCAAAACTCTGCAGGGGATGAGCCTGATGGGGCTGGCTGACGGCTTTGTTGCCTCCTTCAACCCGCCCCCCATCCAGGGAATGTCCACCACCGGCGGACTGGAAGGCTACCTGCAAAACCGGGGTTCCGGCAGTGCCCAGGAGTTTTCGGGCGAAGTACAGCGCTTCCTCGCCGCCGCCAAGGAGCGCCCCGAGTTTGCCAGTGTCACAACCACATTCCGTGCCAATGTGCCGCAGGTCTATCTCGACCTGGATCGCGAGAAAGCCAAGGCGCTGGGGCTGCCGATCAATGCGGTGTTCGACACCATGCAGGCCACCTTCGGTCAGGTCTATGTCAACGACTTCAACCAGTTTGGCCGAACCTACCGGGTACAGTTGCAGTCCGAAGCGGACTACCGCGCCAAGAAGAGCGATATCCGCAACGTCTACGTGCGCTCCAACACCGGCGAGATGATCCCGCTCAGCAGCCTGGTGACGGTCCGTGATGCCACTGGCCCCGAGCTGGTAGAGCGTTTCAACATCTTCCAGGCAGCCAAGATCATGGCACAGCCGGCACCCGGCTACAGTTCGGGTCAGGCGATCGCCGCACTGGAAGAGGTGGCCAACAGTACCCTTGGCAACGATGCCAAGCTGGAGTGGACCGGTTCCGCCTATCAGGAGAAGGCCTCTGCCGGTAGCGCAGGCATGGCGTTCGGCTTCGGTATTGTGATGATCTTCCTCATCCTGGCAGCCCAGTACGAACGCTGGAGCCTGCCGTTTGCGGTGATCACAGCCGTACCGTTCGCCCTGTTCGGCGCCCTGCTGGCCACCTGGCTGGTAGGACTCACCAACAACGTCTACTTCCAGATCGGGCTGGTGACCCTGGTGGGTCTTGCCGCCAAGAACGCCATACTGATTGTGGAGTTCGCGGTGATGAAGCACGAAGAGGGGATGAGCCTCATCGAGTCGGCACTGGAGGCGGCGCGCCTGCGTTTCCGTCCCATCGTGATGACCTCGCTGGCCTTCATCCTCGGCTGTGTGCCGCTGGTCACCTCCAGCGGCGCTGGTGCCGCAAGCCGTCACGCTCTCGGCTGGCCGGTGATCGGCGGCATGCTGGCGGCCACCTTTATCGCCATCTTCTTTATCCCGCTCTTCTTCCGCCTCATCATGAAAGGGTCGGAAAAGCGCGCCAAGCCGTAACGCTCTCCACGGGCGTTCCACCGATAACAAACTACCCCCGCCCGTGCGGGGGTATTTTTTTGTCTGCGGTGTGCTTCAATGACACACATCGAGACTTTTTTGCACAGGATCCGGATATGCTGGCTCAGCTCTGGCTCGCGACGACCTTGACGACCACTACCCTCTCCGCCTGTGGTCATCACGATTATCCCCCCTGGAACTGGCTGAGCGATGGCAAGATCATCGGCGTTTGTGCCGAAGTAGTCAGTACCCTCTATCAACGGTTGGGTTTCAATGTGGATCTCTCCTATGTGGGCCCCTGGGCCCGCTGTCAGCAGAAAGTGGCGAAAGGAGAGGTCGACATCAATATCTGTGCGCTGCGCAACGAAGAGAGAGCACACTACTCCCGCTTTACCCGAACGCCCATGGCCATCAATGACATGGCGGTGTTCGTGCGCCAACCCGGCAGCCGCTTGCTGCAGCGACGGGAGGATCTGACCGGACTGCGGGGAGCCATGATGATAGGCGTCAGCCTTGGCAGCGAAATGGATGATTTTTTGCAAGCAAATACCCGCATCTACAGGGTCAACTCCCTCAAGCAGGTATTTGGCCTGCTGGCCAGTGACCGGGTCGACTTCGTTCCCTATGGCCGCTCTTCCGGTCGCCTGTTTTTGAGCGAAAATTACCCGAGCAGCGGAATGGTTGATCTGCAGTGGCCACTGCAGCGCGGTGAGCTCTATATTTCTGTTTCACTACAATCTCCCCATCTTGGCACCCTCGAACAGCTGGAACCCATGCTGCAAGCGCCGGGCATGAGGCAGTGGATAGATCAGCTGCTGGAGAAATACAGCGACATCTATCTGCAACAACAGCGCCAGCCCTCGCCTTGACCTTCTCCCAGAAGCAAGGTTTAGAGTCTGGATACCAGATCCTGAAGGATGACCGGATTGTCACTCACCCAGCTTGCGACAAGATTGCCCTCTGCCCTGCTAGCCCGGCTATTGCTGGCGCTGCTGCTCGTGTGCAATCTGACTCTCTGCATCAGCTGGCATGGTTCTCCCCTCTCCTCCGAGACGACCCAAAGCAGCCCCCTGCCAATGGTGATGTTGGATTCATCCATGGCGATGGCGGATGGCGAGAGCTCTCATGCGATGCCCGCAATGTCTCACCCGAGCGATACCATGGCCCTCTCCTGCCATCAGGGAGACGAGGGGTCGGCCATGGGCGATGAGTGCCAGATGCAGACCGGCGTCAATGCCCTCTCCTTCGGCGCGATAGCTCTGCTGGGTGTATTGGTCGCCCTGCTGATCTTCCCCCTGCTACTTGGCAGTAACTTCGCAACTGCACTGCTTGATAACTGGTTGCGGGATCCCTTCCTGCGATCACGCGGTACCCATCCCCCCTCCTGGCCGCGCCGACACCTGATGTTGTCGGTGCTGCGACACTAGAAAGATCTTCTCTTGCGGCAGCGGCAAGCCTCGGCTTGCCCGTCTCCTGCCGCCTTGCCTGACCCTGTGCCCCGGCCAAACCGGCCCGCTCACTGGGAGCCGTGCGCGCTGATACAGCTGCGCCCCGTTTGCCGCCAATCCCTTAGGTGATGCCTTGTCCATCTCCGATCCGGCGGCCTGCACAAGAGAAGAGATATGATGTCACTTGTCCCTGTTACCGGCCTTATCGCCGCCAAGAACTTTGCCACCCTGCCACTAAGTGGGGGTGTGCGATGAGCCAGAAACTGCTGGTATCAGCCCTGCTGCTGGCCCTCGGCGCCGGTGGCGGCTACTGGGCTGCCAAACAGACCACTGCTAGCACCGTGGCCAAGGAGAAGACGCCGCTCTACTGGGTCAACCCCATGGATCCGCGCGACAAGCGCAATGCCCCGGCCAAGGACAACATGGGGATGGACTTTATCCCCGTCTATGAGGAAAAACAGGGCGGCTCACCGGGCACCGTCACCATCAGCCCCGAGATCCAGCAGAACCTGGGGGTGCGGCTTGCCAAGGTGGAGAAGCTCCCTATCCACCAGCAGATCGAGACGGTGGGCTACGTCGGCTATGACGAGGACAAGCTGGAGGCGGTCAACGCCCGCATGGCGGGCTGGATCCGCACCCTCGCCATCAAGAGCGAAGGGCAGCAGGTGAGCAAGGGGAGCCTTATTTACGAGCTCTACGCCCCGGATCTGGTCAACGCCCAGCACGAATACCTGCTGGCCCTCAACACTGCCAACCCGCTGCTGCTGCGCGCCGCCGAAGGCAAGCTCAAGTCCCTGCAGGTACCGGCAGATCAGATAGCGGCCCTCAAGCGCACCCGTCAGGTGCAGGAGACGGTGCGTATCTATGCCCCCAGCAGCGGTTATGTCTCCGAGCTGAAGGTGCGCGAAGGCCAGTATGTGGAGCCCGCCGCGGCCCTCTTTAACATCAGCACCCTCAAGCAGGTGTGGGTGAGTGCCGAGGTGTTCGAGCGCCAGGCCGCCCAGCTGAAGGTGGGGGATCCGGTCACCATGACCCTCGACTACGCCCCCGGCCGCCACTGGCAGGGCCGGGTCGATTACCTCTACCCGACTCTGGATGCCACCACCCGTACCCTCAAGGTGCGCCTGCGCTTCGCCAACCCGGACGAGTTTTTGAAACCCAATATGTTCGCCAAGGTGACGATTCAGGCGGGCAAGGGAGAGCCGCAACCGGTGGTGCCGAGCGAAGCGGTGATCCGTACCGGCAGCCAGGACCGGCTGGTGCTGGCGCTGGGGGATGGCAGCTTCAAGTCGGTGGCCGTCACTCTGGGTCCCCAGTTTGGCGACAAGGTGGCCATCAAGGAAGGGGTAGAGGCGGGGGATAACATCGTCAGCTCGGCCCAGTTCCTGCTCGACTCCGAGTCGGCCATCGATTCAGACTTCCAGCGTATGACGGCAGTGCGCCCTGCCCAGGTATGGACCCAGGGCGAGGTTGAAAGCATCGATCTGTCCAACCGTACCCTGATGGTCTCCCACCAACCCATCCCCGAGTGGCAGTGGCCCGCCATGGAGATGGAATTTACCGTCGCCGAAGGAGTCGACATCAGCAAGCTGGTCGAGGGACAGCCCCTCCATCTGCAGGTGATGCAGGAGGGGGATGAGTACCGCATCACCACCATCCATCAGCAGCAAACGCCGGCAAGCGGTGACACCGCCAAGCCTGCGGCAGATGAGATGGAGAAGATGGAAGACATGGACCATAGCCAGCATCAGATGGCGATGCCCGAGGTGGAGAAGAAATCATGATCCCTTCCATCATTCGCTGCCTGACAGGCAACCGCTCTCCGCTCTCTGCACCCAATGAGCAAGGAGCCCAACCATGATCCCCTCGATTATTCGCTGGTCCGTGGGCAACCGCTTTCTGGTGCTGCTATTGACCCTCATGCTCACCGCCTGGGGGCTCTGGTCGGTCAAGCAAACCCCGGTGGACGCCCTGCCGGATCTCTCCGACGTGCAGGTGATCATCAAGACCTCCTATCCAGGCCAGGCGCCCCAGGTGGTGGAGGATCAGGTGACCTACCCGCTCACCACCGCCATGCTGGCGGTGCCGGGGGCCACCACGGTGCGCGGCTACTCCTTCTTCGGCGACTCCTTCGTCTATGTGCTGTTTGACGACAACACCGACCTCTACTGGGCCCGTGCCCGGGTGCTGGAGTATTTGAGCCAGGTCGCCCCCAACCTGCCCGCCTCCGCCCGTCCCCAGCTCGGCCCCGATGCCACCGGGGTGGGCTGGGTCTATCAGTACGCGTTGGTGGACAGAACCGGCAAGCATGACCTCAGCCAGCTCACCTCGCTGCAGAACTGGTTCCTCAAGTACGAGTTGCAGACGGTGGACGGGGTCTCCGAAGTTGCCACCGTGGGCGGCATGGTGCGCCAGTATCAGGTGCGGGTCGACCCGGACAAACTGCGCGCCTACGGCATCCCGCTCTCCCTTATCGAGACCGCCATCAAGCAGGGCAATCAGGAGACCGGCGCCTCCGTCATCGAGATGGCGGAAGCGGAGTACATGGTGCGCTCCAACGGCTATCTCAAGAGCGTCGAGGATCTGAAGCAGATCCCGCTCGGCACCAATGTGCGCGGCGCCCCGCTGCTGCTGGGCGACGTGGCGGATGTGGTCACCGGGCCCCAGAGCCGGCGCGGCCTGGCCGAGCTCAATGGCGAAGGGGAAGTGGTGGGCGGCATTATCGTCATGCGCTATGGCGAGAATGCTCAGCACACCATCGACGGGGTCAAGGCGCGGCTCGCTCAGCTGAAGAGCAGCCTGCCGGAGGGGGTGGAGGTGGTCACCGTCTACGATCGCTCCGACCTTATCCAGCGCGCCATCGATAACCTCTCCGGCAAGCTGCTGGAGGAGTTCGCCGTGGTGGTGCTGGTCTGCCTCGCCTTCCTGTTCCACCTGCGCTCGTCACTGGTGGTGGTCATTACCCTGCCCATCGCCATTCTGGTGGCCTTTATCGTGATGCACCTGCAGGGGATCAACGCCAACATCATGTCGCTGGGGGGCATCGCCATCGCCATCGGCGCCATGGTGGATGGCGCCATCGTGATGATCGAGAACGTCCACAAACACATGGAGCAGGAGGCGCTCACCGACAAGAACCGCTGGCGCATCATCACAGAGGCGAGCATCGAAGTGGGGCCTGCCATCTTCTTCTCCCTGCTGATCATCACCATCAGCTTCCTGCCGGTGTTTGCGCTGGAGGCGCAGGAGGGGCGGATGTTCCACCCCCTCGCCTTCACCAAGACCTATGCCATGGCGGCGGCTGCCGCGCTCGCCATCACGCTGGTGCCGGTGATCATGGGTTACTTCATCCGTGGCAAGGTGCTGGCGGAGCAAGCCAACCCGCTGAACCGCTGGCTAAGCCAGGGCTATGTGCCGCTGCTCAAAGCCGTCTTGGCCCGCCCGAAAACCACCCTGGCCATCGCCGCCGTGGTCACGGTGGCGGGCTTCTGGCCGCTCAAGTACCTGGGCTCCGAGTTCATTCCGCCGCTGGACGAGGGGGACATCATGTATATGCCCACCACCGCAGCCAATATCTCGGTGGGCAAGGCGCGGGAGATTTTGCAGCAGACCGACAAGCTCATTCGTACCGTACCCGAGGTGCAGAACGTGTTCGGCAAGGCGGGGCGCGCCGAAACCGCCACCGACCCTGCCGATCTGGTGATGATGGAGACCAGCATCCAGCTCAAGCCCCGGGATCAGTGGCGCCCCGGCATGACCCCGGAGAAGCTGAAAGAGGAGCTCGACTCCCTCATCCGCTTCCCCGGCCTCACCAACGCCTGGGTGCCCCCCATCAAGACCCGCATCGACATGCTTGCCACCGGTATCAAGACCCCGGTCGGCATCAAGATAGCGGGGCCGGATCTCAAGGTGATCCAGCAACTCGGCCAACAGCTCGAACAGATCGTTGGCAAGGTAGAGGGCGCCTCATCGGTCTACGCCGAGCGGGTGGCGGGTGGCCGCTACGTCAAGGTAGATATCGACCGGCTCAAAGCGGCCCGCTATGGCCTCAACATCGCCGATGTACAGGCGGTGCTCGCCACCGCAGTGGGCGGCATGGAGGTGGGCCAAACCATCGAGGGGCGCGAACGCTATCCCATCAACCTGCGCTACCCCCAGAGCTATCGCGATTCTGTAGCCAGCTTGGAGCTGCTGCCGGTGGTCACGCCAAGTGGCGCTCGCATCGCGCTGGCGGATGTAGCCCAGGTCTACATCAGCGATGAAGCCCCCATGCTGCGCAGTGAAAACGCGCGGCTCAACGGCTGGGTCTACGTCGATATTCGCGGCCGCGATATCGGCTCCTTCGTCGATGAGGCCAAAGCCGAGGTGGGCAAGCAGCTGGTGCTGCCGGCGGGCTACGCCCTCACCTGGTCTGGCCAATACGAGTACATGGAACGGGCCAAGGCGCGCCTCGCCTACGTGGTGCCGCTGACGGTCGCCATTATCGTGCTGCTGCTCTATCTGGCGTTTCGCCGCGTTCAGGAGGTGCTGCTCATTCTCACCACCTTGCCGCTGGCGGTGGTGGGGGGGATCTGGACCCTCTGGCTGCTCGACTTCAACCTCTCGGTGGCGGTCGGGGTGGGCTTTATCGCTCTGGCGGGGGTGGCGGTAGAGACCGGCGTCTTGATGCTGGTCTACCTCAACCATGCCTGGGATGACCTGGTGGCCAGTGGCAAGCCGGACAAGGCGGGTCTGCACCGGGCGGTGATCCACGGCGCCGCCCTGCGCCTGCGCCCCAAGATGATGACGGTGGTCACCATCATCGCTGGCCTCTTGCCCATCATGTGGAGCCACGGCACCGGATCCGAGGTGATGCAGCGCATCGCCGCCCCCATGATCGGCGGCATGGTGAGCGCGCTGGTGCTGACCCTCTTGGTGCTGCCCGCCGCCTACTACCTGTGGCGCAGCCGGCACCTGGGCGCGACCGAGCACCAACCCGCCGGCTAACCCGGTGGCAGCGCCCTTTTTGACAACCAAGAATCTGAATCAACGACGAGGAAACACCATGAACTACAAGACGCTGACCCTGACCCTGCTGCTTGGCCTTGCCACCCACACCAACCTGCAAGCCGAAGAGATGATGAACCATGCAGGCCACGACATGGGCCAGATGAGCCAGATGGAAGGCATGAACGAGATGGGCGAGATGGCGATGACCCAGGGGGTCATCAGCCGCATCGACGCGGCCAACGGCAAGGTCGGTATCAAGCACGAGGCGATCGACAACCTCAAGATGCCGGCGATGACCATGGTCTTTCGGGTGGCCGATCCGGCCCTGCTCAAGGATCTGAAGGTGGGGGATGCGGTGCGCTTTCACGCCGAGAACCCGGACGGCAAGCTAACCGTAACCACTATCCAGAAACAGTAATCAGAGTCATTTCAAAAAAAAAACGGCGGGATCATCCCGCCGTTTTCTGTTATTGCACCATCCGCCGAGCGGCCTCCTCAGCCGTTCGGATAGGCTTGGGCTATGTTGGCCTGCGCCACCCCCATCAACTGAACCGAGATATCCTGCAGCACATAGAGGTCGCGGCGACGGGTCCAGGGTTGATCGGATTGCTCGTCGTACCAGACGGGCAGTTCGATCCCCTCCGGGGCATGGCTCGCCACCTTGCGGGCACGGCAGGTGATGATGCAGCGCTTGACGTGGTCGCGGTGACCGATAACGGCCGCCGTGCCAAGGGCGGCGGCATCTCCGCCGGCATAATCCCTGACGATGGCCTCCACCACGCCGTCCGTGCTGAGGTAGACCAGCTTGCCTTCATTATCCCAGTAAGGCTCGATGGAGATGACATCCCGGGCTGGAATGTCCGAATAGCGGGCCGAGTCGAGGAAGCGGGCAATCTCCCATTGCACGTACATGGGCACTGGCTTTTGCCGATAGAGGGCCGCACAGCAGGCAGCCAGAGCCTCGTTCATGGGGCCGGGCTCGGCCAGTTCATCCGGGTTGCCCGAGGCGTTGGGGCGGTTGCCGAAGGCAAAGGCGATGACGCAGTGGGCCTGGTCGATGGCGACCCGGGACGGGGTCATGTTGAAGCAGGCCTCCTCGATGAAGGGGGCCAGCTGGCGGGCCGTCTGCTCGTCGTGCAGCTCGGCGCTCAGCCGGTCGGTCAGGGTGGTGCGAAAATCCGCCGCACTCCCCTGGCTGTCATTGCTGCTGTTGCAGCCGGTGAGGGTGGCGACCAGGGGGGTACTCAACAGCCCCAGGGTGACTCTACGTCGACTCTCGTTCATTTAGATTCCTCTTTGGTAGCAAGCACTTAACGGGAACAAGCAGCAATTAACCCTTGACCCAATAAACGCTCATACCATACGGAAAAACGGGGGCGACAAAAGCCATACCGCGAGGCTCGTACCCAGAACGTGCAGCAATTCACACATTAATCAATAAACGAAAGCACTCTTTTGCGAATGAGCCAATAAAAGAAATTAACATCCACATTAATGAACCACAGATAGATACTCTATCTGTGGTTCATTCGCACAGATTTCATCCCTCAGATAACGCGCTCGTTCAGCTGCGGGTTGCCAGCAACTGCTCCACATCCTCGATCACCTTAAGGGCCGCCTGCGGGCCGCCGCTGGAGGTCCAGAGCGACCCGTCAACGGCGCCAAAGCGCTTGGCCTTGATCACCGGCAGTTGCTGGAACGCCGGGGTCTGCTCCGCCTGACGCATGGCATCCACCGCATCACCGCTGGCGCTCAGAGTGCCGACCACCAGCCAGTCAGCATCCAGCAGGTTGAGGGACTCCAGACTCAGCGCCGGTGAGTGGGGTGCGCCAGTCCCCTGCTGCTTGCTTGGGCGTACCAGCCCCATCGACTCCACTACGCTGCTGGCAAAGGTGCCCTGATACATAAAGCTCGGCCCCTTGGGGTTCCAGCGCACTATGCTGATGCTCTCCCCCTGATGCTTGGCCAGCTTGCTGCGGGCCTGAGTCAACCGCTCGGCATACTGCAGCAAGAAAGTATCCCCTTGCTGGTCGCGGTTGAGGGTGTGAGCGGTGCGGCGGAAGCTATCCTGCCACGGTTCACCCCACTTGCTGGTCACCACGGTCGGCGCGATCTCCCCCAGCAAGGTCAGCAGCTCGGGACGGGTCTGGCCGGTCAGGATAAGGTCGGGCTCCAGCGCAATCAGCGACTCCAGATTGGGGCTGTCGAGATCGCCGATCACCTGGATACCCATGCCCGCCTTGTTCAGCAAATAGCGGGGCAAGGTGGGTTGACCACGGCCATTGACGGCGCCGATGGGGGTCAGCCCCAGGGTCAGGGTGCTGTCGAGTTCGAGCTCGCTCAGCACCACCACCCGCATTGGCTGGGCTGGCACCTGCACCTTCTGGCCAAACGCATCGGTCACTTCACGCATCTCCTGCGCCTGAACCTGCGGCGCGGCCAGCATCAGGATGGCTGCTGCCAGGGCGGCAAAACGCTTCATCATTTCACTCCTTCTCGTTGCACGGCCCGGATAATCGGCCGCGTGAATACACTCGGTGGGCCCACAGAGCAGGCCCATATGACTCAACTCGCCGAACGCAGGGCACGGCCATGTTCGTGGCGACGGGGCACGATAATGGGCGCCCCGTCGCCGGGGGCATGCAGAATGTCGACACTGGTCTGGTAGAGCCGGTCGATCAAGGACTTGGTCACCACCTCCCGGGCCGGGCCCATGGCGGCAACGGTCCCCTCGCCGATGGCGATCAGCTCGTCACAGTAGCGGGCCGCCATCGCCAGATCGTGGATCACCAGCAGCACGGTTTTGCCCTCGGCGGTGATGCGATGGATCGCCTCCATCACCTCGGTCTGGTGACCGATATCGAGGGCGCTGGTGGGCTCGTCGAGCAGCACCATGTCGCTGTCCTGCGCCAGGATCATCGCCAGCCACGCCCGCTGTGCCTGCCCGCCGGAGAGGGACGCAGCGCTCTGCTGCCAGATCCCCTCAAGCTGCATTCGCTCGCAGGCAATACGCACCATGCGGGCATCCTCCTCACCCCACTGATTGAACCAGCCCTGATGAGGGTGACGGCCATACTGCACCAGCTGCTCCACCAGAATGCCGGCAGGCAGGGTGGGCCGCTGGGGCAGATAGGCGAGCTCCCGCGCCAGCCCCTTCATGGGGTAGCTGGCAAGCGGCTTGCCTTTGAGCAGGATCTCGCCGCGTTGGGCTTTCATCTGGCCAGATAGCAGCTTGAGCAGGGTCGATTTGCCGCAGCCGTTGGGGCCGACGATCCCCACCAGCTTGCCCCTCGGCACGCTGAAGGAGATGTCCCGCAGGATGGGAGTCTGCTGATAGGCGAAGTGGAGGCGATTTACGGTGAGCGTCATCAGTCAGCCCTCTGGCGATCGTTAACGAGAAGAAACAGCAGCAACAGGCCACCGAGAATGCGGGTCATGATACCGGTCGCCACCTCGTGGGGGCTGGCCAGCCCCCGAACCAGGGTATCACTGGCAAGCAGCAGCAGGGCGCCGCTGAGTGCCGCCAGCCAGAGCGGCACCACCCGGTCTTTTACCAGCCAGGAGGCAAGAATGGGGGCCGCCATGGCGATAAAGACCACGGGGCCGCCGATGGCGGTGCCGAGCGCCGCCACCAGAATGGCCTGGGCCAGAATGCCCAATTGCACCCGATCGCCGTTGACGCCAAGCCCTCTGGCCATCTCGGGGCCAAAGCGCAGCACCGCCAGCGAGCGGGAGAGATAGACGATCCACGGGCAGAGCAGCAGCAACAGGATGGCGATGGGGGTGATGGTGCTGTAACCCACGGCGATAAAGCTGCCCATATTCCACAAATAGAGGGAGCTCAGGTGCAGCAGGGCCTGAGTGGACATCACAAACTGGCCGAGCGCCTCGAACAGCTCGGAGAGGCCGATACCGATCACCACGAACAGATAGCCCTGCTCACCCGGTTTGCGGCAGAGGGCATAGAGCACCAGCGCCGCGAAGATGGCGCCGATGGGGGCCGCCCACCAGGGCCAGCTGCCCACGGTCAGATAGAGGGAGAAGATGATGATGGCCAGAGAGGCGCCGTTGTTGACCCCCACCAAGTCGGGTGTGGCCAGCCGGTTGCGCACCAGCGTCTGCACCAGACAGCCTGAGAGCCCCATTGCAGCCCCCGCCACCACCACCCCAAGGATGCGCGGCAGCCGGATCTTGAACAGGGTGAGCTGCTCAAGCCGCGTCCCCTCCCCCATCAGGGTGTTGACCACCCCGGCAAAGCCGAGCTTGCCGCCGCCAACGCTCAGGGCCAGCAGAGCCAGGGCCAGCAACGCCATGGCCAGCAGAGCCAGCCAGCGCCAGCTCGGCAGATGGAGCAGCAAAGAGCGGTTACCGGCCCGCAGGCAGAGCATATCGGTAGGTATGCGCATCAACCCCTCACTTGACGGTCAGCAGGGTACGAAAGCCCCCGCGGTGGACGATGGCGATCAGCACAGGTGCACCGATCAGGGCCAGAATGACCCCGTTGGGCAGCTCGAACGGCTGGATCAGCCAGCGCGCCAGAATGTCGGCCAACAGCAGAAACAGCATGCCGAACAGGGCGGAGAAACAGACCTGCACCGACAGCTTCACCGGCTCCACCAATCGGCCACAGTAGGCGGCCAGAAAGCCGACAAAGCCGATAGGGCCGGCGATGGCGATGGCACTGGCGGTAAACAGGGTGGCGGCCAGCAGCACGCCAATTCGCACCCGGTTTGGGCGGATCCCCAGCGCCTGGGCCTGACTGTCCCCCATCTGCATCAGGGTCAGCTGGCGACAGAGCAGCAGGGTGATGACAAACGCCCCCAGCACGAAGGGCTGTACGGCTATGATGGCATCGAGATTGGCCGCCGACAGGGAGCCGAGGTTCCAGAAGCGGTACTGATCCAGCACCATCTTGTTGGAGAGCAGCAGAAAGCTGGAGAGCCCGCCGAAGGTGGCGGAGAGCGCCACCCCGACCAGAATGAGCTTGAGGGGGTTGGAGCGGCCAATCATCATGCCTAGCCCCAGCACAATCACGTTGCCGAGCAGCGCGCCGAGGCCGGCCCAGAGCAGATAGCCGTAGGCGGACTCCACCCCGAACCAGGTGAGCCCCACCACCAGCGCAAAGACGGCCCCGGCGTTGACCCCGAGCAGACCGGGCTCCGCCAGCGGATTGCGGGTCGCGCTCTGCAACAAGGAGGCCGCCAGAGATAAAGAGGCGCCGACCACCATGGCGCAGAGGGTGCGCGGCAGTCGCAAGGTATTGAGCACCATGGCGAGCTTCTCGTCACTCGCCCAAGGCGCGTCACCCATCAGGTAGCCGAACACCTCGCGGGCACCATAAACACCCGCACCGGTGGCGAGCGAGAGAGAAAGCAGTATGAACAGGAGGAATAATCCCAGCCAGAACAGCGAGGTCTGGTCTCTAAACACCCTTTAACTCCTTATGATTGCAATGCCATCTTGTTGACACAAAAGCCGTCATCCGAGGTGATACCGTGGCAACAGCGGAAGCCCGCCAGTGCGGGCTCCCGCTCAGCCACTACATCTTGTAGGCCACACCGGCATAGACAGTGCGCCCGTCGAGGATCTGATCGGCCTCGGTGGCAACCCAGTCACGCTTGGTATTGGTCAGGTTGTTGAGCCCGAACTTCAGATCCAGTGCCCGAGTGGCGTTCCAGACTGCCCCGATATCCAGGGTGTGGAATCCGGCGGTGGTCTCATAGGTGGTGCCGCTCATGCGCGGAACCGGAAGGATCTGGCTGCCGGTGTAGTTCCAGCCGAGCTGGGTACTCAGGCTCTCGACGACCTGCCACTCCAGCTTGGCGTTGCCGGTATGCTCCGGCGTCCGATAGAGATCCTTGCCGCTGGTCTTGTCCTCCGCGTCGATCAGGGTGACGTTGCTGGAGAGGGTCAGGGCATCGGTGATATCAAACCAGCCGCTCAGCTCCACCCCCTTGATGCGGGCCTTGCTGACGTTCTGATAGGTCATCACCGCCGGACGCCAGGTGGAGGTCCATGCCTCGCTCTGGATCTTGTCCTTGATATCGTTGTGGAAGGCGGTAACCCCGGCGCCCCAGAACGAACCATCATAGGCGGTGCCCAGCTCGTAGCTGACGGCGGTTTCCGGCTTCAGATCCGGGTTGCCCACTACGGCGCAGCGACCGCGACAGGCGGCTACGGCATAATCCGGGTTGGACTGGGCAATGGTCGGCGCCTTGAATGCCTTGCCAATGCCGCCCTTGACCACCCAGTTGTCAGTCAGGCTGTAGAGGGCATAACCGCGGGGGCTGAACTCGGTGCCATAGGTCTCGTGGTGATCGACTCGGCCACTCAGGGTCAACGCCAGATCGCCAAAGCCAAACTCATCCTGCAGATAGAGCGCGCTCTGGTTGACGCTGACATCGCCCCCCTTGAGGTTGACATTATGCTTGAGTTCGGTGATGCGGTACTCGGCACCGCTGGTCAGCAGGTGGCTGCCCAGATTGCCGCTCAGCTGGCCATCAAAGGTGTGGTTGGTCTGGCTCACATCGCCGCTGGTCTTGCTCAGCGCCGTCATCAGTTCGGAGTCATCAAAGAGATCAACCTGCTCGAAGGCATAGCCGACCCGGCTGTCGAACTGATCCCAACGGCCGACATGGGTGGCATTGAGCCCCAGTCGCTCCATCTGCTGGATATTGCGCGGCGTCTGGCCGTAGTTGTTCCAGTGGGCCTCCCGATCGTCTTTGGCGTAGTTCATCCCCACATCCAGATCCTGACGATCGTCGATCAGCCATTTGACGTTGGAGAGGATCCCCAGCTTTTCACGCTGCTCGATGGCATCGGCCTTGGGGTTGATGCTCTGCTCGCTCTGCCAGGCGTCCCGGTGGTTCCCTTCCACCACCAGGTTGGCCAGCAGTTTGTTGTCGATCAGTGCCCCGCCCACATAGGCACTCGCCTTGTTGATATCCCCGCCGTGACCATCGGTGGGGTCGCTGAAGGTATAGGTGGCAGCCGCTTCGGTCTTCTCCCCGGGTTGGCGCAAGATGACATTGACCACCCCACCCAGCGCATCGGCACCGTAGAGGGAGGAGATGGGGCCACGGATCACTTCGATACGCTCGATGGCCGCCATGGGGATGGCAGAGAGATCGAAATCATTGCCATAACCGGAGGTAAGAGCATCGCGGGAGCTGATACGCCGGCCATTGACCAGCAACAGGGTGTAATCCCCCTCCAGCCCGCGCAACTTGATCTCGCTGCGGCCGTAGCTGGTAGCAGGGCTGATATTGACCCCCGGCAACTGTTTCAGAGCGCCGGTGAGGTCATTGACATTGAGCTTGTCGAGCTCGGCCCGAGTCACCACAGAGACGCTGGCCGGGGCGGTCAGCTCGCTGTGCCGGGTTTTACTCGCCGTCACCACCATAGTTTCATGAACGGTGACAGGCGCAGTCCCTTGGGCCAGAACTGGCAGGGCAAAAAGGGACAACACCAGCGGATGCACTGCAAATCGTCGGGATGATGTACGCATCATCAACACTCCACATAAAACAACCAAGGCCAACACCACCGACATCCCTGTCTGACCTCGCCAGACCCGGTGCAAAGTGATGGAGTTCATTGGCATGAACAGTCGTCCATGCCCCATCACCCCGAACATCAGTGCATTACGGCAGGCCCTGCGTTGTGCTATGCCACTCGCAGCCATCAATAACAAAAGCGCCGTACCGACTGACATCGGGACGGCGCAATACTAAATGCAAATCATTTTTATTTGCAAGAGTGAATCAGGTATTCTTTCGCATCCGCTTAATTATCCATCACATCGTGGCGAGTCTGGTGATAGGCCTCTTCACTCTTGCCCCGGCGCCAGTACGGCACGGCGTAGAGCGACTGGCGATCCACCTCGAGCACAGAGCGAAAATGGCGGCGCAGCGGCAGCACCAGCGCCTCTTCCCCACCCAGCCAGAAGAAGCCACCATCGCGCACCAGCGGCAGAGCAATCACATGCTCCAGCAGGCCGCTGGACTCGGGCTCGCCGACAAACCAGTGACAGCGCACCCCGACCGGCAGCGTCAACGGCTGAGCATCGGCCTGATCCGGCACCAGAATCGCAATTTCCCCTCTGGCATCGGCAGGCATCACCTCGCACATCGCCATGATGGCGGGCAAGGCGGTGAGATCCCCTACCAGACAGTAGTGATCGGCCGGTTGCAGCATAGGGTTGGGACCACCCGGCCCGGAGAGGATTACCTTCTCTCCCGGCTTGGCATGGGTAGCAAAGGCGCTGGCGGGCCCGCCGTCACCGTGCAGCACGAAGTCGATATCAATTTCCTGCTCATCACGGCGAAACGCGCGGATGGTGTAGGTGCGGATCACCGGCTTGTCAGCCGGGTCACTCCAGCGCGGGCCGCTCGGGGTCATTGCAGGCAGCACCGGCTCTACCTGATGGGGCTGGGCCAGCATCACCTTGATATGGGCCCCACCGCAGGTGAAGGGATAGTCAGCCAGTTCGCTGCCACCAAAGGTGATACGACGCAAATGAGGGGTGATCTGGGTAATGGCTTTGACAGTCAGCAGACGGGGACGATTGGGAGGCAGAGATGGGGACACAATGAGGCTCCTCGTTGAGTGTGTTGCCTATGCTACACACAAATGGGAATCACTATCAAATGCGATTATTTCTCGTCTATCCGGCTCAAACATCACTAATCACTACCATCAGCCCCCGAACAGAGAAACGGGCTTATGCACGCTAGTCCCATGATTGGACGAAGAAAGCAGCCGGACAACAACACTGTCACGCAGGGTTCCATTTGCCTATTTCGACCATAGTTTTTCGAGATCAAATTTTATTTCTCAATAAGTTTCCTATCCTTAGTGAAGCAGTTAATGTAAGCACAGGATGCCAAACAGGATTGTATGATGGATGACCAGATCCTGATTATTGATGATGACGAGCTCTCCCTCCCCGACGCGCAGCAAGCAGGCTGGAGGGTGATGATTGTTGACGATGAACCGGAAGTGCATCGCATCACCAAGATCACTTTAAACAAATTCGAGTTTGACAATCGTCCCATCGAGTTTCTGCATGCCTATTCGGCTGCAGAGGCAAAAAAATTGCTGGCCACCACCCCGGATGTTGCACTGCTGCTGCTGGACGTGGTGATGGAGGTCGATCACGCCGGTCTTGATGTTGTCAAATATGTCCGTGAAGAGCAGCAAAACAAGATGGTACGCATCGTGCTGCGTACCGGCCAACCCGGCCAAGCGCCGGAAGATGACGTGGTGACCAACTACGACATCAACGACTACAAGGATAAAACCGAGCTCACCTCCCAGAAGCTGCGCACCCTGCTGCGGGCCAGCCTGCGCTCCTATCGGGATATCCGCACCCTGGAAAGCAACCGGCAAGGGCTGGAAAAAGTCATCGAAGCCTCCAAGGGGATCTTTGAGAAACGGGCGCTGCGTCAGTTTGTCGAAGGCGCCCAAGAGCAGCTGAGCGCCCTGCTCCATCTGGGAGAGACCCAGATTTACGATGTAAAACAATATGCCTACGAAGTGAAGGATCAACTGCTGGAGCCCCTGCTGCCAGGTCATCCCCCGGTGCGGTTGACAGAGGCACCCGAGATACTGCGTCAGGCCATGACCCGGGGCTGCAATATCTACAACACCAACCAGATGGTGCTCTACTGCCAAAACCCGCGCCACCACCTGTTGTTTCATATCGAGACCACTCGCCAGCTCAGTCAGATCGATACCAGCCTGCTGACCCTGTTTACCGAAAACATCATAGTGGCACTGGAAAATATCCGGCTCAACGAGGTGATCGCCGACAACCAGCGGGAGATCATCTATCGCATCGGCGAACTGGTCGAAACCCGCTCCAAGGAGTCAGGGTTACACGTCAAACGGGTCGCGCTCTACACCGAGCTTTTCTGCCATCTGCTGGGGATGAGCGAAGAGCAGAGCGAGCTGGTTAAACGGGCCTCACCACTGCACGACATTGGCAAGGTGGGGATTCCCGATGCCATTTTGCACAAACCGGGCAAGCTGACCCCGGAAGAGTGGGAGATCATGAAAACTCATGCCCAACTCGGTCAGGATATGCTCTCCGGCAGCGATCTGGCGTTGTTCCAGATTGGCGCCACCATAGCAGGCAATCACCATGAGAAGTGGAATGGCAGCGGTTATCCCCGCGGTTTGAAGGGGGCCGATATCCCACTGGAAGGACGGATCGTGGCACTGGCCGATGTGTTCGATGCCCTGGGTTCGGATCGCTGCTACAAGAAAGCATGGCCGCTGGACAAGGTGCTGGCCCTGATTGAAGAGGAGAAGGGGCAGCATTTCGACCCCCAGTTGGTCGAGCTGATGATGGCCAATCTGGACAAGTTCCTCGAAATCCGCGAGCAGAACAAGGATGTCTATATCGGCGATCACTGATTGCTGCCAATCCCTTATCCTAAGGGGTCGAGCTAAAAAAACCGCCCTGCTTATCGAGGGCGGTTTCTTCTCTCTGGTGTATCGTTTTTCCCGAGTCTGGGCTACTGCTCTGGCAAGTTGAGATCTAGCTTGGCTGCCGGTTGGCCGTTTTGTTGATTTTCAGCCTGAGCTGCTGCTAGCGCACGTTTAAAAGCACGCCGTTTTTGCATCACCACAAAACCTGCGCCTCCCAGCAACACCAGTAGTACCCCACCCCCAACCAGAACCCAAAGTAGCCACCCCATTCCCTCTTCAGGCTGCTCTTCGGTAGACTCGGCGCTGGAGGCCTGAGCGGCGGCCGACATCACCTCTACAGGAGGCGGCGGTGGCGGGAAGACATTGAAGGTTTTCACCGGCAACTCGATTTTCAGCTCACGGCCGAGGCGAGTGGTGCCATAGAGGGTTGCTTTCACCTCATGCTGACCGACCTCCTTGATGTTGGAGAGATCGATATCAAGCTTGGGGTCGCTGGCGGTCTCGCTGAACTCGTAGAGGCCGCCCACATTGCTGGTCACACTCCCCTTGACCACCACGGAGGCGGGATCCAGCTCATCACGGTCGATTAGCAGTGAGAGCTTGGCACCCAGCTCATCCGAAGGCGGCGACAAGTTATAGCTGAACGGATAGGGGTAAAGCAGAACATCCTGATAACGGGCACGGACAAAAACCTGATTGCCCGTGCTGAACATGGCGCGGTACTTGCCACCGGGAATATCATGCAGCGTCACTTCCGCCGTCATGATGCCATCGCCCGGCACTTCGTCGAGCCCCTTGCCATCATCGCGATAGTGGCCAAGTACTTGATCCAGCACGACCTCTTTCTTATCGGCATCGCTGAACGATTGCAGCTTGACGGTCATGCCAAGATCAGAGAGATAGTATTTATCTTTCGGCGGCTGACCATTGATCAGCAACCACGCCTTGAGCTTGACCACCTCCCCCTGATAGAGCTGCATCGGCAGGGCGGCGATATCGAGCCGGATATCGGAGAGAATGCGCACCCGGTTGTCGGGATCCACCTCGCCAATCGCCTGCCAGGGGCCCGGCATGGGATTGCGCAGGGTAATGAGATCATGCTCCGGCAGCGCCAGCCAACCCACATCTGCGGGTTTGACCTTGCCCACGTAAAGCTTGCTGCCATCGGGGCGAACCAGGATCACGGACGGGGTGCCCGGCTTGCGCTTGATGATGAAGGTGATCTCCTTCACGCCGTAATCGATGCGAAAGCGGTTATCCAGCAGCGGAATATCGGAAGGGGCAAATACCTCGGTCGCCATCGCCCCCAGCGAGAGCAACAACAGCAGACCGGCACACCACTTGCTCATTGCCGCCACAGACAACTTCCTCCCTTTTTCTGTACCAGATCCAGTCTCGCCTCGTGCAGGGCCTGAACCTCGGCACTGGCACGCACCACCTTGAGGGCGGGTCGGTTGCTCTCTAACCGACGAATACTGGTGTCCTGATTGCTTTCGTTTTCGTTGCTTTCGGTGGCCAGATTGAGTTTGGTCTGGCCGCCGGTCATCAGCAGGTAGACGTCCGCCAGGATCTCCGCATCGAGCAAAGCCCCGTGCAGGGTACGGTGGGAGTTGTCGATACCGTAACGATCGCACAGCACATCCAGGTTGTTGCGCTTGCCGGGGAAGAGATCCCGCGCCATCGCCAGGGTATCTGTGATGGTGCAGATATCCGCCGTTTTGAAGTTGAGTCCGAGCTTGCTGAACTCGTAGTCCATGAAGCTCACGTCAAACGGCGCGTTGTGGGCGATCAGTTCGGCGCCGCGGATGAACTCGAGGAACTCGTCGGCGATCTGGCTGAACGACGGTTTGTCACGCAGAAACTCGTCGGTGATACCGTGCACCTGGATCGCTTCCGGGTCGACCAGACGATCAGGCTTGATATAGACGTGATAGTGGTTACCGGTCAGCTTGCGGTTGATCACCTCCACACAGCCGATTTCGATAATGCGGTGCCCCAGATAGACAGGGCCGCCCGCCGTATTCATACCTGTGGTTTCAGTATCCAGAATGATCTGGCGATTCAGTTGGGGTGTGTTCATGATCCAATCTATGTCAAACTTCGGCTTTACTTACTCGCTAGTTTACCCCAAGCCTCATGTTAAAACAGATTGATTGCTCATGTTAAAACAGATTGATGTCTATACCGACGGCTCCTGCCTCGGCAATCCGGGCCCGGGTGGTTACGGGGCCGTGATGGTCTACGGCAAGCACCGCAAGGAAATTTCCGCCGGATTCAAGTTGACCACCAATAACCGGATGGAGCTGATGGCAGCCATCATGGGGCTTCGAACCCTCAACGAGCCCTGCAAGGTGCGCCTCACCACCGATAGCCAATATGTGCGCCAGGGGATCACCCAGTGGATCATCGGCTGGAAAAAGAAGGGGTGGATGACCGCCAATCGTCAACCGGTCAAGAACGTCGATCTCTGGAAGGAGTTGGATGCAGAAGTGGGTCGCCACCAGATTGAGTGGCTCTGGGTAAAGGGCCACTCCGGCCATCCGGAGAACGAACGGTGCGACGAGTTGGCCAGAGATGCCGCCTGCGGCAAGGATCTGGCCGAGGATACCGGTTACCAGCCCTGACGGGCCATGCCCGGTGTGGCGAGGGACTTTGGCAGTTGCCAGCGCCGCCGCACCGGGATCAGTGGAAAACGCCGTTTACGGGCAGCAATCACGTATACCGACGCAAACGCCTTGCAATAATCCCGCCCGATACTCTCCCGCCACCAGCTGTGCCAGCTCTGTTTACCCATAAACGAGTAACCGAAACGCTCGTCAAACATCACTTCACACCCCAATAGATGCAGCCAGTCCGTCACCCGCCCAGGGGTAAACATCCGAGCAGACCAGGGCAACTTGCGCCGTAAAAAAGGGATACAGTGGCCAACTCCCACCAGACTCACCGGATTGTAACCACTGATGATGAGCCAGCCATCATCGGTCAGCACCCTTTCGGCTTCACGCAATACCTGATGGGGATCGGCGGAGAAATCGAGGCAGTGAGCCAGCAGACAGGCATCGACGCTGCCGGTTCGCACCGGCAGCTCGAGGGGATCGCCATAGATGTCCAGCAGTCGTCCCTCAGGCGCGACACCCACCTGATGACGAATGGATGAACATTTGCAGGAGAGCTCGGCGCTCAGGGCTCCGACCTTGAGCAAGTGATACCCGAACAAGTTGGGGCACCATCTGTCGAGCCGCTCCTGGATCTCGGCCGCCACCCAGTCACCCATAGGCAGCGCTGACCAGCTGGTCGGGATCTCGATTTGTTGTTCGGTACGTGCCACCTGCATAATAGGGTTCAACTCGCGGTTTCGAACGCCATCCTGTTATATAAGATACCCTCCCTAAAGAGAAGCAGACTCATGTATCCAGTGATCACAGTTCCAGCCTTTAATGACAATTACATCTGGTTGATTAGACACGAAAATCACTGTCTGGTTGTCGATCCGGGCGATGCCGCCCCCGTGCTGGAGCGGCTCTCGGCACTGGATCTCGTGCTTGATGCCATCTTGCTCACCCACCACCATCATGACCATGTGGGAGGCGTCAGCACATTGCTCGAGCACTTCCCCCACGCGAGACTGTATGGCCCCAAACTTGACCCCATGCCGGATCATCATGGCCAGTGGCTCGAAGATGGTGATCAGATCAACTGGCACGGCCTCGCCCTCGAGGTAATCCATGTGCCCGGGCACACCCGTGGCCATATCGCTTACTATGGTAACGGCATGCTCTTTTGTGGCGATACCCTCTTCTCGGCCGGTTGTGGCCGCCTGTTTGAAGGGACGCCGGAACAGATGTACCACTCGTTACAGCGCCTTGCCGCCCTGCCCGACGAGACCCTGATCTACTGCGCCCATGAGTACACACTCTCCAACCTGCGCTTTGCCTATGCAGTTGAACCGGACAATCCGGCGATCCGTGATCAGATCGGACTGATCAGCAAACTGCGGCAACAAGGGCTGCCAAGCCTGCCCACCCGGCTGGAGGATGAACGCAAGTTTAATGTTTTTCTGCGCTGCGAGCTCGATTCGGTAAAATTTTCTGCTGAAAAGAAGGGGCTAAAATGCGTGGAAAATCCGGTAGATACCTTCACCATCTTGCGTCAGTGGAAGGACGTTTTTTGAACAAACCTTGATCAGGGGGCCATTGCCCCTTATGATGCGGGCTGTTTTTCCCAAAAATGACCGGAACGAGATGAAGGTACGAACGGCCTTATTGGCAGCGCTGTTGCTCAGCGGCTGCCAAAACCTGAGCCATCAGGATGACCGGGCGCTAACGGCAATCGAGCCGATCAAGTCCCCCCAGGTCAAGAAAAAAGCGCATAAAAAACACTCTTCCCATTTCCTGTTTGGCGATGAACAACTGGATGAAATGGAAGAGACGGACAATCTGTGGGTGCGTATCAGCGATGATATGCAACTGGAAACTCCGGACAACCCGCGCATCCGCCAGCAACGTGAGTGGCTGTTGCGCAATGATAAGCATCTGGCGACCATTGCCAGCCGGGCTGAACCCTACCTCTATCTGATGGTAGAGGAGATTGAACGGCGTGAGCTGCCAATGGAGCTTATTACTGTCCCGATGATCGAGAGCATGTTTGATCCTCATGCCCGATCCCGCAGCAATGCCGTCGGACTCTGGCAGTTTGTGCCAGCGACAGGCAGAAACTTCGGTCTGCGCCACGACAACTGGTATGATGGACGGCGCGATGTGCTGGCCTCCACCAATGCGGCGCTCGACTATCTGGAATACCTGAACCGCTTCTTTGACGGTGACTGGCTGCAAACGCTGGCCGCCTACAATGCCGGTGAAGGCCGGGTGCGCAACGCCATCCAGCGTAATCAGCGCGCAGGCAAGCCGACCGACTACTGGTCGCTCGATCTGCCGCGCGAAACCCGGATGTATGTGCCTAAGATCCTCGCCATGGCTGACATGATCAGCAATGCGGACAAGTACAATATCCAGTTGCCGGTGCTCGCCAACGAGCCTAAGCTGCGTGTGGTTGAGACTGGCAGTCAGATTGATCTGAACGTGGCCGCCCAACTGGCAGGTCTGCGCACGTCACAGCTCAAGGAGGTCAATCCAGCCCTGAGCCGTGGCGTGATGTCGCCCCGTGGCCCTTACCGCCTGCTGGTACCGGTGGAGTATGCCGATACCCTGGAGCTGGCACTAGCTGATCTGCCCAAGAGCGAGCGTATTCGTACCCGCTCCTATCAGGTCACCAGTGGCGATACTCTGTCGCGCATCGCCCAGAATCACGGCGTCAGCGTGAGCGAGCTGAAACTGGCCAACAATCTGCGCAGCAACAACCTGCGTCGCGGTCAACAACTGGTGATCCCGACCCATGGTCAGGTCAGCAGCAAGGCCAGCTCCGCCAGCAAACCGCAGCAGCTGGCAAGCCGTGGCAGCAGCCAGAAGGCCAAGGTCAGTTACAAGGTGCGCTCGGGTGACAACCTGTGGAGCATCAGCCAGGCGCACGGTGTCTCCCACGAAGAGCTCGCCAAGTGGAATGGTCTGAATGCCAAGTCGGCGCTCAAGCCAGGCATGAAGCTGGTGGTCTATCCCAAGCAAGGGAAGAAGAGCGACAAATCGATGGTGTATCAGGTTCGTCGTGGCGACTCCATCTCCTCCATCGCGGCTCGCTTCCAGGTGGCCATCAACGATGTGATGCGCTGGAACCAGCTGGATAAAGGGGATTACCTCAAGCCCGGTCAGGAGCTGACTCTGTTTGTGAAGAACAACACCTAAGCCTCACCGCTTGAACCCGATAAAAAACGGGGCTAGTCATCTGACTGGCCCCGTTTTTTATTACTGCGGCTAACCGCTGTGTCTGAGCCGCCGACTAAAACAATGGCTTGGCGCCACCTGCGGATGTCTCACCGCTCTGCAGGCTAAGCTATCACCGCTATTCCCAGAGCCTTGTCGGCACCACCATCAGCACGGTGCGTTGACCGATCGCCACGTTGGCATTGGGGAAGACCACCGCCTCACGCGGCTTCTCGACCGTGTAGCGCAGCTCACCATCCTCGGCCAACACGAACCCTTGCGGAAATTCGGTGAAGTTGTCCACATCGCTGGCGAATAGAAAGCGAAACTGCTCCGATTTTTTGGTGATCACCCGATCGATGGCAAACAGGGTGAAATCGTCCGCCCGCCACGGCTCCAGTGCCACTTCATCCTGAGTGACCAGCTCCTGCAGTGCCTGCCGGGTTTCGATAAAGCGGGTCATATCGTTCTCACCAAATGGCCGTACCTTGCCCAGCTCCACCGTAAAGGCATGGGCCCCATGCTGGCGGGAGCTGTAGTAGCTGAAGGTCGTGGTCGGGCTGGCGGAGAGCAGAATGGTGCGCACCCCGCAGGCGCCGAGGAACTGCACCTGCTCGCGGCAGTGGGGCCGCTCGTGGGGAAAGGGGTAGACGGCGAACTTCTCGTGGCGCGAACCGCGAATGGCGGTGTGCAGATCGTAGTGGTAACGGGGACGAGCCGGATCGGCAAAGAAGCGGCTAACATACTGCTCGAGGCGCATGGCGCGGATCCGCTCCCGATTGCAGAGCCCCTCCCCCTTGCTGTGTGCTCCGGAGAAGAGCCGGTTCATGTTCTCCTCCACCTCCCGCAGCCCCAGATTCATCGCCGCCGGATTGCCAAACAGGAACAGCACCCGATGACGGGCGCTCAGCTCGCCTGAGAGCAGACGACTCAGCAGCTGGTTGCAGATCTCGATGGGAGCGGTCTCGTTGCCGTGAATACCGCAGGAGAGGACGATATCCTTGCGCCCTCCCGGCTGGCCGCCCGCGCCGCTGGCAGGCTCCAGACAAAGCACGCCCGTATCCCAGACGCAGACCCGCGCACCATCGGGCAGGGCAAATTCAAAGGGCTCAAGCTGCCACTCATGGCTGCGGGTCAAGGCCAAAAAATCGTGCTGGGGAATCATCCGTCTCACCCTCTCGCTCTGTAATACTATGGCCGGATTATACGCAAGGCATCGTGGCTTAAAATCATTTTTAAACAAATTCAAACATTAACGATACAAGTGTGATAACAATCGAACGATGACAGCAATGACAGTAGCGATGTGGAATAAAGAGGAGAGGAAAAAGGATCAACAAATAACAGGGGGAAAACGGGGGGAGATAAAACAGACAATAACAGACCTGGCAGTTGGTCCCCACAGGGGAAGAACAGCAAACGACTCAGCAGAAAAACAAGGCATCCATGCCCGGTAGATCAACCACGCCAGAACGGCTTGGTGGTCTCTTGATAACGGTCAGCTTCGTTCAGGCCGATGTCTTTGAGCAGGTACTCGGGCAGCTCGGAGAGCTGGCGACGGCTGCGGCTGCGTTCCAGCCAGGTCAGAACGGTCATTTTAACGCGAGCAACCAGATTCAATTGGCTGGAATGCTGGTAACCGGTTTCGGTATAAGCCATGTTGGCCATGATGTGGCTCCTCTGAATATTTGTTTACGCACTGGGCTTTATTTGATGCGCAAAGCTTAGTCAGGGAGCAGGGCCGACTCAATTGACGAATTTTGATACGTTACATTAGTAAATCTAATGTCTAAAAACGGCAGGATTTAATTTTAACGCTTTGATTTTAAACAAATAATTATTTTAACAGTTGGCCAGCAGAGTCGCACAGCATATTGTGCTGCATGGCACCCATCTATATATGCATTTTACTGCTTTACATATGCAGGGATGGACAAGGTGTGAACAGCTGGCAACAGCGGAGCTACACGTGATTGTTAATTTAATGATCTTACAGTGATCTTTATTTAACACCCTGAAACATAAATAAAACCATTACCACATCCCCATTCAGAGGCGCACATTGCCCCCTCCTCAAAGTGCCTCTTGGCACTCCAACCGCATGCTGGTATGTTTATTTATACAGTAGTTTTGCTACCCGCAGCAATGTCATACCTGATGTCGTCAACAGCGGGTCAGACCACAGGATCATCGATGGATACCTTTACCCCGACCGCCGCCCTGCGTCAACAGATGGCCGCCATTGAAGCCTCTCTGGATCAGCTGGCCACCCTGCTCGGCCAGCTCGAGCTGCAGGAGGCCCATGTATATCCACTCCCCCCGGTTGCACAGGGGGAAGAGCACGACCCGATCGAGCAAATTGAGGTGGGCTATCTCAACGGTGAAACCGCGTTGGCGGCCACCCTCGCCGCCTATCGGGATCACTGCGCCCGCCCCGGCTGCTCCACCAAGGCGACTCACCGGCTGCCCGGCTGGTTGCGCTTTCCTGCCGCCGCAGCCTCCTTGCTGCAACCGCTGATCGACCAAACCAACCAGCAGAAGCTCGATTTCAAGGCGCTGGTGCAGCAGGCGGGGGGACGGGACGAGAAGTTCGAGCTGGTACATACCGCTCTGCCAGGGGTGATCACCTTGCAGGTCTACCGCAAACTGACCCTGCTGGCGGGAGAGCTGCAATCCCTCGGCTTTACCTGGGCCGACAAGCAGACCATCAATCGCCTCAGTCGCGAGCAGGTGCTTGAGATGCTGGAGCGCAGCCGCCGCTACATACCGGCCCTCTCCAACAACGAGGAGTGGAGCAAGATGGTGGATCAGGAGGTCTACGACATTCGCCGTCTGCCCGCCGATGCCGAGCTGCGGATCCGCCGCCCGGTCAAGACCCACCCGATGATCAACCTGCTCTGGCTGGAGCGCACCCCGCGCAAGCAGCAGATCAAGGCGAGCCTGCCACTTTTGCTCTGTTCGGATACCCCGCCTGCAGTCACCCATCTGGGCAACTATCCCCCCAAGAGCCGGCAGGCGCGGCGAGATCGCAAGATTGGCGGCGAGCCCATCATCGAGCGGCTGCACCTCTATCTCTATCAGGGGTGACTGGATCTGGGATAACCGGGCCGCCTTGCCGCGATAAACAACGAATTCCGCATCTGCATCCCAAATAAGAAAGGGGAGAACATCTCTGGATGTTCTCCCCTTTTCTGTATCGATAGCCGATATGAAAGGCGGCGTCGCCAATCAGCCCATCAGCAGGGCCCGCAGACTCTCCACATCCAGCCCGCGCACCTCGGACTGGCCGCTCAGCAGGCCATCGGCCAGCGCCCGCTTCTCGTCGTGCAGGGCGACAATCTTCTCCTCCACCGTCTGCTCGCACACCAGCCGGTACACGGTCACCGGCTGGGTCTGACCCATCCGGTGCGCCCGATCGCTCGCCTGATCTTCCACCGCCGGGTTCCACCAGGGATCGAGGTGCAGCACGGTATCGGCCTGGGTGAGGTTGAGGCCGGTCCCCCCCGCCTTGAGGCTGATGAGGAACAGCGGCACCTCCTCGTGGCGAAAACGCAGGATGGAGTCCTGCCGCGCCTTGGCCGAACAGCCGCCATCCAGATAACAATAATCCCAAGATTTCTGCTCGATGCGGGCCCGCAACAGACTCAGCAGGTCGACGAACTGGCTGAACACCAGCACCCGATGACCGCCGTCGATCGCCTCTTCCAGCAGGGCCATCGCCTCGTCCAGCTTGCTGCTGGTCTGCGACCACTCGGGCATCACCAGCTCCGGCGAGCAGCAGAGGCGGCGCAGCCGGGTCAGGCCACTCAGCACATGCATCAAGGCGCGGCCATCGGCGCTTTGCACCTGCTGCACCACTTCCCGCCGGGTCGCCTCGTAGAGCTGGCGCTCTTCGGGGGAGAGGCTGATGTGGTGGATGATCTCGGTCTTGTCCGGCAGCTCGGTCAGCACCTGTTGCTTGAGACGACGCAGGATAAAGGGGCTGATCACTGCACGCAGCAGCGCCATGTGCTGGGGATCCTTGACCGCCTTGCCAAAACGACGCTTGAACTCGCCAAGGCTGCCGAGCAGCCCCGGGTTGATAAAGGTGAAGAGGCTCCACAGCTCCCCCAGATTGTTCTCGATGGGAGTGCCGGAGAGGGCGAGGCGAAAATCGCCGTCGAGCTGGAACAGCAGCTTGGCGCGCTGGGTACCGGCATTTTTGATCTGCTGCGCCTCATCGAGCACCATGGAAGACCATCGGCGGGACTTGAGCGCCTCCGCCAGGCTGCCGAGCATGCCGTAGTTGATGAGGATCACCTGACCGGCCTTGGCCTCGCGAATAATCCCCTCCCGCTCGGCCGGGTTCTCGAACACCACCACATCAAGCTCGGGGGCGAAACGGGCCACCTCCTCCTGCCAGTTGGTGACCACTGACTTGGGCACCACCACCAGCGCAGGGCCAAGGTGCTGGCGCATGCGCAACACAATCAGCGCCTGCAGCGTCTTGCCCAGACCCATGTCATCGGCCAGACAGGCACCAAAGCCGTGATGGGCCAGGGTCGCCATCCAGCGCACCCCCTCTTTCTGATAGTCCCGCAGGGAGGTAAGCAGCTCGTCCGGGCAATCGACCTCCTGCTGCCACTCCTGCTGCAGGGATTGCCACGCCGCATCCCCTTCGGTGGTAATGACCGAGAGCAGGCGAGTCAGGGGATAGGCCAGCTTGTTGTTGATGCGCTGCTCTTCATCGAGCATGGCCCCCAGCATGGTGAGCCGCTCCACCAGCTTGTCGCTCAGCATCAGGCTGGTCTTCTCGTCGAGCTGAACGGTGCGCTGCCCCGGGGTCATCTGGCGCAGAATAAGGCGCAGATCGAGGATCTGGTGCTCATCAAGCGCCAGTGCCCCTTCGACCTGGAACCAGTCCTGCCGCCGCTCGATGCGCAGGCTCAGAGCAGCTTCATCAAGGCTCTTGAGGCGAGCGCTGTCCTGATGCCAGTGAATGACCACACCGGTATCCACCAGCTCGGGCAGGGCATTGACCAGCGCCAGCGCCTGTTCCCCCTGCAGCAGCCACTCGCTGCCGGGCAGGCCGATGGGGAGTTGATTGCGCAGTAGCTGGGCCTGCAGCTTCTCGGCCGCGAGATCCCGCTGCCAATAGTGGTACGCCTTGATCCCCTGCCGCACGATCGCCTCCCCCTTGCCAAGGGGCTGGGGCGGCAGATCCTCAAAGCGGGTCACCAGCTTGACCGACAGCTGGCCATCCTGCCAATCCAGTTGCACCGAAGGAATGCCCGGCCAGGGAGCCAGTTCGGCGTTGCCGCTAAGCCCCGCAACCTGACTGTGCCAGGGCAGCTCGGGAATAGCGTCCAGGGTGCGTTGCAGCTCGGCCAGCCCCTCGGCGGGCAGCAGCGGGATGGATTCGAGCGCAGGCAAGCGGTCGAGCAGCGGCTGCGGGGTGAGGATCAGCTGCCACAGATCCTGCGCCAGCGGCATGATATGGGCCCCGCGGGCGGCTGCATCTGGGATCAGCAAGGCACTCATCCCCTCTTCGGTCGCGATAATCTGCAGCAGCGGCGCCGTGATGGCGAGCTGCAGCTTCTGCCCCTTGGCGTTGAACAGGCGGGGGTGATCGGCCAGCGGCGCCCAGACATCCCGGGGCAAGCGTCCCATCACCCGCGGCAGGGTGCGCACCACTGCCCAGTCATGCTCGTCGAGCATGGCGGCATACTGGGTGGAGAGCAAGGCCGGATCGACCCGGCGGCCCGCCGTCCACTCCCCCTTGGTACTGAGTTTCTGGATCTTGCACTCCAGCTCGGGGCCGTCAGCATGGAGCAGCCACACCAACCGCTCCTGCGGCTTGCGTACGCCACTGGAGCGTCCCAGCCCCTGCAACCAGTTGAGCCAGCTGGCAGAGGCCGCGGTTTTATCCTCGTCCCCGTCATCATCCTGCTCGTCACAGCCCTCTTGCGCACTCTCCTCACTGCCGCGCAGTTGGCACAAGGGCGCCCCTTTGGCCGCCTCGCCCAACAAGATACGCAGCAGATCCTGACAAAATGCCATAAGGCGATGATGGGGCTCGGCATCGAGCAGATGGGAGAGATCCCACTTGTGCAACATGGCCACCTGCGGGCTCTGGGCACCGTGACGGGCCAGCGCGCAGAGATCGAGCCAGAGATAGCCCCAGTGGAGCTCCTCTACCGGCAGTTGCAAAGTATCGAACAGGCCGACCGCCTGACCGTGGCGATCCCCCGCCCACTGGCTGAGCAGGTCGGCAAGCAGGGGGAACTGACCAGTCAGGCTGCGCTGCCACTTCTTGCGCTGTTCGCTGGCGATGACGGGATCGGCCTGCTGCAACCAGCCAAGCCAGAGCAGGGCGCTGAATGAACGGGGCCACTGGCCCGCCTCGCCCTCATCGGTTGCCTGCCACTGGCCCAGCGCGGTGAGCAGCCGCTCGCCAAGCGGGCCGCTCTGGCTCTGCTGGGCCAGTGCCTGCAGGGCTGGCCAGCCGGGGGCGGCATCCTGGTCCTCGCCGGTTGGCGATGTGCTCTCGCCATCCCCGCAGAGCCAGCGCCACTCCGCCTCGAACGCTTTGGCCCGGGCCTGCACCTCGGGAGCGCAGCGCACCAGCGCATTGGCCAGCGGCCAGCGCTCTTCATAGGGGGCATCGAGCAAGAGTTGCAGCGAGAAGTGCTCCAGCAACAGTTGCTGCCAGGCGGGGCTGGAGCCCGCCAGCAACTGGTGAGCGTCCGGGGTATCGAGCAGGGTCAGCAGATCGCTGGCCGAGAAATAGGTCGGGATCTCCCCCGCCTTGCCGCGGCAGAGCTCGCGCACCACCGCATGGGTGAGATCCTGCCCGGTCAATGAGGGCACCCGGCTCCAGTCCGGCGCCGGGCAAAGACCGGCACGCACCCCCAGGATCAGCGCCAGCGTCCCCTCGGCGGTCAGGCTCCACTGCTGCTCCCCGCGCAATCTGACCAGCCCAGCATCCTGCAGTCGGGTCAGTTTATCGATCAGGGCATGGCCTATCGCCAGTTGTTCTTGCAGCAAACGGGTACTGGCAACGCGCTGCAATTGCAGGGTGGCGAGCAGGGCATAACTATCCGAAGAGAGGGTGGACGCAGACATCAAGACTCACGGGCAAGTGCAAAAGCGGAATTTTAACGGTAAAGCGCCAGCGGCTCGACCCTTTACCGTGAAATAACTCAAAAAAAAACGGCCATCCATGATGACCGTCGAAAGTAACGAAGGAAATAGCCGGATCATCCGGTTACCTCCCACAGCGGGAAAATCGGGAGCGCTAGCCCCTAATTCGTGGGGCCAATGCTAGAGGTTGACGTATTAAAAAGCTTTGAAGCGGATCACAATTGAAAAGGATTTCTGAAAACGCTTTCAATTTTTGACGACCTAAAGAGATGATCTTGCACCAAATGAACCATCTCCAACCCGGCCTTCCTCGTCGCGGCATGGATCCCATATACCCATTTCCATTCAGGGCTCGAGGGGGCTGTTGGCCCTGACCGCCGGAATGCGCGGGGCATTATCGGCGATTGGCAGCTGAACGACTCCCCCCTTGTCCGGAGCATTGGCAGACTGATCTGGCCAGCACGCTCGGTACTCGGCCAGCTACGAGGGCAAACGTGGCGACTCACCGGTTGCAAGAAACGGGGCTTCATCCGACCGGCTTGCCCGGGCTGTCATTGATCGATAGGATGTGCCCCATTCCAAGAGGGCAGGAGCAACATGATTTTGCGACAACGCGTGGCGACAAGACTCCTGCTGCTGGTCTGCATTCTGCTGCTCAATTGTGCACTCCAGCCGCTGACCAGGCTGGCTCAGCTGGAGATAGCCGCTGGCTGCCATATGCTGACCGTCCCATCCTCCGCCATCGATGTCGATGTCGATGAGGATGGCCGCGCAGCAACGCCGCAACCCGGCAGTTGCCAGCTCAACGGCAAGTGGCTCAGTGCCGCCAGCGTGCAATGCGCCGAACAGCTCTTCTTTGCCATCGCATTCCTGATCGCCCTGCTGGCACCACTGCCCCGTTGCTCGCCCCCCCTCCCCCCACCCAGAAATATCTCCCCGCCAGAACGGCGGCTTCATCTCACCCTTTGTGTCTGGCGAGAATGAGTCAGTCGCGGCTTAAACAACCCTGACTTTCATTTTCAAGAGACAACACCATGTCAAACATCTTCAAGACTGCCCTCTTGCTGGGCAGCCTGCTGTGGCAATCCATCGGATTGGCCAGCGATACCGGCTGGCTCACCAGCCCCCGCAACGATCACGCACAAATCCGGCTGCAAGCAGATAGCCGGGATCCGGCACAGCCCCGGGTGCTGCTCAGTCTGGCACTCGAGTCCGGCTGGAAAACCTATTGGCAAAACCCGGGTGAAGGGGGAATTGCCCCTGAAATTCTCTGGGATGATCCCAAACTCACTCAACAATGGCACTGGCCAGTGCCAGAGCGATTCGCGGTCAGCGGCATGTCGACCCAGGGGTATCAGCAGGCCGTAACCTTTCCCATCAGCCTTGGCCATGGCAACCGCAAGGCGCTGACCGGCACGTTACGCCTTTCAACCTGCAGTAACGTCTGCATCCTGACCGACTACCCTTTTGCCCTTGCTCTGGATGGTACGGCACCGGACGGATTCGACCTTGCCTATGCACAGGCGATGAGCAAGCTGCCTCAAGCCATGCCCAAGAGCGTCAACCTCCAGGCCGGCTACCAGCAAAACCGGCTACAGCTGAGCGCTAAGCAGCAAGAGGGGTGGCGGGCTCCGCAGATTTTCCTCCAGCAGCTGGAGGGGGTCGAGTTTGGCGAGCCCAGCCTGGAGGTGCAGGGCAATACCCTGATTGCCCGCATTCCGGTCAGCGATGGCTGGCAAGGGGATGCACCGGATATCCGTCATCAGCAACTGGGCGTGGTACTGGTCAACGGTGACGAAGCCTGGCAGAGCCAGGTCACCATAGGTGATCCCCTGCCACTACCCGCTGGTGGCCACTCGCTGCGCTGGATCCTGGGGGCAGCACTGCTTGGGGGGCTTATTCTCAACCTGATGCCCTGTGTGTTGCCGGTGCTGGCCCTCAAGCTGGGATCAGTACTGCAACTGGAGACCCGTGAGCGTCGCCCGGTTCGCTTGCAGTTCCTGGCGGCAAGCGCAGGTATCCTGGTCTCCTTTTGGACGCTGGCACTGATGAGCACCCTGCTGCGCGCCACCCAGGGGGCCGTCGGCTGGGGTATCCAGTTCCAGAGCGTCTGGTTTATCGGCTTCATGGTCGTGGTGACCTTGCTGTTCTGTGCCAACCTGCTGGGGCTGTTCGAGATCAGGTTATCGAGCAATGTCAACACCCGTCTGGCAACCGCGGGTGGCAACGGCATGGCCGGTCACTTTATGCAGGGCTGCTTTGCCACTCTGCTGGCAACACCCTGCTCCGCCCCTTTCCTTGGCACCGCAGTCGCCTTTGCGCTCGGGGCGCCATCCGGTCAACTCTGGCTTGTCTTTACCGCACTGGGGATTGGCATGAGCCTGCCATGGCTGCTCATCGCCGCCCTGCCCCGTCTCGCGCTCTGGTTGCCAAAACCGGGACGCTGGATGGGGCGCCTGCGCATCCTGCTCGGCCTGATGATGCTGGGCTCCAGCCTCTGGCTGCTCAGCCTGCTTGGCAACCATATCGGCCATAACGGGGTGGTGATCCTGATGGCTCTGATACTGGCAGCCCTGCTGCTGGCGGTCGTATGGCGCCACGGTATTCGCGGTGTAACCCTGGGGCTGGCGCTGGGCTGCTTGCTGGCCGCAGCCCTGCTGCTCGGCGGCGCCTTCACCATGGAGGGCAAACCACAACAGGATACCGTCCACTGGCAGCCACTCTCGGAGCAGGCCATCCAGGACGCCCTGGCACAACACAAGCGGGTCTTCGTCGATGTGACCGCCGACTGGTGCATCACCTGCAAAGCCAACAAATTCAACGTGCTGCTGCGCGATGATGTGCAACGAGCCCTGAGTGCCCCCGATGTGGTGGCCTTGCGCGGGGATTGGAGCCGCCCCTCAGACAGCATCGCCGGCTTCTTGCGCCAACGCGGCAGTGTGGCCATTCCTTTCAACCAAATCTATGGCCCCGGGCTACCGGGTGGCGAGATCCTCTCTCCCCTGCTGGATCGTGCAACTCTGCTGGCCACTCTGGAGCACGCTGCGAACGCCCCTGTTCAAGGAGAAACAAGATGAGATATATCCTGCTCATACAGACCCTGCCGGGAGAGCGGGGCATACCCGCAGCGCAAGGGGGAAATTATCGGCAATCGGCTGATCTCCCTCATATAGCGCTCGGGGGCAACGTCAAAAACGCACTGGTCATCAAGGGGCAGTCATGACAGCAACATCATCCCGGATCCTCCGTCTGCGCCGCTGGAGCAAGGAGGCCCTCTGGCTGCTGCTGTTGGCGGTGATTATTTCGACGGCGCTGGACCTCTGGCGCAGTCCGGCGCTGCCAGAGGAAAGCCCGCTGCCTCAACTGCTGCTGCAAGATGGCACTCTGGCCGACCTGCAGACAATGAGTCGGGACAGACCACTGCTGATCTATTACTGGGCCAGCTGGTGCGCAGTCTGCCGTGTTACCACACCGACAGTGGAGCAGCTATGGCGAGACGGCGAAAACGTGCTGACAGTGGCGCTGCGCTCCGGCGACCAAGCCAGGTTGCAGCAGGGGATGGCCAGGAAGGGGCTGACCTTCCCGACCCACAATGATGAGCATGGCGACCTTGCCGCCCGCTGGCAGGTGAGCGTCACCCCCAGCTTCCTCATCATCAAGCAGGGTAAAGTGGTGAGCTCCACCACTGGCTGGAGCTCGGGCCCGGGACTGAAACTGCGGTTGGCCTGGCTCGGCCCGCCAGGGAGCACTATTGCGGCCCCTCTTCCCGCTGAAGAGGGGCTGCGATCGTATCGTTCTGACCTCGATTCAGAAAAAGGCCGGAGCCCGCAGCTACGCTGTTTAGCTTTTCCTCGCCGGTGATGGCATCTTGCCAAACCAGTGCTCTGAAAGTTTCTGCGCCTGTTTGACTTCCGGCCTGGTCATCGCTGCTTCCAGCTCGTCACGAGCCTGCACCGCCTCCGGCATCCCTTCTGTTGCCGCCAATGACAGCCAGGCATAGGCATGTACCCGGTTACGCGGAGCCCCCAGTCCCTCTTCACGCATGGTTCCCATCCGGTATTGTGCCATACGATCACCCTGTTGGGCCGCCAGCCGATACTGCTTGAGTGCCAGCACATAGTCCTCTTTACCGCCCAAACCCTGCCGCAGCATCTCGCCATAAGCATATTGAGCCTGGGTATGACCTTGTCCAGCAGCTTTGGCATAGCTGGCTCTGGCTTGCTCCAACTCACCCTGCTCTTGCTGCAACTGCGCCAGCTCGAAACTGGCCTTGGTGATCCCGCCTTCCGCAGCCAGAGTCAACCAATGCTGCCTGGCTACGCCATCTGTTTGTTGCAAGCTCAGTTGGTACTCCGCCTCATGCGAGCCATGAGTCACCGCCAACTCCAGCCAATATCTGCCCAACGCAGGATCAGCTTGCACCTGCTCTCCCGCCAGATAAGCAACACCCAGCCATAGTTCAGCTTCGGCAGAACCCGCATTGGCAGCTCGCTGATAAGCCGCGAAAGCATCAGTTGGTGTAGCCTGACGAGCCAACAACAACAAGGCATCCGGCTGCTGCTGGGCGGCAGCCTTCTCAAACCAGCGCTGGGCAATATCCGGGCGTTTGATCACCCCTTTCCCCTGCTCGTAGCGCTTGCCCAGCTGATACTGAGCGTCGCGATTGCCCTGCTCTGCCGCTTTTTCCAACCACTTGACGGCATCCTCATCCGCCCCCTGCTGATTGGCATACCACTGCCCAAGGATCAATTGCGCCTCTGCATGATCCTGTTTGGCGGCTTTCTCGAACCAGTCGAGGCATTCACTGACCAACTTGCCCTGATGCTGCTCCTGACACATCAGGCCCAGCTGATAGCTGGCATTGCTGTTGCCAAGGCGAGCAGAGCGCTGCCACCACAGGGTAGCGAGCGTCGGGTTTTTGGGCTCCCCGAGCCCGGCCTGATACCAGTCACCCACTTGCCAAGCAGCATTGGCGCGGATCTGTTTATCGGCGGCCAAGGGGCCAGACTGCTCGGCCGCTTGCTGCATCCAGTGCATGGCATTGGGGTAATCGAGTTGGGTTGCCAGCCGTCTGGCCAGTTCATACTGGGTGCGGCCATCCCCCAGCTTTGCGGCTTGGGATAGCTCGGCATCAGTGCGTGGCGCAGTGGCAGAGCAGGCGGTTAAGATGCTGGCGGTCAGTGCCAGCCATAGGATTCGATGGGTCATGAGAAATTCTTCGCAGAGTGAAAAAGGGGCGAATAAAACAGGGCCGGTTACAGGTAGTGCCATTATTGGTCAATCAAGGGGCAGAAAAGCTGAATTACAGCCTCTCTGCCCCATGGCTTAATAACCGAACTCTTTACGGCTGGCTGCTTCAATCACTTTATATTGAGGTAACGCTTGCGTGATATCACCAAGTACACGTTGATATTCCTCTGGCTTGCTAAATACGAGAGCGTATTCCCCCCAGCTATACGGGGTCTCCATGATTTCCATACCGCACAGCTTGCCAAAAACTGATATTTCACCTGAGTCCTTAAAAATACACCCATAATGGCGGACTCTTGGTTTCATATTGGTGATTTTAAAGGCCAGAAATGCACCCGCACCTGCACCGGCCAGTGCCTGCGGGCCCACCAAGCCAATAGCGATGATGCTGCCCACAATCAGCAAGCCACCAATCCCACGGATAATGTTGTAAGCCACTTCCGGGATCTTGTCCTGCTGGGTGTAGTAGATCCCCTTGGCAGTCATTCGGTAGTGATAGAGCTGGTTGGGGTCCGTTAAGTAGCGCGAAAAAATAACACCCCAGCCCCCCAGAATTAAAAGCACCCAAATTAACGGCCAAGGGTTCTGACTATCGCTATTAATAAAAACCATTAATGCAATTAGCCAACACACACCTCCCATTAACAGTGACGATGACCATGCAGCTCGCTGGGCATGGTCAATATGCCACTCATATAAAACCGGCTCCTTTTGCAATTCAAGATATTGCTCGCTGTAGTAGTGGTTGGCGCCATCAGCCTCTGCACTCTCTGCGTTCTGCTTGTGTTCTGTGGTGTCACTCATCCTATTTCAACTCTATCAAGGTGCCACGGGCCATAAAGCACAGGGGTTGGCCGCTTAAACGCTCTGCCACCGGGTGGCCTATCTTGCTCTGTTATTAGTCAATCAAAGGACAAAGAAGCTGAATTACAGCCTCTTTGCCCCTATGGCTTAATAACCGAACTCTTTGCGGCTAGCAGCCTCTACCATTTGATATTGTGGCAAAGAGCGAGTTACATCTTCGAGTACCTTGGTGTACTGATTAGGAAGAGTAAAAATCAAAGCATACTCACCTGTTTCCGGCGGATGTTCCCAAATCCTCATCCCATTAATGCCACTAAAGGTAAAGATCTCGCCCTCCCCCTTAAAAATGCACCCATAATGGTGAATCTCTGGCTTCATATTGGTAATTTTAAAGGCCAGAAATGCACCGGCCCCCGCTCCGACCAGTGCCAGCGGGCCCACCAAGCCGACAGCAATGATGCTGCCCAAAATCAACAAGCCACCAATCCCGCGTGCAATGGTGTAAGCCACTTCCGGGATCTTGTCCTGCTGGGTGTAGTAGATCCCCTTGGCGGTCATTCGGTAGTGATAGAATTGATTGGGGGTAAAAAGATAACGTCCCTGAAGTACAGCGAATATTCCGAATACAATACAAAACAGGGTTAACTGCCAAGCTTTTTGACTATCGCTATTAATTAAATTAAACAGTCCTAAGAGCCACAAAAAACCACCTATGGCAATTGGAAGCTCCCATGCAAGTCTCTGCTGATGATCAATCTGCCACTCATATAAAACCGGCTCCTTTTGCAATTCAAGGTATTGCTCGCTGTAGTAGTGGTTGGCGCCATCAGCTTCTGCACTCTCTGCGTTCTGCTTGTGCTCTGTGGTGTCACTCATCTTATTTCAACTCTATCAAGGTACCCTGGACGGGCAGTTTATCATCGATCTCAGCGGTCAAGACCACCCCTTTGGCCAGGGTACCGCGGGCCATAAAGCGCAGGGGCTGACCACTTAAACTCTCTGCCGCCGGGTAACCTATCTGCAACTGCAGTTCATCCCCCTGATTGGCGGCGACCGCCAGTGTCACCTGCCCAACCCCTTGGCTGGTCACCTTGATGGCGGCCTCTTGCGCAGGGCCCAGCACAGGAGTTAACACGGAGGCGGGGTAGCTCTGCTTGGCAAGTTGATAGCCAAGCAGCTTTATCGACAACTGCAGGGTAATGGTGCGCAGATGCGGCGGCAGCGCAACGGTCAGCTTCCCCTCCTTGAGCTCCACCGTCGGCTGACAGGCAACCCGTTCATACTGAAGCAGCTCTTCAGCCGCAGGCCACCCGGCCGGCTTGGTGCCCCAGGTGGATTGCAACAGCCAGCGATCTATAGGCAGACGGTTATAGCGGGCCAGTATCACGGTGGCGGCCAGATAGAGCAGGGTGCCGATACCAATAGATGCGACCATCCAGGTAGCCCATGTAGCCCCTAGAGTTGCACCAAATAGCAAACGGCCAAACGACACAACGGCTGGTATCCCCTGCGCCCCCAAGCCCCCCAGCTTTAACCAGTAACCAAATTGCTCCATATCGGCATTGGTATCATCCATTAGCTTGGCATGAGTCTCCCACGCCTCCAGCCCCGCCGCCAGCAGTCCCAGCCCGGTCATCCAGCCGGTGGTAAGGGTAAAGCGGCGCACCAGAGCGGGGTCTACTATTGCGGCTTCAGCTAAACGCTTATTCAGAAGATGTTTAGGCACCACCACCTGCCCCTGCTTGATGGCCACCATAGCGCTGCCGGTCCAGGCGGCGGTGTAGGCCAGGTTACGGTTCAGCTCCAGCTGTGCGGTAGGGTTGCCCTGCAGCTTGCGCGCGTTCTCGTCATACCCTTGCAGCGCCACCGTCAGGTTGGCGATATTGAGCAGGGCCGCCAACCCGCCAAAGTTGCCCCACCCTTGCCACACCTTGGCGGCCGCTTGTACCCCTCTGGCACCTTGCCGCTGCAAGTTGAGGTAGCTGGCCATCTTGCGCTCAAACTCCTGCTGCAAACCGCCTTCCAGCAACAGCAGACGGGGCCATTTCAGCTGCGACCACTCGGCGCCTGCCGCCTTCATCCGGCCAAGGTGGCCCTCTGTTATCTTGCCGGGCGTTGCCAACTTGCCGAGCAGGTTGCCCTGTACCTGAGCCACAAAGGCTTTGCTCTCGGCCACAAATGCGGAGTTGATGCGCACCTGCTGGCCGGTGTGAATTGATTCGAGTACCACCAGACTCAGAGTGCGGCCAAGTTTTTCACCGCTGAGCAGATGCGGATGCAGCAACTCGCTGAGCTGTTGCCATGGCTTGATGGCCACCCCGGCGATAGCCGCTTTGAGGGCGCTCATGGTCGCCTTGGCGCCCTCATGCAGCCCGCCAAACAACTTGCTATTGCTCAGAAAATCGTTATTGGCTATCGCTTCCATCGCCGCCAGCGCATTGGCGACACCGGTGATATTGCCCACCCCGAGCCAGTCTGGGTTTTTCTCAAGCTCTTTTTTGACCTCGAGATCAAAGCCGTAGTGTGCCAGCGCGGGCAGAGCCCCCTTTTTCAATGCCTTGGTCAACTGTTCACCCCGTTTGGTGTTGGGGGCCAAAAATAGGCTAAAGAGCCACTGGCAGCTGCTGGCCAGCAGCTGGGTCTGGGCATCCTCAGTCTGGCTATCGAGCCCCAACAGCAGGGGGGAGGTCGGTAAGGCTTGCAATAGCTGCAGGGCATCGTCATAGCTGGTCAGCCAGCGCGGGCGCAAGGCATCCACCCCTTGCGCGTACTGCTGGATAATCTCTTCCAGCCCCGACCAGTTCACTTCGTCATCAAAGCGCACCCCGGGCCAGCTGGCCCACTTGTCGGGATTGAGGCCCAGCTGCTTGAGCTGGGCATGCTGCGCCATCAGGCGCTGCTCGGCGCCGAGGTCTATGTAGTGATGGCCAATGCCTTGACGCTCCTTGTAGTCATACTTGGCAACCAGATAGGAGTGCAACTGCTTCTTGAGCTTGAAGGTCGCCAGACGGTCGCCCCTGGCTGACGCAGGCAGGCTGCCTTCATCGAGCGGGGGCAGTGCCAGCATCTCGGTGATACTGGCCATGGTCCAGCGGTGACGGGTTTCGTCGTCATTAAAGGGCTGCTCATGGCGGATAGCGATATCGCTCAGGCGCTCGGTCACATCGTGCATATCCGAGATAAGGTCGTCGAGCGCCACCACCAGAGCACTTTGTAAATCCGGCATACCGGCCTTGCTGGCCTCCGCTGAGCCTGCCGGTTTGTCACGCCACAGCAGGCCCGGCGCTACCCCCTCGGGGGCCTTGAGGGTGGCGCAGCTTTCGACGAATCCCTTGTTGGGCAAGCCCATGTCGGCTACGTGGGTAGAGAGCAGATCCAATAATCCCGCATGCTCACCCCCCATCTTGCTGGCCAGCGAGAGCAGATTGAATGAGCGCATCCCTTTGCTGCGCAGACTGTTCTGCTCGCAGTACTCCTTTTTCAGCCGCTCGGTCCAGCGCTGATGGGAGAAGGCCATCGCCACCTTGTGGTTGGCCGAATAGAGCAAATGCCCTTTGCTGCCCTTGCTGGCATGAATAAACTGGCTGCCTTTGACCTCATACTCGTCGAGCATTTTTATTTTTTCATCAAAGACATAGAGCCAGCCATCGCGCAGCTGGCGCAGGGTGTAGGGATTGGCCTTAAGCGCCAGAGGGCCTTTGAAGTGCTTGGCAGGCAGAGGGTGCGGCTGTTTTGCTGGCGCCTCAAATACTTCATCAAGGGCATAGCGCACCGGTACCAGGGCAATCTCTTTATTTTTAAAGGGGCAGGTGCCAACCGGGCTCTTGCAATCCTTGTTGCCGGCAGCTCCAGCTGCTTGGTTCGGGGTGCTCATGACGTTATTTCCTGTGCAATGGCGTGTTGCTCTGCCCAGTTGGCTGCCTGTTCAACACGCTGTGACGGGGTCTGTGCCGAGGGGGTAGTCAACAACCTGCTCACGATCGGGTAGGCATCACCCTGCCACCATGACTCGCCCAGGAAGCCCAGCACATTGAAAAACAGCAGCAAGTCGCGTTCGGTCTGAAATCCCAGTTGATAAGCCTGTTGGGCCCAGCGGGCAATCCAACACTTTGGATCGGTCTGCTGCGCCAACCGGGCGGGAAACCACGCCTGCATGTGGCGATAAACCGCATCCAGCTGGTTTTGCCAACTCACTTCGCCCAAGCGGGCCCATTGCACATCGGTGAGTCTGCATGTGTCGCCCATCGGCTCGGCAAGCGTCTCTTTGACCTGCCAATGGCGCCAACCGGTGCGGGTTGGCAGCCAGACTTGTGCAATTTTCCGCCACAGCCAGGGGTCTGCATCCACCATCAGACATGCCATGGTTTCCGGGGCGGCCAGTTTGAGCAAGATGCGGCTGCCGTAAGGGCTTTCGACCTCGATAAGCTGGCGCAACTGATCCGCCAGCGGCAAGAGAGGCAAAGCGGAGGCGAGCAACCATCCGGTATTGGCTGACAGGCTCTTGAACCAGCCGAGCAAGGGCTCGCTGGCCTCCACCAGACAGGGAGAGACCTCCCGCAGGCTATCCCAGGGGGCGTAGAGATAGAGCGGCTGGTAAGCCGGGCAGTCGCTGACCTCAAAGAGTTGGCGCTCAAGCTCAGGGATCTGCCCGCCATCGAGCAACAGATAAAGACGTTCACCTTCTGCCAAGGTGAGCGCTGGCAATACCATTAGTTGCCCTCCTTGGCCAGCTGTTCACATATCTCGCAGACCGGCTCGGCCGATTTCAGAGTCGCAATCTGGCGAACCGTGTCGACCGGGGGCGGCGGGGGCACCGCCTCGACATCATCAGGCAGGATAGGCATCTGCCCAGCCCAACCGGAGCCAGAACCGGGACTACCGCCAGAGTTCATCTTGATGGAGCCACCACTTATCGTCACGCCATCAGCATCGACCTTGACGAAGCTGCCACCCACTTTAAGTGTCAGCTCGACACCGGCCTCCAACACGATCTTCATGCCTGCCTTGTAGTGTACCTCCTGGCCGGCATCAATCAGCAGCGATTGCCCCAGCTTCTGATGCATGGAGGCATCCACCGTCAGCGAGTAGTCCGCCTTGATCTGGTCGCGCTTTTCGCCTTCGACTGTCAGGTAGTCGTTGGCCTTGATGCGAGTGACCTGCTCGTTGTCGATATCCCGATGCTCGTCGTGTTTGATATGCCAGACGACATCGTTCTGGATGAGCACGTTCAGATCTTTCTGACCGTGGAGATAGATCTCTTCCTGACCAGCCTGGTCTTCAAAGCGCAGCTCGTTGAAGCCTTCGCCCTGATGGGTTTCGGTGCGCAGCACGGTGCGGGTCTTGTTGAGTGGCAACTCGTAAGGTGGCCGGTTGGTAGCGTGATAGGTGCGGCCAGTCACTATGGGCTGATCGGGGTCCCCTTCCAGAAATGAGACGATAACCTCGTGGCCAATGCGCGGCATGGCCATCATGCCGTACTGACCACCGGCCCAGCCCTGGCTCACCCGCACCCAGCAGGAGCTCTGGTCGTTGGAATTGCCGTAGCGGTCCCACGGAAATTGCAGTTTGACCCGGCCGTGCTCGTCGCAGTAAATCTCTTCCCCTTCGGGACCAACCACCATGGCAATTTGCGGGCCATCCACCATGGGCTTGTTTGGCGCCTCTGGGCTGCCGATACGCGCCCGCCAGGTAGTGCTCGCCTTCACCACGCCAAATTCGTTGTGATAAACGGTCGGGCCACTGCCGCCCTCCTCCTCCAGCGCTTGCGGCTGTTCGCCGGTGTGGCGGATATGGACGACTTGCCAGTCGGTATTGAGGCTATCGTTGGGGTGCTCGGTCAGTGAGAAGAACAGCCCCGGCATAAGGGCTGCGCTATTCGATTTGCCGCTGCCCGCCACTGCATCGTTGCGTAGGGCATCGAGCCGGTGCTGGGCAAAGGCCTTGCCGCTGCCGTCCTGCTTGTAGCGACCCGGGTAGTCAAAATGCTGATAGGTATCGCGCTGATGCTCGAGCTCTGCGCCCTGCTTTTTGTGGGAGAGGCCATAAGCCGGCGTCTTGAAGCTGTAGTCCTTGAGCTCTACATCGCTTGGCCGTACCGCCTCACGGTAGTGGAACTGGCGCACGTAAGGACCTTGTTTCAGCGAGCGGTTGCCAAGGTTGAAAAAGAGCTCGGGGCCAGCAGTCAGGGCTGCGGCATCGTCAGCAAAGACGATGCGATGTTTGCCTGCTTCAAACTCGTGGAAGTAGAAGAGCCCCTCTTCTGCGGCAAGGCGATTGAGGAAGTCGAGGTCAGTTTCGCGATACTGAACGCAGTATTCCCGCTGGGCATGTTCATTTTTCAGGGCAAAGGCGTAGTCGGTGATACCGTGTTCTTGCAGCAGAATGGAAAGAATTTCCTCGGGCTTCTGTGTCTGAAAGATGCGGGAGTTTTGGCGCAATCCCAACCGCCACATGGCCGGTTTGACTTGCAACTGATAGCGGGTGCGACGAAAACCGCTGTCCCCTTGGGCAAACTCGCTCACTACCCCGCAGACCCGGCGTTGCAGCTCGCCGTTGTACCACACCAGCAGCTCGCACGGCTGGTCCAGCACGGCACCAAAGTCGATATCGGGTTGGCTGCTTGCCAGCTCCAGCGTCAGAACAAACGGTCCGCTGAGCCTCTCATGCAAATCAAAGGCAGCGACAACGAAGGTGGTTTCTGGCAACGCCCCCACCTTGGCGGTGAATTGTAATCCTGTGCTATTGGCCATCTTGTGCCTTCTCCATAGCTACCGCACGCCCGCGGCGCGCTACTTGGTGGTTCGATGATGAGATAAAGCCATCATTGACGGCCTTACCTCATAACCGAGCCAAACTGTGGCCATTCTCTCTAACCGGCCTGTCCGCTGCCCGAACCAATCACCACGCCACCACAATCCACTGCCGTGCCGGTGACGGCGATGGGTTTGCCATTCACCAGCACAGAGCCAACACCACCGGCAATGGCCCGTGGGTGCGGCGGGTTGTTGGGCTTGTCATGGGGCGCCAGTGGATCACCTTGACGAGCCACAGGCTTGCCATCTAGGAACACGTCGGGACTGGCAGCTATCACCGGGGTCGGTGGGAAGCCATCGTGGTCGGTGCCGATGTCACCGAGCAGTGCGATAGCGGGGCACATAGTCATTCTCCATATGAGCGGGTAGACGCACAGACATCATCCCTCTGCCCCTGTGCCCGATGGAACGCACCAGGCACAGGCGATTTTGATAAACAGCGGATAAACAGAACAGGCCACAGCACAGGCTATGCCATTTAGCGCTGGCGAAATTAGCCAAATAAAATCAAATGGTTAACCTCTTTCGATAGATGACAGGGTTATCCATTCGCAAGGGATTGCGCAAACTGGGCAATCCCCCTGCAAAATATTGCATCTGCAGTGCAACCATCTGTAGTATGCGCAACTGGTTGCGCATAACAGAGCAATCAGCTACCGGATAGCCCTTGTTGCAGTTGGTAAAGCCGGATGTTGAGTGCTTTCAAGTCACTCTCTATCCCTTTCAGCTCGGCAGCCGTAATAGGCTCCTGCGACGCTTTTCGCGCCTCCAGTTCGCTCAGACGTAAACTGAACGGGACCTCCTGCATCAGGTTCTTCTGTACCTCGTAGAGCTGAGACTTGAGGTAGGAAATCGTGACCGTCTTGCGCTGACGCTCCAGCTCCAGCAGCTGATCGATCAGGGCATCGACCCCGGCGCGCGCCTCCAGATAGGTCGGCACCCGGTTGAGATCCCCTTGCTGGCCGGCCAGCGCGGTCTGCCACTGCTTGTCCAGCGCCTTGACCGCCAGCGAGTCGGGATAGAGCATCTGCAGCGAATTGCGCAGCCCCTCGCCATAACGGTACCAGTAGAGGGGAGAGGTCTGCTCCAGCCAATCCAGTTGGGCCTGATAACGCGATACAAGCTCGCTCTCCATCCCCTGCAAGGTCTGCTCCCCCAACACGATGCGCGCTTGGCGAATGTCGTCATAACTCAGGGCCTGCGGTAACGCTGCAGCGGGTTGTTGCAACCGTTGCGCCGCGATGACCTTCTCCTGCTGCTGATGTTGCCAACCAAGCCATCCCATCATGGGCAAGGCGCAGGTGAGCAGGCCACAGCCAAACCAGAACCAGGCCGGCCGCTGTTTGCGGTGCTGCTCAATCTTGAGCACGGTCGGCTTCATCTGCCCCTTCTCGCGCCCCACCAGAATGCTGCCCTGCGGCAGAGCGGGGGCAACCGATGCCATCGGCGTTCCGTGATCGTGGTCCATGTCCGATTTGAAGAAGACCATCGGCGGGATCTGCAGCTCATCCTTGAGGCCCGGCTCATCGGAGACGATGACAATCTCGGTCTCGTCAAACAGATGGGTGTAGCCCTCGATAAAGTGCACCAGATTCTCGACCCGGGGGATGCGGCTCAAACCGGCGTTGTGCAACTTCTCGCTGATGAGTTGCAGTGCCCGCTCGCAGCGGTAGATCAACCGCTTGTCCTCGTGGCTGATCTGGTACTGGCGGATCACGTCGCTGATGCGGGCAATAAACCAGTCGAGCATCTCGATGCGGGCCCGCTCCTGATGCACCGGTGGCCAGAAACTCTCCCACTGGGTGACGATCAGGTTGGCGAGAAACTCGCACCCTTCGGTAAAGCCGCTCAGCCCCTGAATGCGGGAGCGCGCCAGAGTGAAGTAGATGGCGGTCTGCAGATCCACCCCGTGCTTTTCAAAGATTTGACTGGCGAGCTGATGGATCCGGGCCCAATCCACCTCGGGGCGGGAGGCGTGGCTGAGCTTGTTGATCTCGGCGCGCAGCGCCTCGTACTCAGGCAACATTCTGGGGTCTCGCCCCACCTTCAATGCCTGCTGGCCTTGTTGATTCTGTGACATATCGGCTTCCAAGATGAGAGGGGCTCGTATGCCCCCCCTGCATGATCAATAGAGGGATTCAGGCAAGCTGAACTGGCTGAACAGGCCGCCGGTGAAGGGGTTCTGGGCGCTGTCGGTATAGACCCGATAGGTCATGGCACCCTGATCCACCGGGAAGCGCACATCAAAGGTGGCCTCGTTGACCTGAGTCAGCTCCCCCTTGTCCATCAGGCGGAACATGGCCCAGGGACCGACAAAGCCCTCGCTGCGCGGTGAACGTTCGCGGGCAGCCGGTACCAGGGTGATCTTGCTCTCGGCCCCGTCGCGCATGGTGTTTGGCCACACCAGCGGGATCTTGTTGCGACGGCCGTGGGCATACTCCAGCAACTGGCCATCCAGGTTGAGCACACTACGCCGCTTGTTGGCGGTGAGTTCGATGGGCTCGAGGGCAAATTGCACCTCCAGATTGCCCTGCTGGCTGAAGAAGATCTGGCGGATCCGCGCAGCGCGATCCAGCTGTTTGATCAGCTCCGCCTGAATAGGTGAGCTCAGTTCTCCCTCCATCAAGCCCCCCTCCACCATGGGTTTCAGGTTGACCTGATAGAAGCTATCCAGGGTGCCACCGGGGGCAAAGAAGCGCTCCATCTCGGAGAGCGGCACATCCTTGGCAGAACCCGGGTTGAACGGATAGCGATCCGCCAGTTGGCTGTTGAACGGTGCCAGCACCTTTGCCTGCCACTCCTGATTGAGGGATGACATCGCCAGATCAATCACCAGTTGCGAACTCTGATCCGCCAGTTGACCCACCCAGCGATTGAGCGGCTCGGGCAGACCACGGGCATACTGCTGCAATGCAAAGACCGGATCGGCGTACTTGTTGGTCAAACGCAGTTGCACCGCCTTGAGGGCTGACTGTCCCGGCTCGGTGGCATTGACGATCAGCTCCATATAGTGCTGCAGTTCAATCAGCTTCTGGTTCACTTCGGAAATGAGCGGCCCCTGTTCGCCACGGCCAGTCAAGACGCCATTGGTGGTCATAAAGGGGCGACCTATCCGGGCAGTGATCGCCTGCGCCGGATCTCCTTCCGCATCGGAGATCTTGCGAATACGGGTATTGTCATCCAGCGCTGCGAGCACCCGCTGGAATGGCTGGTCGTTGCCGGTGATGGCAGAGAGCACATCGAGCGCCTGCTCGGGGCTGGCAAGGGTCTGCACATCCAGATTGGTCAGCAATTTTTGCCACTGGTTGACGTAATCGGTGACATAGCGATCGTTGACCTGACGGGTGATCTCCTTGCGATCGGCCTCGCTCAACTGGCTCAGCTTGCGCTGGCCCAGCACCCAGGCATCCATGGCGGTGAGATCGATCAGCGCCTTGTCCTGCTTAAGGAAGAAGTCACTGAACCCGGGCCAGGTCAGCAAACGCGGCACCTGACCAGCGCTCTCGTTGCGCAGGGCAAACACGGTGTCGAAGGTGGGGCCCACCTCGTCACGGACATTGAGATCCGGCGGCAACACATCACCCGCCTTCACCACCAGATTCTGATAGACCCGCTGATACATAGGCAATTTGCCCAGTTCACGCTGGGCGCCATACACCGGCTCCTTGAATGGCACAAATGCCGTGATGGCGGCCTGATCCCGGGCGGCGCGAGCAGCGTGCCAGTCGGTATGATCGAGGGCATAGTCAAGATGTCCCATCAACTGCTCCTGCACCGCCCCCTGTCCCGGGAACGCTTTCTGCCAGCGGCTGGCCATATACTGCTCCACCAGCTCCTTGTTGCGACCGGAGGCATCATCGAGCATCCGCATCACCCGCAGGATGGAGAGCTTCTCCTCGCTGCCAGCCGGTGCACGGTTGAGATCCTCCAGCAGTCCCTGCATCTGGGCAGGCAGGAAACGCAGCCCCAGCAGTTGCAGATAGGAGCCTTCCACATAGGGGCCAATCTCATCCCCCTGATAGAGACCAAGGTCTGCCACCAGTGGCATCCGTTCGCGGTAGTTGCCAAAAGAGAGGGTTGCCTCGCGAATAAGGTTGAGACGTGGCAACTGGCTGACACCGAAGGCATGTTCATCAGCGACCTCGTTGGTCTCGGTGAACGCTTGCGCCTTGGTCAGTACATTGCGCCCCGCCTCCTCGTTGACCCGGTAGAAGTAGTGCCAGCCACCGATCAGGGCCGCCGAGAAGAGCGACAGGCAACTCAGGCCAATGGCCATCCGGCGACGACGATAGAGGGTATGCAGCCGGTTTTCTCCGGCCAGATGGGCCTCGGGGAAGATGATCGAAGAGAACAACTTGCGCACAAAATAGGTGTTGGACTCCCCGCGCAGGGCGGAGTGAATCGGCTCGGGCAAGCTGTAACGCCGGGAAGCGGCCTGAGCAAAGGCATCGAACGGGACACCTTGCTGATAGACGGAGCTGATATAGACGCCGCGCACCAGCAGTGGCTTGCTCTCTTCAATGGTCAGGGTTTCATCGAGCAGGCTGGTCACATAATCCTTGAGACCCGCCAATTGACGAACAAACGAGAAGAGGGCGTTGCGCTGGGCGGCATCGAGCCGGGCCAGCATCATTTCCGGCAGATTGCGGTTGAGATTGTCGACCCACTGATCCCAGAACAGCGCCAGATCCTGCTGCCAGGATTTGCCCTGACTGCTGCTGGGGTTGAAGGTCACCCCCAACACGGCGTCACGGGCCTCTTTATCCAGCTGTTCATAGACCACATCAAAGCCGCGCAGCATGTCGAGTTTGGTGAAGGTGACATAGAGCGGCAGCCGGGTATTCATGGTGGCCGACACCTCTTGCAACCGGGCACGCATCAGCTGGGCATACGCCTTGCGCTCGGCCACGCTGGCCGCAGACAGCCATGCCAAATCAACGGCCAGTACCAGACCATTAAGGGGCTGACGACGACGGTGCTCGTTGAGCCAGTTCAGCAGATGCAACCAGAGCCGCTCATGCTTGCGAGCTTGCGGGTCCAGCTCGGGCTCGGCTTGTGACAACAGTGCACCGGCCGGATCCAGCATCACGGCTTGCTCCCCCAGCCAGCAATCGACCAGCTGGCCTTGCGCCACGTCCCGCAGTTCGGTATCGAGTCTGGGATTGAGCTTGTTGGCCGGATTGGCACGGTGGATCAGGCTGCTCTTGCCGCTGCCGGGCAGACCCAGCACCAGATACCAGGGCATGGCGTAGAGCGCCCCCTTGCCAAGGTGTTCATTCAAGGCTTGCAACCAACGTTCGAGGAACTGCGCCTGTTTGTCGATGAGCCCTTTGACCGGATCTTGTTCCAGCAGCACCTCATGCTGGCGCTCGGCCTTGAGCTGCTTCATCTTGCGCCATACCCGCCAGGAGAGTACCCCCAGCAGCAACCAGAGCCAGAGCAGGGTAAACACCACCCGCCCCCACAAGGGCTCGAATGGCTTGGCATCACGGATCTCGATGTGAGGCCCCAGCCACCACACCAGGATCAGGGCTACAACCCACAGCACCACACCGAGCAGGGGCCAGGAGGGTTTCAGTTTCGGCAGCTGTTGCCGCAGAATGGTAAAGATGGTTTTGAACATAAAATGTGATCCAACTCCGACTCAATGACTCATTTCGGCACTTATTTCGGCAAATGGGTGGCATAGGGGGCCAGGCGGCTGACCAACCCGGGCTCCCACTGCGACAACCCAAGGCGCTCCGCCTCTTGCCACAAGTGTTGATATTGCTGGCGCGCAAGCGCCTCCATGCCTTCCTGCTCCAACAACTCCGCCTGCATCAGCAAGGCATGGAAGCGGGCTCTTGGCTCTTTCATCTGTGCCATCCGTTCATCAAGCAGGGCGAGCGCGGCGGCAATCCCCTGCTCCCCATGACGCAAGGCAACCTCCTCGGCCAGCTCGGCCTGTCCGCTGCCGCCCCCACTGCTCTTGGCAGGCTGCAACCAGCGGCTGCACTCGGGGGAGAGAAACGGGGAACCATCGCTGAAGGTGAGATCCCGCAGCGCTGGCAGGCGCTGCAAAAACGCATCCAGCTCCGCCATGATCGCCTGCGCCACCGCGCCATATCCCAGCTTCTGGGCCACCTCGGCCGAGAGCCTGTGCCCCTCGAACCAGTAAGGGGCCAGCGTCAGGCTCTGCTCGATGCGCTGCCAGAGCGCCAGATCTGGCGTGCCCATGGCGGCGCGATATTCATCCACCATGTCTGCCGACATTGAGGCAAGCTGGGTTTTGTTCCCCTGCGCCGTTATCGGCGGGGTGGTGATGCCGGCCCAGATGGCGTGACGACGCAGCCGATAGCCGATAGCCACCTCTGGCTGGCGCTCAATCAGCAGCTCCGCCACCTTGAGCTGGGTCTGTCGCCATGCCCGATCGTTGGAGCTGTCAATCTCGACCCCGGAGCCCTTGCTGCTGCCACTGAGCACCATGGTGCCCGCCATGCCACTCGCACTGGCGGTGGCTGCAGCAGCGCTGCTTGCAGGTTGACCTCCGGCATCTGCCTGGGCCTGGGCAACCTGTTGTCGCTGGGCCCGCTTCAACCCCATCACCAGAGGATCCAGCAGTTCCCCCTTGTCAGGGCACTGGGCCAGCCAGACGGCCTCCAGCTGTTCTGCCTGCGCCAGCAACTGAACCAGCTCGGCTGCCGAGGCGCTCTCGCTCACCCTCGGCAGGGCACCCTCGAAGCGCTTGATGATCTGCACCATCAATCGCTGCTTCTGGGTCGCATTCTCGGGCCAGGCCAACAGCCAGTAAGCCTTGACCCAGGCTTCCAGCAAGCTCAGCGCAGCACCCATCGGGGTCGCCTTGGCGGGGTGCTGCAGGCAGCGCAACAGCTGTGCCAGCACCCGCATATCCTTGGTGCGGCTCTCCAGCAACCCCAGACAGGCTTCGGCGACCGCATTGAGATCGACCTGGCTGTGGGCAAGGGAGCCCAACTTGACCAGCTCGGTCTCCACATAGTCCCAGCGAGGCTCATCGGCCAGCACGGCCCCTGTGATCTGTGCATCCGGCAAACTGGTGAGCAGACGGCTACACCAGGGGTGTTGATAGCTCATCTTCCCCCCTACCAGCGACACTGTTGGCGCACCGGTATCAGCGCCTCTTTCAAGCCGCTGAGATCGACCCGCAGCACGGTGCCGTTGGCCGCCTGAACCTGCAATTCACGATGACCGATCCAGCGCTTGAGCTCCTCGATGGCGGGCAGACCGCGGCCATATTCGAGCAGCCATCCCTGATCCCGGATAAACCAGCTCTGACTGCTGCGAGTTGCTTGTCCATCCAGCGCGACCTCGACTCTCTCCCCGCGCCACGGCGTATCCAGCCGCAAGCGAATATGGGTGATGCTGTTGACACAACCAATCGCCAGGGTGGCACCGCGCAGGGCCGGACGGGTCAATACCGCCGTGCCGCTCTCCTCATCCTGTCGCAACAGGAAGGGTGAGCTATCCTGTACACGGGCCAACTCCTGCTCCGCTATCGCCAGCCAGGCCGGAGACTTGGTGCTCTCCTTGCTACCTGATTGCGTCACCTCATTGCCAAGGGCGTCATAGCAGGCGAGCCGGATCAGAGGGGATGGCTCGCGACGACACGCTTGCCACGCCGCCATATCGAGGGGAGGCACCGCATTGCCGGTCGCCAGCAGCAGGGGCAACAAACCCATGATGCTCATCAGTTCACCTCCAGTTTCTGGCACTTGTGATCCAGGGTGCGCTTGGGAATATTGAGGCTCTCGGCCACCAGCATGCGATTCCCCTGAAAGTAGCGCAGGCGCGCTTCAATCACCGATGCCTCGTACTGCTGCATGGCCCGGCGCAGATCGCGGATATGGTTGTAATCGTCCAGCGCATCGGGCAGCTCGGCACAGACCCGATCCCGCAGCTCCGGCGGCAAGGCGCCAAGCCCCACCTCTTCACCGTGACGGGTGTGAGCACAGGCCACCTCCAGCAGATTGCGCAGCTCGCGCACGTTGCCGGGGAAGTCGTAACTTTGCAGTTGCTTGAGGAACTTGCGCTGCAAGCCAGCCAGCCCCTTGTCATCCTGCGCGGCAAACTGGGCCATGAAGTGCTGGCAGAGCAGGGGCACATCCTCGATATGCTCGCGCAAGGGGGCGATCAGCAGCAGACACTGGCAGAGACGGTGGTAGAGGTCGGCACGGAACCGCCCCTCCTCCACATGGCGGGTCAGCGGCTGATGAGTGGCCGCGATGAGGCGAAAATCGGAGTGATACTCCTGCTCTGCCCCAAGCGGCCGGTAGCTGCGGGTTTCCAGCACCCGTAGCAGCTTGGCCTGCATGGCGGCGGGCATATCGCCCACTTCGTCGAGAAACAGGGTGCCACCATTGGCCTGTGCCACCAGCCCGGTCTTGTTGGAGAGGGCACCGGAGAAGGCCCCTTTCTGATAACCGAACAGCTCGCTCTCGATGAGATTCTCGGGGATGGCGGCGCAGTTGATGGCGACGAACGGCTTGGCGGCGCGCTCGGAGCACTGATGCACCAAGCGGGCGACTACCTCCTTGCCACTGCCGGTCTCCCCCTGAATGAGCACGGTCAGCTTGTGCTGGCCCGCCTGGGCGATCTGCTCGCGCAGGCCGCGGATCACCGCCGACTGGCCAACCAGCTGATCCCCCAGCAACTTCTCGTGCTGGCGCTGACGCTCCCCCTCCCCCTTGATCTGACGCAGGGAGTCGCGCAGCACGCTCTGATCCCGGCGGCTACGTCCCAGATCGCGGATCAGGGTGAGCTGGTTGCAAAAGACCTGGGCCAGACTGGCCAGCTCGGGGCGAACCGCCCACTCCTGCAACACATCGCCACTGTCCATCATCGCCAGCACGGCAAACGGCTTGCCGTTGCCATCATTGAGCGGAAAGGCGTGCAGGCCGCACTGCTGGCCAAGGTTGGCCAGCAGTGAGCGAAAACCGGCGTGCTCAATGCGGGCACCGCCATGGAGGGAATCCCAGGTGCGGGATTGCGCTTTGTGCAGCACATAGGCGAGTGGATGAGAGAAATCATCCACCGCCAGCGCCAGCGCAACCTCCTGCCCCTTGACCCACCCTTTGCACTCCAGCTGGCGGCCGCTCACATCCAGCATGCCAAGCAGCAGTCCTTTGGGCTGGAAGCTGGCATGGAGGGTCGAGCTCCACCAGTGGCAGAGATGTTGTTCATCACGTTGCGAGGTGAGCGCGAGGGCGAATGCGAGGGCTTGCTCCATGGTCAGCCCTCCACCTCGGCCACAAAATGGTGATCGGCCACCGAGAAGCGCACCCGGTTGATGGGCTCACCGGCCGAGAGGCGCTGCAACAGTTGCAGGGAAACCGGCGGCAACAGGGCCCCATCAATGACGGACTCCAGCATCCGCGCGCCGTTCTCGCTGCGGTTGGCCCGCAGCAGGATCTCCTCGGCCACCTCGCTCTCCAGCACCACCTCCGCACCGAAACGCTCCTTGAGCAGCTTGACCAGCCGGTTGAGTTTGCCACCGACGATCTGCACTAGCGTGTCGTGACCGAGCGGCAGGTAGGGGATCACCTCCATCCGCGCCAGCAGGGCCGGTTTGAAGAAGGCAGCCAGCTCCGGATAGAGTGCATCCAGCAGGTCATCAGTCTGCTCGGCATGATCGACGATGGTCTGGAAACCGAGGTTGGAGGTGAGGAAGAAGACCACGTTTTTGCAGTCGATGATCCGCCCTTCCCCATCGGCCAGCTCGCCCTTGTCGAACGCCTGATAGAAGAGGTTGAGCACGTCAGGATGGGCTTTTTCCACCTCATCCAGCAGCACCACCGAGTAGGGTTTCTGGCGAATGGCTTCGGTCAGCACGCCACCCTCGCCAAAGCCGACATAGCCGGGAGGCGAGCCGATCAGACGGGAAACCGTGTGTTTCTCCTGATACTCGGACATGTTGATGGTGGTCAGATACTGGCGGCCGCCAAACATCAGTTCGGCAATCTGCAGCACGGTTTCGGTCTTGCCGACCCCGCTCGGGCCCACCAGCAGGAAGGCCCCCAGCGGACGGCCGGGACGACGCAGATCGGCGCGCGCAGTCAGCAGGTGCTTATGCAGGTGGGCCACCGCCACATCTTGCCCCTTGATGAGCTCGCCAAGGTACTCCGGCAGGCAGGTCACCACATCGAGCTCCCCTTGGGAGATGCGATTGAGGGGCACTCCGGTCCACTCGGCGATGACGGCGGCAATCTGGGTTTTGTCGACATGAGCGGAGACCAGCACCTCTCCCTGCTGCAGGTCGGCCAGCTCGCTCTCGAGGGTGGCCAGCTGCTCGGCAGCCGCTTGCGGATCGAGCGGGGCATCGGCGAGATCCAGTGCCTCTCTGGCCAGCATCTCATCCTGCTGATCGGCCAGGAGAGCGGCACGCAGCTCGATAATCCGGTGAACCAGACCCTGCTGCTGCTGCCAGCGGGACTCCTGCTCCGCCAGCAATTCGCGGCAACGCAGCTGCTCATCTTGCAGCTCGGCGAGGCGCTCTTCGTTGTCACCCAACCCGATCAGGCGCTGGCGCTCCAGCTGGCGGATCTCCAGCTCGCGCTGGCGCAGTTCGTTTTGCAGATGGCTGACGGCGCGCGGCGGCGTGGTGAGGTTGATGGCAACCCGGGCACAGGCGGTATCGAGCACGTCGATCGCCTTGTCCGGCAACTGACGGCCAGAGATGTAGCGGGCGGAGAGCTGGGCCGCAGCTTGCAGTGCCTCCTCGTCGATCAGTACCCCGTGGGCCTTCTCGTAGATGCTGCGCAGACCGCGCAGGATCACCGTGGCCTCATCGGCATTGGGTTCGCTCACCTTGACCAGCTGGAAGCGACGGGAGAGCGCCGCATCCTTCTCGACATACTTCTTGTACTCGCTCCAGGTGGTGGCGGCGATGGTGCGCAGCTCGCCACGGGCCAGCGCCGGCTTGATCAGGTTGGAGACATCCATGCCACCGGCCTGGTTGCCGGCCCCGATCAGGGTGTGTGCCTCGTCGATAAAGAGGATGACAGGTCGCACGGCGTCCTTGACCTCCTGCATCACCCCCTTGAAACGCTTCTCGAACTCCCCCTTGACCGAGGCACCAGCCTGCATGGCGCCAAGATCCAGGGTCATCAACTCGACATCGAGCAATTTTTCCGGCACCAGGCCTGCGACGATGCGCAGCGCCAACCCTTCGATCAGCGCGCTTTTACCGACACCCGCCTCCCCCACGACGATGGGGTTGTTTTTGCGACGACGGGAGAGGATGTCGATCATCAGATCGATCTCGTGATCCCGGCAGAGCACCGGATCCAGGGTTCCCTGACGGGCCTGCTCGGTCACATTGACGGTAAAGCGGGCCAGCAGGGTAGCGTCGGTCGGCAGTGCCGCCGGAGCCGTGCTGCCATTGGCCGGATTGGTCACCGGCGTCTCGGCGGACTCCTTGACCCACTCGTCGAACTGCTGGCGCAGCAGCTCGCGATTGACGTTGGCCAGCAAACGGGTCACCGAGCCCGGCAGATAGCGCTGCGGGGTCATCAACAGCACCAGCAGCATGACGCCGCTGCGCAGCTGGCCGTGTTGCATCTCGGCGGAGGCGAGCAGCCAGCTGTCTTGCAGCCACTCGACTAGCAGCGGCGAAAAAGAGGGATAACCCTGGCCATAGCCGTTGTCGGCAGCTGCCGGTTGCAGCAGGGTTTTGAGCTCCTCCACTTCCACGTCGGCGCGTTTGAAGATGAGACGGACATCGCTGAGCGGCGTATCCAGCATCTTGAGCAGCAGATGCTCGATGCGGATCTCGGCTCCCTGATGGTTGACACAGAGGGCCGCGGCCTCCTCCAGCATGTGACGGCAGATAGGGTTGAGTCTTTCCACCAGTACTGGCAGTTCTATACGGATCAAGGCGTGCTCTCCTTAGTACTTATTTTAATAATTCGCCCAGTTGACGCAGTACGTCCTGGGTCTGGTTATTGAGTTGGTGGTGATAGAGGCCAAAGATGATGGCCAGGATCAGCGCCCCTCCCATGAACAGGGTGCGCAGGGAGACCTGCTTGCGCAGCTGGTAGCGGGCCGCCTGCCGACCGAGGTCGAGGTGAAACACGCTGGGCGCCTCGCCGCTGCTCTCGGGGGCGAGCTGTTTGTGCAGCTGGCGCACGATGCGCTCGAACTCTTCGCGCCCCTGGCTCATCACCTTGTAGCGCCCCTCGAAACCGAGGCAGAGGCAGAGATAGATGAACTCCAGAATGTCGCGGTAGCGCTCCGGATCCTCCTGCAGACGGGCCAGCAGGACGAACACCTTCTCGCCGCCCCAGGTCTCGTTGTGGAAACGGGTCAACAGCGAATGTTCCGACCACTCGCTCTGGCTACCCCAGTCGCGGCCCATCACGGCCTCATCGATGAAGGTGCAGAGGATGTAGCGAAACGAGAGGACGACCCCGTTCTCGTAACCCTGAGCCATCAATTCCTGCTCGATGGCCTGGATCTCGGTCACCACCTGCTGATAGAGCTCAGGCACCCGATCGTAACGGGACAGCAGGCGCACCCGCTGCACCAGCCCCAGCAGGGGGGTCACCGCATCGATCATCGGGTTGATGCTCTGGCCACGCAGGCGGAACCAGTAGTCCGAATCCATGTCCAGCTGCTCGGCATGATCGAACAGCAGGTCGCTGAGTTGCTCGTTCTTGATAATGTCCGTGGTCATCTCTGCATGTTTCCTTGGTGCGATCACTGGCTACGAATGGCCCAGAGCTGCATGTCGAGCTCGGGGAAATCGCCGGCAATGTGGAAGGCGAGCGTGTTGCCCACAGCCAGCATCTGCCAGGCCGGGCTCTGACGGTCGAGCTGGAAGTAGCTGTAACCGGCGTGGTAGGGCAGCTGGCGCGGCGCCACCGGCAGCGGCAGCAGCGGAATACCCGGCAGCTGCAGGCTGATGAGCTCGCGGATCTTGTCGCTGGAGGCCACCTTGGTCTGCTGCAGCAGCTGTTTGCGCAGCTGCTCCTGCGGCATGCGGGCACGCACTGCCAGCACGAAGTCGGCGCTCTGCATCAGCTCGCTCTCGCTCACCATGGCCACCATGATGCCGTACTGGTGCTTGCGCAGCTGGATGGAGACGGCACGTGGCGACAGCACGGTACTGAGTGCCTGACGCAGGGCCAGCATCACCGGTTCGAAGCTCACCTGCTGATCGTCGTGACGATAGGCGGGGAACTCGGGCGGCAGGCGGGACTCGTCGGTAAAGGTCATCAGCTCGCCGCACAGCTGCACCAGCGCCTCATGCAGCCGCTCGGGGTGCAGGGTGCCAAGGCGCGCCAGATGGGAGAGCTGGGGCTGGGCGCGGTTGAGTAGCTGCAGCATCATGAACTCGGCCACATCGGCAACCCCCTGCTGACCCGGCGACGCGATGCGCTGGGAGAGGCTGCGAGCCCGCTCGGCCACAAGGCCAGCCGACTCGCCGAGGAAGCGCTTGAGAGTCGGGATGGCGGATACGCTGATGCTGCAGGGCATGAAGTTGGGATCCAGCACCAGACCGCCATCCGGGCGCTTGTCCAGAATGCGAGCAATGGCGAGGGACGCGTAGGCGCTGCGGTCTTCCCGCTCCAGCATCAGCCGCAAGCTGACCCGCCCCACTTCGAGGGAGACCACGTCGCCCCCTTCGCTGTGGAGATCCCGCACATCGTGGCGATGAGCCTGCAGCCGGGTTGCTACCTGACCGCCCTGATTGACCTCGTTGACCCCGCTCACCGAGAGCGGCAGCGCCAGATAGACCTTCTGGTTGGCCACCGAGGCATCGGTGATCTCCAGCGGGGTCGGCAGCACATCATCGTTCGGAATGTTGAAGACGGTGCCGTCCGGCATGATACCGGTGGCCCCCACCAGCGCGATGCGGCCAAAGCCGAGGTAATCCTCGTTGATGGCAAGCGACTGCAACCCGTAGAAATAGTCGGACAGCGCGCTCAAACGCGCGTGCAGCGCGTAATCTGAATGTCTCTGTTGTTGCTGGAAGTGCTGGGGCTTGATAAAGAGCCCTTCACGCCAGATAACCCGATTTCGACTCGACATGATTATTCTTCTTCTTTTTGTAGTTCCACTTCATCCAGGCGCAGGTGCACCAGAATTTGATAGGCCGTTCCCTTGCTCTTGACCTTGATGACCTTGCGCCACTCGGCGCTGTCCGGATCGGCGTACCGAGCAATCACGCCGATGTAACGGGTCTTCTCGTCAAGCTTGACGGGGGGCAGGTATTTGAACTGGCCGGGTAGCAGGGTGTAGTCCTGATGATCCAGGTAGTTCTTGCCAAGGGCCTTCTCTACATCTGCCGTCACCTGGTCGTAGTCGGTGGCGAGCAGCCTGGAATCTTCCGCCAGCAGCACCACCTGAAACTCGATGGGTGCCGCCTCCCCGCTCTCGTTGGGGTTGACGTCAGGCTCCGCCAGCAGGCTGAGCCCCAGGGTGGAGGGCTGGTCATCGTTGCTCCCCACCTGGACATCCGGGTTCATGACCACATCGGCCATCTTGCCCATGGTGGTACAACCGGCCAGGGCCAGCAGACAGGCCCCAAACCACAGTGCACGTATCATCAAATCAGTCCCTGTTGCTGACGCACGGCCTGGTCATAGGCCTGGGCGTAGACCTGATGGAACAGCTTGTCGAACCCCTGCTGACGGGCAGAGGTGAGCTCACGGTAGTAGTGCTGATACATGTTCCAGGCCCACCCCTCATCAGCCATACCCGGCGCGCCGCTGCGGCGGTATTGCTCGAAACGGCCGAGCAAGGCTTCCGGTGAGAAGGCCTGCAGGATGCTGTCGAGCGCCGCACTGATGGCCTGCTGGTTTGCCACGTGGTGGATGCGCACGTTGTGCAGGCTCTCGGCCACCGCGGCCGGTGCGCTCAGGTGCACCGGGCTCTTCTGCTCGGCAAACAGCACCGCCAGGGTCTCGTCATAATCGAGGCCAAGGCGCAGAGGGTTGTCCTCGATGGGGCGCAGGTGCTTGTCTGCCAGCGCCGCCTGATCGCTTTGCAGTTGCAGCAACCCCTCCACCATGGCCCGCACTGTCTTGCCCATCTCTTCGAGCATGTCGTGGGCCTGTCGGGTGTCCTGCAACTGCAACGGCTGACCCAGCCCGCGCATCAGCGGGGTCAGGGCGACGTGATCAACGTCCTCCAGCGGCTGGAAGTCGGGGTGGTTCTCGATGGCGGGCATATCCAGAAATTCTTGGTTCATGGTGTTCTCGACGGCAGAAAATGGAGCGAGGGATACGGTGTCCATATCCGGTTGAAAATGCGGTTGAGCCTGCGGCTGGGTATCCATCAGCGGGCCAGGAGCCGCACGCTCCTGCTGCAATGCCAGCAGGGGATCGACTGCCAGGGCCCGAGGATCATCCAGGGTCTGGGTGTGGTGGGGATCGCTGGCAAGCCACTCGTCAAGCTGTTCGGTTGGACGGTTGCCCAGCACCTGCTGCAGGCTCTGCTCGGGGGAAATGGCACCGAGATAGGCGCGCAGCCGGAACGGGCCGACCACCAGCTCGTCTCCCTGCTCCAGATGCACCTTGCGAGCCCGCCCGATGGGCGAGGTAGCACCATTGATGTAGGTCTGGCCGCTGAGATCGCACAGGCAGAAACGACCGTCATTGAGCTCGACCCGGGCATGGGCCGGCATCACCGCCCCCAACCTGTCTCGCAGTTGCCAGTCATCCTGTTCGGAGGAGCCCAGGGTGCCTCCCATCTCGTCGAAGCGATATTGCACCTGCTGGCTGCCGTCGAGCTGCTCGCTGTTAAGCACCACCAGAGATAGTTGCTGGTTAAAGTCGTCCACATTCACTCCTGCACGTATTCCTACACTGAATTTCTGTGCTTATTCCTGTACACAGATCGTCACGAACGGGTCACTCGGCGGTTGGCCGAGAAAGGTACTCCACCCCAGACGGGCACTCTGCTCCTCCCCCAATCTCAGCCCCTTGGCCTGCTCCTGACCGAAGCCAAGCCGCAGATCCCAGGCCAGCTGATCGCGCAAGATGAAGGAGACAAAGGTCACCAAGGCGTGGAAATGCTCCCCGTTCGGGAGAAATCCGAGAAACTGGCTAAAACTCAGATCATTGATTTTCAATAAAAACTTGCCGGCACAATCATTGACCTTGTCACCGATGACGAAGTCATGCCCCAGAGTGGCGCAAGCACCGCCCAGGCGGTTTTGCTGCTCCGGATGGATCGGCACATTGCGCCACTGCCAGGCGCTCACCTCTACATCCGCCAGATCGAAGCAGTGGGCCACCAGACCGGCGACCACCTCGGGCGAGCGGCTGGGGCTGGCCAGCATGCCCGCATAGGAGAGCATCTTGGCGCGGTTGACCGGCAGGCTCTGGCAGACGGCGTCGTTGCCAAGCCCCACCAGCGCAAACATCAGGCGGGAGAACCCATCCTCACCGTCGTCCTGAAAACGGACGTGGTAGCGATACTTGCGCCAGATCCGGTGCAGCAGGGTCAGCAGACGGTGGTGGAAGAAATCCAGAAACAGGCCGAGCTTCTGCTCACCCTGGGCGTACTCCCACGCCAATGAGTCGAGGTAATACCCCGGCATCGGCGACTGGCTGCCGTGCAGACCCAGAAAGGCCACTTCCAGCTCGTGGCGCCCCTTCTCGTCGCGGCCAATCTGCAGCACGTCACTGGTGGGAAACCCCAGCGATGCGGTCGCCTTGAAACGAATATTCTCGTCACTTGGCAGGTGGTCGAGACCACGCTCCTGATCGGCGCCATCGAGCCGGTTGAGCAGCTCGACCAGCTGGAAGAAATTAAAACGGGGCGCCTCGTTGGCGGCGCTCACATCAGGGAGTGCTGACCGATCTGGACTGGCCACTGATAGCGCTCCTTGTTATCGAGATTGACCACCTCAAGCAGGTGGAAAGCGTTGACGCTGGCATAGAGCGAGAAGAAGTGGGCCAGCACGGTGCTGAAGAGATAGAGCTCCCCTTCGCTGCCAAAGGCGGACTGGCGGATGGAGAGCACCGACTTGAGCCCCCGCACCGGCATGCCGCGCACCAGCCTGTCCACCGGCTTGGTCTCGATCTCCTCGATCCCCGCCAGCCGCTTGCGCGACGCCTGCTCTGCTTGCTTGTCGTGCAAAGCGGGAAAGTCGTAGGTACGCAGCACCTGCACCAGGGCATCGCGGCGCAGCAGAGAGACATAGTTGAGCGACAGGTTGGAAATCAGGGTCCAGTGCAGGCTGCCATCCAGTGCCGGGCGCAGCGGCCTGGTCGGCCGGATCAGGTTGCGGAAGGTGGCAAACGACGGCGAGCTGCCGGTCGGCACGCAGATGCTGCCGACCTTGAGGCGGGCGGCGCGGGAGCGGTTGGTACAGGTAAGCGTCACCGAGATGGATTCATCGAGGTCGACCGTGGTGGTTTCATCGCCCCGCACAAACGAGAGGCTGTGCTCGAAACCATCACCACTCACCGACTCCCTGACCCGCACCCGGTAGTAGAGTGCCAGCCGCTGCTTGGCCCGCTCTATCTGGTGCTGAAAACTTTCGAATGGCTGATAGATGCGCGGCGTGCCCCGAGAGCGCCCCAGATTGCCCTCGACCCAACCTTCAACCTGATCCACCGAGAAAATTTCGAAACTGTCGGCATAGCGATAGCTCGCCTTGAGCGGGTATTCCGCCTGACGGCCGTTGAGATTGACCGGCTCGCTGTCGTGCTGGAACAGGTTGATGGCCGGCACGCAGTTGAGCATGAAGGAGTCGGGACGGATCTTGAGTTCCGCCGGCAAGGGCCGGTCGAAACAGAAATGAATTTTGAATTCACTCACCGGCAGCGGCTGTTTGGGCCACTCGCCACCGGAGAGTTCGAAGAAGAGGAAGCTCTCCGGAAAGCAGAAATACTCCTGCAGGATCCGGTAGCCGGAATAGACGTTGTTCGGATAGGGCAACAGCGCATCGTCGCGCTCGAAGCCGACCGGTTTGAGGGCCTTGGCCTCCTGACGAAAGCGCTTGCCGTCGATCTCGAGCTCGATATGGGAGAGCTGGTTGGAGAGCCAGAAGTAGAGCTCATAGGCGGTGTAGCTGTCGCCACCGAGGAAGAAGCGCAGCTTGTCCAGCTGCAACTCACTGAGCAGCAAGGGGGCATGCAGGGCAATATCGAGCGAGATGGTTGAGAGATCGTTGCCACTTTGCGCCGTCACCTCGCGCATCTCGGCCGGATAGACCCAGGCATCGTGGCAGGTTTGAAAATGACAGGTCACATCGTCAATAGGCAGACTGTCGAGTTGGCAGCCCTGCTTCACCAGCGCGGGCTGGGCGATGGCCCCCGGAATAACCGAAAACTGCATGATAGTCATGCTGGGGACGGGACGCAGGTAGTTTGGCCAGAGCATATTGAGCAGACCGTGGGTCAGCTCGGGAAACTCGTCTTCAATTTTTGCGCGCAGGTTGCCCGTGAGAAACGCAAAGCCTTCCAGCAGGCGTTCCACATCCGGGTCGGTATTCTGCTCCGACAAAAAACGGGTGAGTTCGGGATAGCTATCGGCAAATTCGCGCCCTTGCAGGCGCAAAAATGCCAACTCATCCCTGAAGTAATGTTCCAGCGACATTGATCAGACCATGCGGTAGTGGCGGTGACTGTCCATTTGGACGTTGAACGAGGTAACTTGCTCGATATGCTCCAGCCTCACGTGGGCCGTCACCTGAAACGACATCTCGAGCGGACTCGCCTGATAGTCGGGTGAACGGACATCCACATGCACAATCCGCGGTTCATAACGACGGATGCATTGCCGGATCGCTTCGCGGATCCGCCCCTTGATATCCGCACTGCCCTGAGTGGCGTCATTGAGATCGATGACACCAAGCTCGGGAGCACTGCGGCAATTGCCGGGACGGGTGTTGAGGATCTGTTCGAGCTGCCGCTTGACAGAATCAACCAACTCCTCAACCTCCGAACGGGGAGAAGGGCTCAGCCCCTCCCCCCGTATGCGATCGAACAGGCTGGCCGCATTTCCTCTATCCCAGGAAGAGAGATACGGCATCGGGCCTTATTCCTTGTCCAGTCGACCTACCAGAGAGAGCTCGAAGCTCGCCCCCATGTACTTGAAGTGCGGGCGCACTGACATGGCGACCTGATACCAGCCCGGCTCCCCTTCCACATCCAGCACCTTGATCTGGGCGGCGCGCAGCGGACGACGGCTGCGGACCTCTGCCGGCGGATTCTCCTGATCGGCCACAAACTGCCGGATCCAGCTGTTCAACTCCCGTTCCAGATCCTGACGCTCCTTCCAGGAGCCGATCTGCTCGCGCTGCAGCACTTTGATGTAGTGCGCCAGGCGGTTGATGATGAACATATAGGGCAGCTGGGTGCCCAACTTGTAGTTGGTTTCGGCCTCGCGTCCTTCCTTGGTGTTCGGGAACACCTTGGGCTTTTGCACCGAGTTGGCAGAGAAGAAGGCGGCGTTGTCGCTGTCCTTGCGCATGGTCAGGGTGATGAAACCCTCTTCCGACAGCTCGTATTCACGACGGTCAGTGATCAGCACTTCGGTCGGGATCTTCGCCTGCAGCTGACCCATGGCTTCATAGACGTGCACCGGCAGATCGTGGATCGCACCACCGCTCTGCGGGCCTATGATGTTCGGGCACCAGCGGTACTTGGCGAAACTGTCAGTCAGGGAGGTGCCCATCAGATAGGCGGTGTTGCCCCACAGATAGTGATTGTGATCCGAGCTGATATCTTCCTGATAGTTGAAGCCCTTGATGGGGTTTTCGGTCGGGTCATACGGCAGACGGGCCAGGAAGCGCGGTGCGGTCAGTCCCAGATAACGGGCATCTTCCGATTCACGCAAGGCGCGCCACTTGGTGTAGGCCGGCCCTTCGAATACCGATTTCAGATCCTTGATGGAGGGCAGCTCGGTAAAGCTGTCTACACCAAAAAAGGTCGGTGCAACGGAAGAGATGAAGGGGGCATGAGCCATGGCGCCGACGGCGCTGACATACTGCATCAGCTTGATATCGGGTCCGCTGTGGGTGAAGGCGTAATCACCGATCACGGCCCCCACCGGCTGACCACCAAACTGACCATAACCGCTGGAGTAGACATGCTTGTAGAGACCGGACTGGGTGATTTCGGGTGAGAATTCGAAATCTTCCAGCAGCTCTTCCTTGGTAGCGTGCAGCACCTGGATCTTGATGTTTTCGCGAAAATCGGTGCGATCCACCAGCAACTTCAGGGAGCGCCAGGAGGACTCCATCTCCTGCAACGGCTTGGCATGGAGAATGATGTCCATCTGCTTGCCGAGCTTCTTGTCGAGCTCGACAATCATGCTGTCCACCAGTGCCTTGTTGACCGGACTGCTGGCAGTACCGCTATCCAGAATGTTGGCGATCAGGGCTGCGACCCCCTGCTTGGCGACGCTGTAACCCTCATCAACCGGCGTGATGCGTGCTTGTGCCATGATTTCGTCCAGCAAAGAGGACGAGGAGGCGGCATTCGCCCCCGCTTGAACCTGTTCTTCGACCAAAGACATGTTTGTTCCTTCTCGTTCAGTCAATACAACCCGCCGATCACTCGACTGGCTTGATCAAATCCAGCTCTTTGAGCAACTGCTCACGAGCCTCATCACTGGACAGCAGATCCTGCAAACGATTGCGGAAAGCAGGGATATTGCCGAGCGGCCCCTTCAGGGCAACCAGCGCCTCACGCAGCTCCAGCAGCTTGCGCAGTTCGGGCACTTGCTGGGCCACATTGTCAGGAGTGAAGTCTTCCAGGGACTGGATTTTGATCGAAACCGGCAGCTCGTCCTGGCTGTTCTCTTCCAGACGATTTGGAACGGTGAAGTTCAGTTCCAATGCCGATTCTTTCATGACAGATGAGAAATTATTCTTGTCGATGGAGACAGTCTGACGCTCCTCGATGGGGGTATCTTCGGTGCGTCCTTTCATGTTGCCGACCACCATCATGGTCAGGGGAAGTTCTACTTCTCCCTGTTGACCACCAGTCGACGGTACATACTTGATATTTATACGCTCTTTGGGCGCGACAGTAGCGCCATCAATTCCTTTTCCCATGCTCTAGTACCCGATTTTGAGGTTTTATCAAGAAGGGCAGAGCTTATAGCCAATAGTACTGGCAACAACTGTAATAAATTACAGTTGAAGCAAGGCCGATATTAAAAAGGGATGATCCAGAGTAATAACTTTAATATTTGACGACATATCAATAAGCCGCCACAGCACGACCCGCACGGCACCAGCCCTCTCAAGACCATATTTATTTCTTTTGAGACTGGTAAAGCACACGCGTTACTCCGCATCATCAAAAATAAAACAAAAAAAACAAATAAAATCAATGACATGGCGATTTTCAATAAAGATTTTCAGCGCCAGAAGCTTTAGTGGTGCCTTGTCAGGTACATTATCGTTCTCGGCACATTCATATACGACAAATTCTGACATATATGAATCAAGGGTATGTGACCCTGGTAGATGGCATGGTCTTGAACAAAATTGTAACCGGAAATTACAGCCTAATAATCAGAATAATCTGACGTGAAACAAGAGGCCAAAAATGGCAGAGACAGATAAGTAAAAATTACGCTATTAACAAACAGTAATTAGCGTTACATCCCTTATTTAATATATCTGAGAGCAAGCCACAACACCGTCACCACAGATGACATCAGTCAATGTGAGCACTCCCTGCTAACGCTGGAGTCAAGCAGGATTGGCTGTGAAAATCAGCCCAAGCACCCTCGTCTGTTTTGACGCTGCCCCCGGTGAGCAGAGGCAGAGGAATGTCACCATCATTCACCAAGCGCATGGTATGGCACCGGGAATAAATATGAGCCTTGACCAGAGAACCGATCCGTTCGCTCAAGCCACCAGAGCAGGGCTCCCTCACCGGGGAGATGGGACGTAATGGGAGGCACAACCAGATCCCGCTCTTTGCTACATAGAGAAGTGCACATAACTCCACAAGAGGTGTCGTTCAGTGCGCCAAAAAGCACGGGGGCCTGATGGCCCCCGCAAACACACCGGATGAGAAAATGCCTTACTTGGCGGCGCTATCCTTCACGCACTTCTGGATAAAGCTGTTCTTGGCCGCGCCAGCCAGCTTCTTGTCGGCCGCCGCCTTCTCGCACTTGGCCGCCGGATCCACTGCCGCGCCCGTCTTCACGCACTTCTGGATAAAGCTGTTCTTGGCCGCACCGGCCAGCTTCTTGTCAGCCGCCGCCTTCTCGCACTCGCCAGTTGCGGCGCCAGCGGCATCTTTCACGCACTTGCCGACAAAGCTGGTCTTGGCGGCGCCGTTAAGCTTTTTGGCTGCGGCCTGCGCCTCGCACTGCAACTGGGCAGTGTCGTTGGCAAAGACCGGATTGGCCAGCAGCACGCTGCCGCAGAGCAGGCCGAACAGGATGGTACGCTTCATGGGTAATGCCCTCTCTATCTGGTGATGTGTTTGCATGGTCATATTTGCATGACGATGTGTTGCAAATGGCTGTGATTGCAACAGCTGATTGTTGCCGCAGATCCCCCGCCTCGCCAGCTTGGGAGACGGGCACAGGGCAACCATCGCCCGCACTATAGCGCCGATTGCCGGAGCGGGATTGCCCCCAGCCAACCCTTCCTCAGCGGCAAGCCCGCCACCCTCTTCCCTACCGCACCCACCAACTCCAATAAAATCAAGGGCCATGGGAATCCGGTGCCCACTCAGTTCGATTTGTTGAGCCAGCGCAAAAAACCAATCATTACTGACAGTTACGTCACTTTTTGTCTGGAGAGAATAGATTCAATTGGCTTAACATATCCATCCGGTGCCTATTCGTTAGTGATGGGCCTCAGCCCTCGCTGGTTAATGGAGCATTTTGGAAGCTGTAATCCACGGGCGGTAGCGTGCATTTTACTTTTATAAATAACTATGCGACCTTTAATATTTCAAGAAATATATTGTTTTCATTCATAAAACCAAATCTCCTAATAAGGAGATGTTTAATAGAATTACATATTTAATTTCACCTTGTATTTAAATTAATTGGATTTTAAAGGAGGTTTAGTTGAAAATCCTATCCAACCATCAAGCTACTAGAGAACAACTTCCAATCGTCAGTCGCAACACAACTGGAGTTGTTGTTATTCGAGGTGCTGCTGGAAGTGGAAAAACTACAAGTGCATTACTTAGACTGACTGCAATAGTTAATACATTGGCATATCGTAGACACCTTGAGAATGACTCGACCCCAATAAAAGCTTTAGTATTATCATTTAATAGAACCTTGGCTGGATATATTGAAGGCCTTATTTATGATAGTTCTCAAACGAACACTATTCCAGTGCATGTCGAAAATGAAACTTTTGCTAACTGGACAAAGAAAAATATAAACACAAACTTAATAGCGGATAAAGAAAGAGAATTTTATTTCGCTAAGAAATGCTACAAAATAGGAATTGACACACGCTTCCTTCTGGATGAGATTGATTATTTCAGAGGTAGATTCCGCCTTAACGACTTAGAGAAATATCTGACAACCGAGAGAACTGGCCGAGGTTTGTCACCTCAAGTAACCAAAGCAACCCGCAGTATTTTAGTTGATATAGTAAAGGAATATGTTGAGTGGATTAACAGGCAAAATGTTGATGATTGGCATACTCAATGCGAAAAAATGATCACTAAAAAATCTTTATGTTACGATATTATCGTAGTTGATGAAACACAAGATTTTTCAGCAAACCAAATAAGAGCCGTTCTAAATCACCTAAAAGAAGACTATTATCTAACATTTGTCATAGACACAATCCAACGTTTATATCCACGAGGTTTCACATGGGCTGAAACAGGATTGGATATGAGGAATGCCATTTATTTCAGATTAAATGAAAACCACAGAAACACCATTGAGATTGCAACTTTTGCCGCAGCAATTACTCGTGGATTGACTATTGACGATGATGGGAGCTTCAGTGACATAACCAAAGCAACAAGGCATGGTCCAAAACCGATCGTGTGTAAAGGAAAGCACTCTCAACAAGTCAGTTTTGCAATAGATTACATTTTGAAAAATATAAACCTGCAGAAAGAATCAGTTGCATTTCTTCATCCTAGAGGCGGGGATTGGTTCAAAGAAATAGAGCGCCAATTGCTAGCCCAAAAATTACCACACGTTATCATCACTAAGAATAGAGTTTGGCCAAGAGGCCATGAAAACATAGCTCTATCAACAATGAATTCAGCAAAAGGTCTTGAATTCGATCACGTCATTATACTTGGAATGAATAATGTAAATATGAGTCATCAAAAAGATGAAAATGATGATAAACTGCAACAATTAAGAAGATTACTTTCAATGGCAATCTGTAGGGCAAGAGAGTCTGTCATTATTGGGTATAAAGAGAGTGAAAAGCCAGACATTGTAGAATATTTCGTTGATGACACATACGTTGAGGTAAATTTATAAATGGATATCGTTGAATATACTAAAGAAAGAAAAATTAATGAAATCCTTCATTTCACTACAGAAATGGGATTGACCGGATGTGCTGGCTCAAAGACTGTTTTATCACGAAAAGCACTAAATGAAGATCAATATCTAAGCTATATAGCCTCACCTGTTTCGAGTGAGCGTAAAGAGGCTCAAGTGACTTTTAATAAAGATGAAGATTGGCTGGATTACATTAACCTGTCGATAAGTGAGATTAACACTCATTATTTCAATGCAGCTAAAAATTGGTTTAAGGATAAAGATAAATGGTGGTGTATCATGTCTTTTGATCCCATCATACTCACTCATAATGGAGTCTATTTTACAACTACAAACAATATATACACTTCTGTAGTAAGAGCGACAGGCGTCACTGGAATGAAAGCTATGTTTGCAGAAAAAATTACTAGATGGGGTACCAATACTGTAAAAAGAAATAACAGGCCAATTAATTTAACAACATGCGAACAAGCTGAGGTACTGTACCCAAATCCACTCAACATGTCTTTTTTAAAAAAAGTATATGTACAAAATAAGGAACAAGCAGCCTCAATACATGGAACATTAAGGAGCTTTGGTTTTCAATCTGTAGATGTTATTATTGTCCCAGAAAAGTTTTCAGGTGCGCCGAACGCATTCTAAGAGGGAAACATGAACTCACTCAGAGAGAAAAAAGTTATAAATTCTGCGCTATGGGCTGCCGCTGGTGATGCTATTGGCTGGATTTCTGAGCTCACAGATGAGAATGGACTGAAACGCAGAATTGGTACTAACCATCTTCTAAAACCTGTTAGCTGGCAAAGAAAGATTGGTGGTTATTCTGGCGTCACTGTTAACCTCCCTGCAGGAACGTACTCTGATGACACCCAGCTCAGATTGGCGGTATCAAGATCTATTCGAAGTAATGGTGAATTTGATGCAGAGTCATTCGCTAAAATAGAACTCCCAGTTTGGCTATCTTATGCATTAGGTGCAGGTAGAGCAACAAAACTAGCTGCTACCAACCTAATGAGGAAAGATACAAATTGGTTTTCAAATTTCTACAAAAACAATAGCTCTGAGTATACGCAATCAGGTGGCAATGGTACCGCTATGAGGATTCAACCTCATGTTTGGTGCTCTAGACAATTATCAGAAAGACTCTATATCCCCTCTGTAATAAAGGACTCATTGACCACTCACGGTCATTTATTATCTGTATGCGGCGCGATTTTACATGCTGACGCCTTACAATATTCTTTATTAAATGACAAACCAGCAAGCCCTGTCGAACTAGACAAGTTTATTGATAAGTTTTTATTAATACCAGACATCATAAATAGCATCTATGAATTAAAAAATTTCTGGCTACCTAATTGGGAAGATATTTCAGAAACAGAATTAACCATAGAAATAAAGCGTATTCATGCAGAATCAAAAGCTTTATTATCCAATGCACTTGAGTCAGCCAGCATTTATATTGACCCCATTGAAAAATATAAATCAGCCATAGCTACCTTGGAGTGCGACAAAGACTCACGTAGAGGCACAGCCACAAATACAGTTATAGCTAGTAGTCTTTTGTGCTATTTCTTCAAAAATTCAACACCATATGAAGCAATTACAGCTTGTGTTAACCACTTGGGTACGGATACAGATTCAATTGCTAGCATGGCTGGAGCTATATTGGGTTGCTATAGCGACATGCCACAATGGGATATTCAAGACAGTAAATATATAATTAATGAAGCCAAGCGTTTAAATAGCATAGCAGAAGGCGGAGAGACTATTAACTTCAACTACCCTAATATAAACAAGTGGTTACCACCACAAACTCAAGGGGAGTCTCTAGTTAAAGACAATGATGGTATCTATCATATAGTCGGCCTTGGAAAGATAGATTTTTTAAACACTGAGGCTTGGAAAACAAAAACGCACTCTTGGCAATGGGTGCAGTTTGATTTCGGCCAATCTATTTTGGTAAAAAATAAATTAGGTGAAGCAAAAGTAGCTGAAACCTACTTACTTAGAGATAATAAGCAAAGCCATCTTAAAATCACTCCTTTGCCAATACAAAAAAACAATCAAACCCCATATTTACCTAAGCAGGAGAGCTTCGATTACAATTACACTCCTACTCACGAACTAGATATAGATGTGATTACCACCAATGTAATTAAAAATGGGTTTAACGAACAAGAAATAGGTCGTTACTTTATAGAGTTGGCGGATAAGAAAGGGCTGGAGTCTATTATTTCATTTGCAGCTATAATAGGAAAGGCTTTCATATCTAGAAAGAAAAGATAGCGGTAATAAAAATAGCCCAGCTCGAAACATCTGGGCTATTTTATAAGAAACATGCTATCGCCACATGAAGTTATAAAATCTATTTTCGCGTTTGGATTTGATTAAACAATACGACATATCCATATAATGCCATCTCCATACAGTTTAAATTATCGACTCACCTAATCACTAGCTCAAACTTGAGTCACCTTTTCCAATCTAGAAAATGAAAATCCCCCATCACCGGGGGATTTTTATTTCTGTTGGTTATCTCAGCTCAGCTACTTACCCCACCAAAAACGCCCTTAACCGGACAAACTCCGCTGGCAAATTAACAGAGAGCAGCGGCAGTTCGGCATGCTTGGCGAGCGGGCCGGGTAGCGGTACATCGAGATTGAGGATCTCGTCCACCGACTCTTTGAACTTGGCGGGATGGGCGGTGCAGAGGAACACCCCCACTTCGTCCTCGGCCAGCTGTTCCCCCAGCAGATCCCAGGCAATGGCGCCGTGGGGCTCGCACAGGTAATCCAGCTGGTGCAGCCGTTTCAGGGCATCGCGGGTCTGGGCATCGTCACGCATACCAGAGCCCAGCGTTTCGAGCGCCCAGCCTTTGCGGCGGCACAGCTCTTCTACCCGCGGCCAGTTGTTGGGGCGGCTCACATCCATGGCGTTCGACAGGGTTGCCACTGTCTGGTGCGGCTCCCACTGGCCAGTTTTCAGGTAGCGCGGCACGGTGTCGTTGGCGTTGGTGGCGGCGATAAAGCGCTTCACCGGCAGCCCCAGCGCCTTGGCAATCAAGCCTGCGGTGAGGTTGCCAAAGTTGCCGGACGGCACACTGATGACCGCCTTGGCGCGATCGGCTTTGGGCAGCTGGGCCACCGCCTCGAAGTAGTAGCAAACCTGCGCCAGCAGGCGGCTGATATTGATGGAGTTGGCGGAGTTGAGGCCAATGGCCTTTTTCAGCGCCTCGTCGTCAAAGGCCTGTTTTACCAGCGCCTGACAAGCATCGAAGTCACCGTCGATGGCGATGGTGCGGATATTGCCGCCGAGGGTGCAGAAGAGCTTCTCCTGCAAGGGGCTGATCTTGCCCTTGGGATAGAGGATCACCACCTCGATCCCCTCCAGCCCGTAGAAGGCGTGGGCCACGGCGGCACCTGTGTCGCCGGAGGTGGCGGTGAGGATAGTGATCTTGTCGTTGGTTCTAAAGGCCGCGAGGCACTGGGCCATAAAGCGGCCGCCGAAATCCTTGAACGCCAGGGTCGGGCCGTGGAACAGCTCAAGGGCATAGGTGCCATCCTTGAGTTTCACCAGCGGCGCCGGGAAGGTGAAGGCAGCATTGATCAGCTCGCTGACCTTGGCGGCGGGCACTTCGTCCCCCAGCAGGTGGCTCAGGATGCGGGCAGAGCGCTCAGCCAGCGGCAGATCCAGCAGGGCATCCACATCGGCGAGCGGCTCGAGTTGTTCGGGGAAGAAGAGCCCCTGTTCGCGACCCAAGCCCTGACGCACCGCCTGCGCGAAGCTCACCTGTTCGCTGTTGTCCTTGATGTTGTAGAGATTCATAGCTCGCTTCCTGTTACCCGTGCCCCGGCCATGTCCAGTTTGCAGACCCGGGCAAATCCATCTTCGTTCTGCACGAAATGTGCTTCCATCCAATCCTTCATCCGCTCGGCCTGCGCCAGATCCTTCATCACCACAAACACGGTGGGGCCGGAGCCGGAGATGCCGGTGGCCAGCGCCCCGTTCTGGGCCGCCTGCGCCCGCACCTCGGCAAAGCCTTCGATCAGCGCCGCACGGTAGGGTTCGGCAATCACGTCTTTCAAGACGCTCGCCGCCAGCCCCTCCTGCCCTGTGTAGCTGGCGTGGACAAAGGCAGCCAGGCGGCGGCCATAGGTGAGGCAATCCTGACGGCGATATTGGGCCGGCAAAATGGCGCGGGCGGCAGCGGTCGAAACCACGGTACCCGGGTAGCAGACCACCCAGTACCACTGATCGAACACCGGAATACCCTGACTGATAACGCCGTGCTCTTCCAGCACCAGCTGCATGCCGCCCAGATAACAGGGCGCCACGTTGTCGTAGTGAACGGAGCCGGAGATCTTGCCCTCCATCTCCCCCATCAGCAGCAGCATGTCGTGCTCATTGAACGGCTCGCCGTGGAAGGCGTTGAGCCCTTCAAGGGCCGCCACCACGCTGCTGGCGCTGGAACCCAGACCCGAGCCGACCGGCAGGTTCTTCTCCAGCACCATTTCGAGCGGCTTGAGTTTAAGGCCGCGCTTCTCCAGCGCCTCGCCATAGGCCACCCAGCAGTCATGGAGGATATTCTTTTTCGGATCATCCGGCAGCTTGTGGGCGTAGCGGCCCACGGATGAGAGGGCGAACGGCACGTCAGCCGCTTTTACCTGCACCCGATCGCCGAGCAGAGAGCCATCCACGGGGGCGAGCGCCGCCCCCAGAACATCGAATCCCACGCTCAGGTTGGCGCTGGAGGCTGGGGCATAGGCAACCACGCTTCTGTCATTACCCATGGCGCCTTCCGTCATATAAGAGGGGTACATGTCTGAACTCATGCTTATAGCTCCTGCTTCCAGTTCTGGGTGCGCAGCACGTCGGCAAAGACGCCCGCCGCAGTCACTTCGGTACCGGCGCCATAGCCGCGCAGCACCAGCGGGATTGGCTGGTAGTAGGTAGAGAAGAAGGCGAGCGCGTTCTCCCCGTCTTTGACCTTGAACAGCGGCTCGTCGCCACCGACCGCCTTGATGGCGACCTTGCACTTGCCACCCTCGATGGAACCCACATAGCGCAGCACCTTGCCTTCACGCTGGGCCGCGGCGAACTGGTCACGGAACCAGCCATCGGCCTCCGGCAGGCGGGCCATAAAGGCTTCCACGTCGCCGCTCACATCAAATCCGGGCGGCAGTGCCTGCTCGACTTCCACATCGGAGAGCTCCAGCGCCATGCCCGCCTCGCGGGCCAGAATGAGCAGCTTGCGCGCCACATCCATGCCGTTGAGATCGTCGCGGGGATCCGGCTCGGTAAAGCCGTTGCTGCGAGCGATCTTGGTGGCTTCAGAGAAGGCCATCCCCTCATCCAGCTTGCCGAAGATAAAGGAGAGTGAACCGGAGAGGATGCCGTCGAAGGCACGCAGCTTGTCACCGGCCTTGATGAGGTTCTGCAGGTTCTCGATAACCGGCAGGCCAGCGCCGACGTTGGTCTCGTACAGGAACTTGCGGCGAGTCTGGCGGGCAGTGCGACGCAGCGCCTTGTAGTAATCGAGCGAGCCGGTGTTGGCCTTCTTGTTCGGAGTCACCACGTGGAAACCGGCGGCGAGGAAGTCGGCATACTGGACGGCTACTTCCTCGGAGGAGGTGCAGTCAACGATCACCGGGTTGATGATGTGGCTATCTTCCACCAGCTTTTTCACCCCTTCCAGCGAGAAGCTGTCGCGGGCTTCCACCAGCTGTTCACGCCAGTTGGCGAGGTTCAGGCCATCCTTGTTGACCGCCATCTGGCGGCTGTTGGCGATGCCGACCACGCGAAGGCCAGTGCCCTGCTCGGCCAGTACCGGTTGCTGGCGGGCGATCTGATCCACCAGCGCCGCACCAACGCCGCCAACCCCGACCACAAAGAGATCGATAAACTGCTGACTGCCAAAGAAGTTCTGGTGACACGCCTTGATGGCTTCCGCCACCTTGCGATCCCGCACCACCGCCGAGATGGAACGCTCGCTGGAGCCCTGCGCAATGGCGACGATATTGATGGAGGCTTGCGCCAGCGAGGTGAAGAAGCGGGCCGCCATCCCCTTGCTGGTGCGCATGCCGTCACCGATGAGGGAGATGATCGCCAGATCGCTGATGATATCCAGCGGCTCCAGCAGCTGGTTTTTGAATTCGAGCTCGAACTCGCGCTCCAGCACCTTGCGGGTCTTGTCGCTGTCGTAGCTGTGGATACAGAAGCTGACGCTGTACTCGGAAGAGGACTGGGTGATCAGCACGATACTGACCCCGGCGCGGGAGACGGCGGAGAAGATGCGACCGGCCATGCCGACCATCCCCTTCATGCCGGGACCGGAGACGTTGAACATGCACATGCCGGAGAGATCCGAGATGGCCTTCACTTTCAGGTCATCGTCGCCGCTCTCGGGGCCGATCAGGGTGCCCGGCCCTTGCGGGTTGAAGCTGTTCTTGATGAGGCAGGGAATATGGAACTGGGCCACCGGCGCGATGGTTTTCGGGTGCAGCACCTTGGCGCCAAAGTAGGAGAGCTCCATCGCCTCCTTGTAGGAGAGGGTTTTCAGCAGATAGGCATCCGGCACCAGACGGGGGTCGCAGCTGTAACAGCCTTCGACGTCAGTCCAGATCTCGCAGCACTCGGCATCGACACAGGCAGCCAGCACGGCGGCGGAGTAGTCGGAGCCGTTGCGACCCAGCAGCACGGTCTCGCCCTTGTCGCTGCCACCGGTAAAGCCCGGCATCAGGTAGAGGCAGTCGCTACGCAGCCCCTTGGCGGCAAAACGCAGGCGGGACGCTTCGATATCGACGTGGGCTTCCAGATAACCGCCGTCGGTCACCAACAGCTCTTCCGGTACGATCAGCTCCAGATCCAGACCGCGCACCCGCAGCAGCTCGAGCATAAAGGCGATGGAGAGGTTCTCGCCACGGCTCAGAATGCGTGCCTGCACGTTGTCCGGGCAGAGGCCCAGCAGACGGATGCCCTGCATCAGGCGCTCAACCTGATCCAGTTCGCTGGTGAGACGGGCCAGCAGCGCCTTGTCATCAAGCGCCGGATAGGCCGCCTTCAACCCTGCCAGCAGGCGGGAGAAGATGCCGTTGACTTCAAACAGGGTGGAACTGGCATCCATGCCGCGGCTGGTCTGTTCCACCAGCGCCACCAGATGATTGGTCACCTTGGCAGGTGCAGAGAGCACCAGGGCTACCTGAGATTGGCCGTGGGTGTTGACCGCGATATCGGCCACCCGTAAAAAACGCTCTGCATCGGCCAGTGAAGACCCGCCAAATTTCAACACTCTCATCGCTTTCTCTCCCTGTAAATCTATGAAATTCAATCTAAAAACCAGTCCAACAAAAAGGCCCGTACTGGGTGGGTACGGGCCTTTTCTGATTTCTGTGCTTGTTCGTCAGCGCATCAACCGGCCCCAGTGCCACCTGTGGTGGTACCGGTAATAATGGTGGTGGTGATGACGTTGGTGAATAACTGCATGACGAACACTCGTTGACGAAGCTGGCTTTTAGCAATACCGCGGCGGGCGCTGGGCTGTCAACTTAAACCTCTTTGCCAAGTTTGCGCGCAAGGTCTTTGCAGAGCAGGTGGAGCATGTTCAAATCCCGCTGCGGCAGCATGGGCACCCGGTCCATCACCCATTGATACAGTTTTTCATCCTGCGAAACTCCGAGTTCACCCAGCAATTCTGCTGTTTTGCTTTTCAGCACCCGAACCTGCCCAGCGTTATCAAAATTTTCTGCTACCGCAGTGGCGCCGTCGGCGTTCAGCTCATCCATCAGCTGACTCATCTCGTAGGCGTAGAGCATGATCGCCTGCCCCAGATTGAGAGACGGGTAGCTCACCTTGAGGGGCAGATAGCTGATGAGATCGACCTCGGCCAGCTGCTCGTTGGAGAGCCCCGACTCCTCGCAGCCAAAGACGATGGCGACCTTGCCGAGTGATGGCTTGGCGCGGATCTGCTCGCGGATCTCCCCCGGCGTGAGGTAGTGCTGGTAGCGACCGCGCTCACGGGCAGTGGTGGCGATCACCAGATCCATATCCGCCAGCGCCTCGGGCAGGGTATCGAACGCCTCGGCCTGGGTCAGGATCTCCTGGGCGCCGTGGGCTACCCAGCTCGCCTCCTCCTCTTCGTGTACCCGGCTCGCCACCAGTCGCATGGCATCGAATCCCATGGTTTTCATGGCGCGGGCAGCCGCCCCCACATTCGCAGGTCGGGCAGGTGCCACCAGGACAAAATAGAGCTTCATCGGGTTTCCTCACAGGCCAACGGCCTCTCAAACAGACAGCAAACAGTCGCTAAACCATCACCAAAACAGGGGCGCAATCTACCGTTTATCCCCGAAAATTGCCACTTGAACAGACGTTTGAATGTTGCGATAGTGGCCAGACGTGTGAACAAATTACACCCAATCCTTCGCGCTATCGGCCCGACAGATCACAAGGAAGAGAGAGATGCAGCAGCCATTGGAACAGGCCGTCGCCGAGACTATCTTGCAACGCTTCGAGTCGTTTTACAGCCGGTTTCTCGAGATAACCCAGGGCAGCAAGAGCCGCTTCGAGAACAGTGACTGGCTGGGGGTGCAGCTCGCCGGGCGCGAGCGAATTCGCCTCTATGACCACCATGTGGGGGCAACCGCCAGCTCCATCCGCCAGATGATGGGGGAGCACCACGCCACCCAGGAGCTGCTCAAGCGGGTCAAAAGCGCCTTCAGCGATCTACTGCCCCGTTGTGACAACTTCGAGGTGGCGGAGTCCTTCTTCAACTCCGTCTATCGCCGGATCTTTCGCCATCGCAATATCCGCGACGAGAACCTCTATATCCACCCCTTTGTCAGCCGTGGCGAAAAACCGGACCTGAGCGCCCTGCTGCGGATCTATCGCACCGATCTGGCCCATCTGCCGCAGACCTTGAGCCAGCTTTTGGGGGATTACAGCTTCACCCTCCCCTACGAGGACAAGCAGCGGGATATTGTCGACATCCACCGCCATCTTGCGGAGAACGGCCCGCAAATCCTCCATGACGAGCCGTTTGCCATCGAGCTCCTCAAAGAGGTGTTCTACCGCAACAAAGGGGCCTATCTGGTGGGGCTGATCCGGGCCCGGGATCAGGTCTTCCCCTTTATCCTGCCCCTGCTCAGCACCGGCCACAGCATCTATGTGGACACGGTGATCTTCGAGCCGGATCTCGCCTCCATCGTGTTTGGCTTCGCCCGTGCCTACTTTATGGTTTATGCCCGCGAACCGGCGCTGTTCGTCGCCTTCCTGCGCCAAATCATGCCCCACAAGCCCGATTACGAGATCTACAACGCCATCGGCTGCCAGAAGCACGGCAAGACCGAGCTCTATCGCCACTACCGCCATCATCTGGCCCAGAGTCGGGATCAGTTCATCATCGCCCCCGGCATCAAGGGGATGGTGATGAGCGTGTTCACCCTCCCCTCCTACGATGTGGTGTTCAAGGTGATCAAGGACGAGTTCACGCCGCCCAAAGATGTGAGTCACGAGCAGGTGAAGGCGAAATACCGGCTGGTAAAACAGCACGACCGGGTTGGCCGGATGGCCGATACCCAGGAGTTCACCAACTTCGAGTTTCCGCTCGATCGCATCTCGCCGGAGCTCCTTGCCGAGCTCAAGACGGTGGCACCGTCGGCGCTCACCATCAGCGACGACAAGCTGGTGATCAAGCACCTCTATACCGAGCGCAAGATGATCCCCCTCAACCTCTATCTGGACAAGGCGGACGAGCAGCAGACCCGGCTCGCACTGGAGGAGTACGGCAACGCCATCAAGCAGCTGGCGGCGGCCAACATCTTCCCGGGGGACATGCTGTTCAAGAACTTTGGCGTCACCCGTCACGGCCGGGTGGTCTTCTACGACTACGACGAGATCTGCTACATGACGGAGTGCAACTTCCGCCAGATCCCGCCGCCCCGCTACCCCGAGGATGAGTGGAGCGCCGAGCCCTGGTACTCGGTGGCCCCCAACGACATCTTCCCCGAGGAGTTCGCCACCTTCCTGCTGCAAAAACCGCAGGTGCGGGAGATCATGTTGCAGCTGCACAAGGAGATGTTCGACGCCAACTACTGGAAGATGCTGCAGAGCAACATCAAGGTGGGGGTGTTCGAGGATGTCTACCCCTACCGGCGCAAGAAGCGCTTCAAGTACCAGCGCGGCGGCTGAGTCCGCCGAGCCCGCGCACATCGCAGCAACGAAAACGGGGTGGCCCAAGCCACCCCGTTTTGCTATCCGCTTTGAGGCCTTAACTGCCGCGACGGCGGATCACCCCCTCCTGCATGGTGCTCGCCACCAGCATGCCATCACGGGTAAAGAACTGGCCGCGCACCAGACCGCGACCGCTACTGGCGCTCGGGCTGTCTACCACGTAGAGCAGCCAGTCGTCGAAGCGAAAATCCCGGTGGAACCACATGGAGTGATCGATGGTAGCCACCTGCATATCCGGCTCCCAGTAGGACACCCCGTGCGGCTGCAGCGAGGTGAGCAGGAAGTTGAAGTCGGAGGCGTAGGCCAGCAGGTATTTGTGCACCCGCAGATCGTCCGGCATCTGGCCGTTGGCCTTGAACCAGACGTGGCGCACCGGGTCCTGCACCGTCGGCCGAATAGGGTCGACCAGGGTCACCGGGCGCATCTCGATGGGCTGCTCGCAGAGGATCTTGTCCCGCAGGGAAGCCGGGATCAGGTTCTCGTAGGGGCGCACCAGCTCCAGCTCGCTCTTGAGCTCCTCCGGCGGAGTGATGCCGGTCGGCATCTGCGCCTGATGCTCGAAACCGTCGGCCGGCACCTGAAACGAGGCGTTGAGATAGAAGATGGGCTTGCCGCCCTGAATCGCCTTGACCCGACGGGTGGAGACGGTCTGGCCGTCGCGGATATTCTCCACGTCATAGACGATGGGACGGGTCACATCCCCCGGACGCAGGAAGTAGGAGTGAAAACTGTGAACCTGACGGCCGGTCTCGACCGTCTGCTTGGCGGCTGACAAGGCCTGCCCCATTACCTGTCCGCCAAACACGGCCCGCAGACCGAGATCCTGGCTCTGGCCCCGAAACAGGCCCTCCTCGATTTTTTCCAGCGCCAGCAACGCCAGCAGCTCATCAAGTACCTTGCTCATCGTTCACTCCTCTATCAGAGCCGCACAGGCTAACAAGCTCACCGGAGCAGAGCAACCGCCACAACCCCTTCCGCCCGCCAAAGGGAACTTCAAGGGCCATACGCCGCGACCAACAGCATTTATCGAGTCTGTTTTTTCCCTGCCAGAACCGCTACGCTGTCAGCAATCGATAGAGGTGAGGTCACCCGCCATGCACATCCGTTATCCGGTCACGCCCTCTGCCACTTATCGCCTCCGCTCGTCCCTTCGCTTTCTTGCCACCCTGTTTGCTCTCTCGCTGCTCCCGGCCGCCACGGTGCAGAGCGCGGTGATTATCACCGGCGAATTGCCCCCCTACTCTTCAGCGACGCTGGCCAATGGCGGCGAGCTGGCAAGCAAGGTGCTCACCACTCTCAAAGCGGCAGGCCACCCAGGTCTGCGGATCTCCTACCAGCCTTGGCCGAGAGGACTTAAAAACATCGAGCTGGGCAACGCCATCGCCGCCTTCCCCTTTACCTGGACCAACGAGCGCAGCAACACCCTGTTGTTCAGTACCCCCATCGCCTTCGATATCCAGTCCTGGTACACCACGCCCGACAAGAAGGGGCTGGAATCCCCACCCTGGCAGCAGAAAACCGCCTGCGTGCCCAAGGGGTGGTTCTCCGATGCCATCGAGCGGGTGACCATCGAGCAGAAGCTGATCGTCAGAACAACCAACCGCCTCAACCAGTGTGTCGAACTACTGAAAAAGGGCAAAGTCGATCTGGTGCCCATCAACGACACCTCAAAAAAGAACCTCTCGGAGGAGGACAACGCCGCCCTCTACCGCCTCTCGCTGTTTCGCCAGAACGTCACCTTCTATCTGGTCACCGCCCGCAATGAAGAGGGAGAGATGTTTATCCGCGACTTCAACAAAGAGTGGATGACACCGGCCAACTGAGGAGTGTGAGAGCAATCATTGCCACATGACCGGAGCCAGCCTGCAGCTGGAGGTCACCCGCTAGAGATGAAAACGGCCCGCACCAGTTGGTGCGGGCCTTTGCTTGGCCGACTGCGCACTTGAACGGCGCACAGTTCGCAACGGGCTATCGGCTTACTTGCTGCCGGTACCGGAGTTGCGGGTAGACGCTTGTGGCTTGCGACGGGCGGTGGTGGCGCGAGCGCGCGGCTCTTTGCCCTGCATCTCTTTGTGACGCTGCACGGCGCGACGGATCTGGGCGGCCTGCTTGTGGCGGCTGGTTTTGCCATCTTGCTGCAGATCGACCTTGGATTCGGTCTCCGGCGGCAGGTTGACCAGACCGCGCAGGTAGTTCACTTCCGGCAGTTTCAGCTCTTGCCAGCCGCCGCGCGGGATGCCGCGGTCCAGCTTGACGTCGCCGTAGCGGATACGCATCAGGCGGCTCACCTGCACTTCCTGGGATTCCCACAGGCGGCGCACTTCACGGTTGCGACCTTCAGTCAGGGTGACGTTGAACCACTGGTTCAGACCCTCACCGCCAGCCGGTTTGATCTTGTTGAACTTGGCGGTGCCATCTTCCAGCTGCACGCCCTTGCGCAGACGCTGCAGCATGGCTTCGGTGATCTCGCCAAAGACACGCACCGCGTATTCCCGCTCCACTTCGTGGCTCGGGTGCATCAGACGGTTGGCCAGCTCACCGTCGGTGGTGAACAGCAACAGACCGGAGGTGTTGACGTCGAGGCGGCCGACCGCAATCCAGCGGGCACCTTCCATCTTGGGCAGACGATCAAACACGGTGGGACGACCTTCCGGATCGTGACGGGTACACATCTCCCCTTCCGGCTTGTGGTAAGCCAGTACGCGGCAGATCACTTCCTCTGCGGCACGGGTCTTGACCTGGTGACCATCCACCCGGATCACGGCGTTCACTTCGACGCGATCCCCCAGTGTGGCGACCTTGCCATCCACACTGACCCGACCTGCGGTGATCAGGGCCTCCATCTCACGACGGGAGCCGTGACCCGCGCGGGCCAACACTTTTTGCAGTTTTTCACTCATCGGGGTTACCTGATTGTTGATCGCTGCCCACTGGTAAAAGGGGCAACGGGGTTAACTGTAACAAACGCCGGTTGGAGCGATCGCCACAGTTGAAAAATGTATATCTCGGTGACATCGGCACGCTTGGGCGCCATTCACCGGGCATCGCTCTCCCCGTCCACCGCAGAGGGCAACAGGGGTTGCAGCTCCGGATCCAGCTCGGGGAGCTGCTCCAGACTCTGCAGATTAAAATAATCCAGAAACTCTCTGGTGGTGGCGAGCAGTTCGGGGCGACCGGCCACCTCTTTGTGGCCTATGCTGCGCACCCAGCCACGCTCTTTCAGGGTATTCACTATCTGGCTCGACACCGCCACCCCGCGGATCGCTTCGATCTCGGCCCGGGTGATGGGTTGGCGATAGGCGATCAGGGTCAGCGTCTCCATCACGGCGCGCGAATAGCGCGGAGCCCGCTCGCTCCAGAGCCGCGAGAGCTCTTCGGCATACTCCTGACGCGCCTGAAAGCGCCAGCCGGAGGCGACCTCCTTGAGCTCGACGCCTCGTGAGCTGTAATCTTGCCTGATCTCGGCCAACAGCAGCTGAACATAGCGACTGGTCACCGGATAATCCGCCAGCACGCTGCTTTTCAGCTCGCTGACATTGAGCGGACGACCGGCCACAAACAGCGCCGCTTCGATCAGGGTCTTGAGTCGTTCAGTGGGCAGCGCCACGGTTGCCCTCCTCGCTCTGCTCGGCCAATGCGAAATGGATTGGGCCAAGGGGTTCTGCCTGCAGGATCCAGATCAGTTGCTCCTTGCACAGCTCCAGCAGGGCCAGAAACGTCACCAGTACCCCCATCCGCCCCTCTTCGGCACGCAGCACCTGCTCAAGGCGCAGGGTCTGCCCCAGCGTGAGCATGGCAAGGATCTCCGCCATGCGCACCCGGGTCGGGATCTGTTCGCGGCGGATCTGGTGATGTTCGAAATGAGTCGCGCGTTTTACCACACTTTGCATGTAAAGGGCGAGCTCAACCAGCGAAACATCGGGCGCCAGTGGCTTGAGGGCGCCAAAATCGGGGGGCAAGGCGGTGGCGATATAAATCTCCCGCTCCACCCGAGGCAGCTCATTGACCTTCTCCGCCCCTACCTTGTAGCGCTCGTACTCCTGCAGGCGGCGGATCAGGGTCACCCGCGGGTCTTCTCCCTCATCTTCATCCTCCAGCTCCGGCGCCTTGGGCAGCAGCAGGCGGGATTTTATCTCCGCCAGCCAGGCTGCCATCAGCAGATACTCAGCCGCCAGCTCAAGGTTGAGCCCCTGCATCAGCTCCACGTACTCCATGTACTGGGCGGTGATCTGCAGGATCGGCAGGTTGAGAATATCGAGCTGCTGGCGCCGGATCAGATAGAGCAGCAGATCGAGCGGCCCCTCGAAGGTATCGAGGAACACCTCCAGCGCATCGGGCGGGATGAACAGATCCTGGGGCAGCTCGTGATAGGGCTGCCCCAGGACTTTCGCGATGGGTAGTGCGGTGCCAGCCCCCGTCTCGGCGGAAGGGACTGTCACCGGTTCAGCGACATCACTCAAACGGGGTCGGGTCTCCGGCACCGCGACGACGCAATACCGGCTCGTCGTCAGAGAAATCGACCACAGTCGTGGGCTGCTCGCCCAGATAACCCCCGTTGACCACCAGATCGATCTGCTTGCCCAGCTTGTCGAAGATCTCTTCCGGATCGAACTCGGCCATCTCGGAGTCCGGCAGGATCAATGTGGTGGAGAGCAGCGGCTCGCCGAGTGCTTCCAAGAGCGCCTGAGCAATCTTGTTGTCCGGCACCCGGATACCGATGCTCTTCTTCTTCTCGTTCATCAGGCGGCGCGGCACCTCTTTGGTCGCCTTGAAGATGAAGGTGTAGGCACCCGGGGTGTTGTTCTTGATCAGGCGAAATGCGCTGTTGTCGACCTTGGCGTAGGTGGAGATCTCGGAGAGATCGCGGCACACCAGGGTGAAGTCGTGGTTGGCGTCGAGGCGACGGATGCGGCAGATGCGCTCCAGCGCGCCCTTGTCACCCATCTGGCAACCCAGCGCATAACCGGAGTCGGTCGGATAGACGATCACACCGCCGTTCTGGATGATCTGTACCGCCTGACCGATCAGTCGGGCCTGGGGGTTTTCCGGATGTACGTAAAAATGCTGACTCATAGCTTGTTCTCGCAATGGGGGCAGCAATACCTGCCCGCTCGTATGGTCACGGGTCAATAACCCATGACACTACCTTAACCTGTTTGTGGCCGCTTCGCTGGCGTCGTTACCGACTCGCCAGCAGCTCTGCATGTTGCTCGGTGGTGAGCCCAAAGTGACCGGGATAGGCCAACCAGACGGGCATCCCCTCTTTGGGCAGCCAGAGGTGGCGGCCCAGCTCGGTCCAGTTGGAGGGGAAGTGAAAATCCGATCCCACCGAGATATAGAGGTCGTGATCCTTGGCCCACTGGCCCAGATTGGCTCGCTCCTGCGGACTCTGCTGGGGCAATGAGACCTCCATGGCATCACCACCGGCGGCCTTGAAAGCCACCAGCAGCCGCTTGATCCACTTGGCGGTGAGATCGTAACGGCTGGGGTGGGCCAGCACCGCCAGCCCACCGGCGGCATGAATGGCCGCGATGGCTTCGCTCATCTCGGGCCACTCGGCCGGGGCATACCCTTTATTGCCACGGCTCAGGTACTTTTTGAATACCTTCTGCATGTTGTCGGCTACCCCGTGCGCCACCAGCACCCGGGCAAAGTGGGCGCGGGTCACGGCGGCGTCACCGGCAAGCGCCTTGGCCTCTTCATAGGTGCCGGGAATGAGGCACTTCTCCAGACGGCGCCCGATTTCCAGCGCACGCGCTTCGCGACGTGCCAGCTGACCGGCCAGAAAATCGGTCAGCTGCACATTTTTTTCATCCACTGCCAGCGCCACGATATGAATTTCGTGATGCTCCCAGCCAGTGGAAATTTCCACCCCGCTGACCAGCCGCAGCGGCAGTTGCTCGGCCGCGATGGTGCGGCGCACCTCATCAAGCCCGGCGAGGGTATCGTGGTCAGTAACTGCTAACACCTCGACCTGTTTTTCGGCAGCGCGGCGCACCAGTTCGGCGGGGCTCAGCACCCCGTCGGAGGCAGTGGTATGGCAGTGAAGATCGAATCTCATCAGGTTATTCCGCTCTCGTGGTCAGGTCACCATTCATGGCAAATCGGTGAAAGAAGGCTAAAAAGCGACTTGACTTGGCCGCGGCTTTATCGTTTTCTGTAGGCACTTCATTGCAAACATCTTTTTACAGGACTTTATCATGCAAACGACTTCCATCCTGACCATCTGGTGGTGGCACACTCCCTGACATGCGGGCGTGTGGTCGTTGCTGTACCTGTAATCTGACAGCAAATTAAGAACCCAAAGAAAAAGCCCGCTGACCCCAGCGGGCTTTTTTATTATCCGGCAAATGGACCTGTGATGAAACCGAGAATTCAGACAAGCAAGCTGACCTGGCGATGGCGCCCCTGAACCAGCCACCCCGGACCCATTAAATTTTCAAGGAATTCAACGTCATGAACATCGGTAACACGCATCACACGCAAGGGAACGCACTATGACAGCCACACATCGCCTTCCTCTGGGTGAATTCGATACCCTCAAGCTCAACGCCCCCTATGTGGCCGATCCGCTGGCGCTCTATACCCGCCTCTGTCAGGGCCGCCCCAACAACCTGCTGCTGGAATCGGTGGAGATCGACTCCAAGGCAGGCAAACAGAGCCTGCTGCTGGTCGATGCCTGCCTGCGCATCGAGTGCCGTGGTCGCACCGTGCGGGTACGCAGCCTGAACGACAACGGCGCCCAGTTGCAGAGCCTGCTGGCCGAGCGGCTGCCCGTGGTGGTGGCCCGCTCGCTGGTAGATGGCGAATTGCAGCTCGATTTCCCGGCCTCCGATCGGGAGCTGGACGAAGATTCCCGCCTCAAGGGGAGCAGCGTGCTGGACGTGCTGCGTACCCTGCAGCGGGAGCTTGATTGCCAGCTCGGCAAAGAGGCGCTGTTTATGGCGGGCAGCTTTGCCTACGACCTGATCGCCTCATTTGAAGATCTGCCCGAAGTGCCTGAGGGGAGCAACAGCTGCCCCGACTACTGCTTCTATGTGGCCGAAACCCTGATCACTATCGACCATATCGAACGCACCACTCAACTGCTGGCCTGCATCTTTGGCGGCGATAGCGACGAAAGCCAGGTTGAAGACAGATACACCCGCCTGACCGAGCGACTCACCGACTTCAAACAGATTTGCCAACAACCCCTAAGCGCCGAGCTGACCACCCAGCCTCTGACCGGTGGCATGAGCGTGGACAAGAGCGACAAGCAGTTCTGCGCCGAGGTGGAGAAGCTCAAGGGCTTTATCCGCCGGGGTGACATCTTCCAGGTGGTGCCGTCGCGCTGCTTCTCCCTGCCCTGCCCAAGCCCGCTGGCCGCCTATCGCCGCCTCAAACAGACCAATCCCAGCCCCTACATGTTCTACGTGCAGGATGAGGGCTTCACCCTGTTTGGTGCCTCGCCGGAGAGCGCGGTGAAATTCTGCGCCGCCAGCCGCGATGTGGAGATGTACCCCATCGCCGGTACCCGCCGCCGTGGTTTCAACCCGGATGGCAGCATCAACCGGGATCTCGATGGCCGTATCGAGCTGGAGCTGCGTCAGGACGAAAAAGAGGTGGCCGAGCACCTGATGCTGGTAGATCTGGGCCGCAACGACATCGCCCGCATCTCGGAACCCGGCACCCGCTACGTCAAGGAGCTGCTCAAGGTGGATCGCTACAGCCACGTGATGCATCTGGTCTCCAAGGTGGTCGGCACCTTGCGCTCCGATCTTGACGCCCTGCACGCCTATCAGGCCTGCATGAACATGGGCACCCTCACCGGCGCCCCCAAGATCCGCGCCAGCGAGCTGATTCGCATGGTGGAAGGCAAGCGCCGCGGCAGCTACGGCGGTGCGGTCGGTTACATCAACGGCGCCGGCGAGATGGATACCTGCATCGTCATCCGCTCCGCTTTCGTGAAAGATGGCGTGGCCCACGTACAGGCCGGTGCCGGGGTGGTCTATGACTCCAAGCCGCAAGCCGAAGCGGACGAAACCCGCGCCAAGGCGGCCGCCGTGCTGGCCGCCATCGCAGCCAGCCATGGCACCTCCCTGCAAGCCCTGAGCGCCCAGCAGGAGCAACATAAGGACGTGAGCCATGACTAACATTTTCCTGCTCGATAACTTCGATTCATTTACCTACAACCTCGTCGACCAGTTCCGCTCCCTCGGCTATCCGGTGCGGATCTACCGCAACAGCCTGCCGGCCAGCCGCATCATGAGCGAAATTGCCGCCTGCGAAGGGGATGCCGTGCTGGTGCTCTCGCCGGGGCCGGGAGCCCCCCATGAGGCGGGTTGCCTGATTGACCTTATCAAGCTGGCCCGTGGTCAGGTGCCCATCCTCGGCATCTGCCTCGGCCATCAGGCCCTGTGCGAAGCCTACGGCGGCACCGTCGGTGCGGCAGGCGAAATTGTCCACGGCAAGCGGTCCCTGATTGAGCACAACGGCCACGGCGCCTTTGCCGGTCTGCCGAGCCCGCTGCCGGTGGCCCGCTACCACTCGCTGGTCGCCACCTATGTACCGGAAGAGCTGACGGTGATTGCCCACTATCAGGGCATGCCCATGGCCATTGAGCAGCAGGATGAGCGGGTGCTGGGTTTCCAGTTCCATCCCGAATCCATCATGACCTCGGAAGGGGCCCGTTTGCTGACTCAGGCGCTCGCCCATATCACCCGCCCAGAAAGCAGCGTGCGTTAAGGTAAGGAGACCAACATGCATCAACATCTCAACACCCTCTATCAGGGTCAGTCTCTGAGCCGTGAAAGTACCCGCGACGCCTTCGGCCAGGTGGTACGTGGCGAAGTGGATCCCATAGTGCTCGCAAGCCTGCTGACCGCCCTCAAGATCAAGGGGGAAACCCCGGAGGAGATCGCCGGTGCCGCCGAGGCGCTGCTGGCAGAAGCGCGCGACTTCCCGCGTCCGGATTACGAGTTTTGCGACATCGTCGGCACCGGTGGCGATGGTCTCAACACCATCAACGTCTCCACCACCTCGGCGCTGGTCGCCGCCGCCTGCGGCCTGAAAGTGGCCAAGCATGGCAACCGCTCGGTCTCGAGCAAGTCGGGTTCGAGCGATCTGCTGGACAAAATGGGCATCAAGCTCGACATGAGCCCGGCGCAGGCGCGCCGCTGTCTGGACGAGCTCGGCATCTGCTTTTTGTTCGCCCCCCAGTACCACGCCGGGGTGCGCCATGCCATGCCGGTGCGCCAAGCCCTCAAGACCCGCACCCTGTTCAACGTGCTGGGGCCGCTTATCAACCCCGCTCGCCCCACCTATCAGCTGATGGGGGTCTATGCCCCCGAGCTGGTGCGCCCCATCGCAGAAACCCTGCTGGCACTGGGGCTGAAAACCGGTATGGTGGTTCACGGCGCCGGGCTCGACGAGATTGCCATTCACGGCCCGACCCAGGTGGCCCAGATCCGTGACGGCGAGATCCGCGAGTTTCTGCTCACCCCGGCTGACTTTGGCCTCGAGACCTATCCGGTGAGCGCCATTCAGGGTGGTGAGCCTGAAGAGAACCGTGCCATCACTGCCGCCATTCTGGAAGGGCGTGGCACTCCGGCCCACAACGCCGCCATTGCCGCCAATGTGGCGCCACTGCTGCTGATGGCGGGCAAGGCGAAAGATCTCAAGAGCGCGGCGGCCGAGGTGCTGGCGGTGCTGGCAAGCGGCAAGGCTGCGGATCTGGCTGCTCGGCTAGCAACTTTAAGCCATCAGGAAGCGGGCCATCAGGAGGCATGATGTCAGCCACCACGTTGCCCAACAGTCATTGAAAACGCCCGCAGGGCAAGAGCCAGTTTCGCAAGGATAACGAGATGTCAGACCTTATTGCCCCCCATGCTTTTCTGAACATGGCCTCCATCAGCCAGACCATCCTCGGCAAAATCGTGGCGGCCAAGCAGGAGTGGGTTGCCGCCCGCAAGCTGGCCCAACCGCTGGATAGCTTCCAGAGCGAGCTGACCCCGAGCGATCGGGATTTCGTCGGGACCCTCAAGGCGGGCTCCACCCGCTTTATTCTGGAGTGCAAGAAGGCCTCCCCCTCCAAGGGCTTGATCCGCGACGATTTCAGCCCGGAGGCCATCGCCGACATCTATGGCAAATACGCCACCGCCATCTCGGTGCTGACCGACGAGAAGTTCTTTCAGGGGGATTTCGCCTTCCTGCCGCGGGTGCGCAGCCGCGTATCACAGCCGGTGCTCTGCAAGGATTTCATGATTGACCCCTATCAGGTCTATCTGGCCCGTCACTATCAGGCGGACGCCATCCTGCTGATGCTCTCGGTGCTAACCGACGAGGGCTATCGCGCCCTGTTCGCGGTGGCCAAGGAGCTGGGCCTGGGCGTGCTCACCGAGGTGAGCAACGAAGAGGAGCTAACCCGCGCCATCGCGTTGGGGGCGCCGGTGATTGGCATCAACAACCGGGATCTGCGAGATTTGAGCGTCGATCTCAACCGCACCAAACAGCTGGCCAAAGACATTCCAAGCGATCGGGTGGTGATCAGCGAGTCCGGCATCAACCACCGCGCTCAGGTAGCGGATCTGCGCCACCACGCCAAAGGCTTTCTGGTGGGCTCATCCCTGATGGCCGAGCCGGATCTGGAGGCAGCGGTGCGCAAACTGGTACTGGGCCAGAACAAGGTGTGCGGCCTGACCCGCGCCGAAGATGCCGCCGCCGCCCATCAGGCGGGCGCGGTGTTTGGCGGTCTGATTTTTGTGGCCAAAAGCCCGCGCTATGTGGACATCCCCGCCGCCCGCGCCGTGATGGCGGGCGCACCGCTCTCCTACGTCGGGGTATTTCGCAACGCCCAGCCCGCCACCATCGCCAAGACGGTGGATGCGCTGGGGCTCGCCGCCGTGCAACTGCATGGGGATGAGGATGCCGCCTATATCGATACCCTGCGCCCACTGCTGCCGACTGGCTGCCAGATCTGGAAAGCAATCGGAGTCACAAGCGGCGAGCCGCTGCCCGCCCTCGACTATCCGGCGGATCGCCTGCTGCTGGATACGAAAGTCGGCAGCCAGAGCGGCGGTACCGGTCAGGCGTTCGACTGGGCCCTGCTGGCCACGCTCGATAAAGCCAAGCTGATGCTGGCGGGGGGGCTCAACCCCGACAACGCCCTGCAGGCAGCGCAAGTGGGCTGCCTCGGCCTTGATTTCAACTCCGGGGTGGAGAGTACCCCAGGCCAGAAGGATGCGCACAAAATTGCAGCCGCCTTCGGCGCACTGCGCAACCTGTAGCGCAACCCTTTTTGATGTTTCGATTTAGCTAATACAAGGAAGAAGCCATGACCCTGCTCAACCCGTTTTTCGGTGAATTTGGCGGTATGTATGTACCCCAAATCCTTATCCCGGCCCTGCTCCAGCTGGAGAAAGCCTTCGTCGATGCCAAGGATGACCCGGCCTTTATCGCCGAGTTTCAGTCCCTGCTGACCGAGTATGCCGGTCGCCCGACTCCGCTCACCCTGACCCGCAATCTGACCAAGGGCACCAAGACCCGACTCTATCTGAAGCGTGAAGATCTGCTGCACGGCGGCGCCCACAAGACCAACCAGGTGCTGGGTCAAGCCCTGCTCGCCAAGCGGATGGGCAAGAATGAGATCATCGCCGAAACCGGCGCCGGTCAGCATGGCGTTGCGACGGCACTGGCCTGCGCCCTGCTCGGCCTCAAGTGCCGGGTCTATATGGGCGCCAAGGATTGCGAGCGCCAGAAACCCAACGTATTTCGCATGAAGCTGATGGGAGCCACCGTCATTCCGGTGCACTCCGGCTCGTCCACCCTGAAAGATGCCTGCAACGAGGCGCTGCGCGACTGGGCTGCCAACTACGAGTCGGCCCACTACCTGCTCGGCACCGCCGCCGGCCCGCACCCCTTCCCCACTATCGTGCGGGAGTTCCAGAAGATGATTGGCGAGGAGGCCAAGGCCCAGTGCTTCGAGAAAGAAGAGCGCTTGCCCGATGCGGTGATTGCCTGTGTCGGCGGCGGCTCGAACGCCATCGGCATGTTTGCCGACTTTATCGATGAGCCTTCAGTGCGCCTCATCGGCGTCGAGCCGGGTGGTCACGGTATCGAAAGCGGCGAGCACGGTGCGCCGCTCGGTCACGGCAGCAAGGGGGTCTTCTTTGGCATGCACTCCTATCTGATGCAGGACAATCAGGGCCAAATTCAGGAGTCCTACTCCGTCTCGGCGGGGCTGGATTTCCCCTCTGTCGGCCCGCAGCACGCCCATCTGGCCGCCATCGGCCGCGCCGAGTACCCCTCGGTGACCGACAAGGAGGCGCTGGACGCCTTCCAGGAGCTGGCCAAATCCGAGGGGATTATCCCCGCGCTGGAGTCCTCCCACGCACTGGCCCACGCCCTCAAGATGGCCCGCAGTGAACCGGAAAAAGAGCAGGTGCTCATCGTCAACCTCTCCGGCCGTGGCGACAAAGATATCTTCACCGTTGCCGACATCTTTGAAAAAGAAGGAACCTTGTCATGAACCGTTACGCACAACTCTTCTCCCGTCTGGATGAAGCCAATCAGGGCGCCTTTGTGCCGTTCGTGATGCTGGGTGACCCCACTCCTGAACTCTCGCTGGCCATCGTCGATGCGCTGGTCGAAGGGGGCGCCGATGCCCTCGAACTCGGCATTCCCTTCTCCGATCCGGTGGCGGACGGCCCCACCATTCAGGGCGCCGCTCTGCGCGCGTTTGCCAGCCACACCACCCCGGACGACTGCTTCGAGCTGCTTGGCCGCATCCGCGCCAAGTACCCGCAGCTGCCCATTGGCCTCTTGGTCTACGCCAACCTGGTCTATGTGCGCAAAATTGACGGCTTCTACGAGAAGTGCCAGCAGGCGGGCGTGGACTCGGTGCTGGTCGCCGACGTGCCGGTGCAGATGTGCGCCCCCTACAAGGCGGCCGCCGACAAGTTCGGCATCGACAGCATCTTTATCGCCCCGCCCAATGGCGACGCCGAGACCCTGAAACAGGTGGCGGAGCTCGGCAATGGGTACACCTATCTGGTGAGCCGCGCCGGTGTCACCGGTGCCGAGACCAAGGCCGGCATGCCGGTGGAGGGGCTGATCAATACCCTGCGCGAGTTCAACGCCCCCCCCGCCCTGCTCGGCTTTGGCATCAGCGAACCGGCTCAGGTGCGTGAAGCCATTGCCGCTGGCGCCGCCGGTGCCATCTCCGGCTCTGCCGTGGTGAAGATCATCGAGACCCACCACCAAAACCCGGAACATATGCTCACCCGTCTGAAAGAGTTTGTGGAAGGGATGAAGGCCGCGACCCTGCGCTAAGCGTTCAGTCAAACGCCCACCCCCATGACAAGCAAGGGAGCCCAAGCGGGCTCCCTTTGTTATCCACCATCCCTGGTTGGTGCCACCCTTGTAGGTCTGATTAGCGAAGCGTAATCAGATGTTCGCGGAATTGATGCTGATGCTATGGCGCGGCTTCGCCACGCAGGACACGAGGGCGCAGCCCTCGACGGGGTTTCGCCCGCCCTTCTGGCTGGGGCGAGTGACTTTGGAAGGACCCGCTCTCTTTGGCAAATAACACCAAAGGTCTTCTCCCCCGCTTATTTGCCCGACTGACGTCGGGTACCTTCGGCTCAGCGAATAAGAGGGGGATCAAAACCGTGCCCGCCTGAGGCTACCGTGCAACAGTGAACAAGCCCCCTCTCCCCTTGGGAGAGGGTTGGGGTGAGGGGAAGCTACTGCAACCGAATTTGCTCAAATTGAATACTACTGATGACTAATTTATTGATCCAGCACAGATTCCCGCCAAAACACGCTTCTCAACGCGCCACCAGCCCCCTTAAGATACCCGAATGACAATCAACCTCTCGGAAGAACGCCATGACAGCGATTGTTGCAATCTCGCAGGTTAACAGCAGCGAACTGGGGGCTGTCACTCAGGGGCGGTAGCGTGGTTTTTGTAGGTTGACGCAGCGTGTAGCAAAGCCCAACAGGCGAGCCTTATTGCACCAACCAGATCGGGATAAATAAGGATGTGGCAAAACCGTCAAACAGAGTTTATGATATATTCACGGCAAATGCTGGGCTTTATTTCCATTAACACCAATCTACTATTTTTAGTCTAAAATACGATATGACAATGTAATTGTTTAAAGTTAATGCTTCTTATTTGTTACAAGGACCGCATGATGCTATATGGAAGGCTCTGTTATCGGATTAATGCCGCCTTCTATCTAATCACTTTTAGACATCTTCACAAAGGCAGTTATTAACCACCGCAAAAGGAAAGAGTCATGCAAATCGACGATAAGATCAAATCAGCTATTGATAGTATCCAATCTGGAAAATTGGATAAATACCTTCAGCACTTGGATAACTCTGATTTTGGAGTGTACATTCCCGTGTATGAAGACCAAGGAGTGATAAAGCCAATGCTGGAAGGCTACTCTCAAACAGAGAGGGATTTAGTTATTTCTGTAAGCAAGAATGGCGAGGATGATCTCGAAGATGAATTTCCAACATTACCAATAGGTTGGCTTGGCCAAATTGACGGGAAGGATTCATCTTGTCGCCACCCAGGCGAGGATAGATGCCGTCATTGCACTGGTCATCAAGACAAATGCAGACATTGCACTCACCCCAGAGGCCATAGCATTAACGGCATTGATGACGCACCTGAATTGGACTATCACGAAGTTGTAAAAGAGATAAAGGACAAACAAGATCTGCTGAGTTCACTTGCAACTGAGGGTATGGGCCTTACTCTCCTTCATGGGCACAGTGATCAATTTATGTTTACAAAGCTACCCGAAGGGTATGTGTCAGTAATTTCCAAAGGAAAAACCAGTTTCAGAAAAGAGTCCGAAGTTTCCCAAGACCCCACATTTGTTCCAAATGTGTGGCGAAGTATTAACGGTCAGCTGCGCGTTGCAGGCGGACACTCAGAAACCTGATGCCTAAAAATTTGTACCAATATAGTTATCAATAGATACCGGCCTCAAACCGGTGTCTTGTTTACGCTACTTTAGCACGCACTTCCTTCAGTATAAATTTCAGCCTTTTCTTGAGGGTAAAGGTAAATTTGAGCCCCCACCTTTCTGGGCAAGGCGTAGAATAGCCAGTATTTAAAAAGATGCGTATCCCAGCACTGCTGAGCTATAGTGTTATGCTTGTTATGCTTGTTATGCTTGTTATGCTTGTTATGCTTCACCATCAACCATTTAAACAGATATAACCATTCTAAAGAGATTATATGAAGGATAGCAAATTAATATATGTAAATGAATGCTATAAAGATGGCAACAATTTTGTGGTTCGCTATGAAGATGTCACTAAAGAAGTGGTAGATAATATTCTCGACATTCAAGATATTGAAGAATTTGAAGTTCGGATACCACTTAATAAAATGTACACAAGTCCTAAATTATATATAGACAGATTTATGCTCTTCGAAAAAGAGTTCGACATTAGTCAGAATGGCTTCCAAAATGCTGAGAAAGGCGGCAACGATCCTCGAGCTCGTTCATTGAGAGGAACTCTCCAATCCCTTAATAAAAAAAACAGAAGTAAATTACTTGAATTATCTGAAGACACCAACATAAACCCAGATTTAGGATATGACTGGTATGTGTGCATCTTCAATGTCGGAAATGGTGAAAGCAACCTGGTGATCGCCCCCAATGGTAATTTATACCTTTTTGATGGAGGGTGTTTAAATCAAGATATTTGTTCAAAAATAGATAAAGTAATCAAGTATTTCGAAGAAAACAAAATAAAAATATCAAAAAAAATAAGCGGCTTTTTCATATCTCATTGCGATGGAGACCATTTTAAAGGAGTGATTGAGGCAATTAGTTACTTTGATACAACATCAAATTGCTTTTTATACTACAATTATATTTCTTCATTTCCTAAACCATCATGGGTTAATGGCTTAGCTAAAATTGATAAATTGGCGTATAAAGGTAAGATATCAAAATATGTGATAATTCCCCAAAAAAGTAAACTAGGGGATATGTCTAGCTTAATTCCTTCATTACAAGTCACTTGGATGTGGCCTTATGATGAACGCCGAACTCAATGTATAACAAACGATATAAGTAGCAATGATTCAAGTCATTGCTTATACATTTCAGGCAAAAAAGGTAAATTTTCAATTAACTTATTTGGCGATGCAGAAACAGTTGCTGGAAGCAAGATTAATTTCAATTTAAGAGATTTAGATGACTGGTTTGTATTTAAGCCATCACATCATGGAAGAAATTCTGGGAATATAGATATAAACATAAAAAATTCTTCACCTATAAGTATGCATGAACATTTTTCAAAATGCTCAAAGGTGAAGTTTTTCGTATCATCGACAAATAAAAATAAACACTTATCACCAATAGCTAGCCAAAAACTACTCACAGGGTTAGCGCAAACAGCTATGATCTTTAAGTTTTCTAGCTCTGGTGTATCGAAATGTGTGATATAAAATTCTAACTAAGCGTTCAAAATGGATTCGTACCACATTGTAAATATAAGGAGGAAATCAGGATGTAAATGGGACATCCACTTTCTGAGCAAAACATTGCAGTCAGAGCCCAAAAAATGAGTGTCCAATTTTTTACTTTTGTCTCACCCACGATATACACAATATCCCTTTCCAATCCCACCACTACCGCCCCCTTTCCCACACCCGCCACCCCATCAATACCAGCATCACTACAACCCCCGGCAGCCAGACCCAGTAGAGCTCGGAGAGGATCACCGCCTCACCTCGGGTGGTGAAATAGGCCTCCAGCTTGAAGGGGGCAACCCGGATCACCTGCCAGGGGGCAAAGAAACGCTCGTCACGCCACGGCCAGAGCCAGCCAACCCCCTTGCCGCCGGTAGTGAGGGAATCGAGCAGGCTGTGGGAGAGCAGAGAGACCAGCAGAAACGACCAGATGGTGGCGGCGCTGGCCCGAAATTGGCGGTGAAACAGCATGGCCAGTGTGGGCAAGGCAAAGGCAAACAGCAGTGAGTGGGTAAAGCCGCGGTGGCCAAAGACATGGCCGTAGGCGACCCCCAGTTTGAAGGCAAGCACATCGGCATCGGGCAGCATGGCGATGGCGACACCGGCCAGTAGCAGGCGGGGCGGAATGATCCGGCTGCCAAGCCCGAGCCCAAGGCAGAGAGGGACGGCGGCGTGGGTGACGATGGTGGGCATAGGATAAAGCTCCAACTGAAAACGTGAGCCTACCCTACCCCCGTTCGGTGAAGTGAAGGTGAAGTGCCTCCTCTTATGTTGCTGTATTCCCCCTCAAATCCTTAGCCATCAGCCAGAAGAGGCGTCACACAGGAAAGCTGTTGCACGCGCTCCGAAGCAGGGGCCGAAATCCTGTGGTTTGTCCCTCTGTATTGGCTCGTTCGTTGTGTGTCGAACGCAGGCCCAATCAGCGTTGGCGCGTTAACTTGAAATGTTCATTTAACAGCGGCTGACATGCAGAACGGGATCGTGATAAGTAGTCTCTTCGGTTCACATCACAGGGATAGTGGCAGCGATGAATGTATCAAAAGGCATCAGGCTGATTGCGAGCGTTATCAGCCTTTGGTTAGTGACTGGATGCATGGCAGAGGCCGCCTCTGCGCAGCCGCAGCAAGAGCCGTATGCGCTGATCTATAACGGGCCGGTATCTGATGGGGATAGCACCAGAGCGATTGCGGATGTGGTCAAGCAGGTGGGCTTGCCGGTCAGGTATCTCTCCAATATCGAGGCGCTGCCTGCAGAGCTCGATCATGCCAGGGTGTTTATCGTTGGCGGCACTGAGGACGATGTTGAGCCGCTGCTCAACGCCTTCACCGCAGACGCGCGCTCGGCATTAAAAACCTATCTGCAAAACGGTGGCCGCTACCTCGGGATCTGTGGGGGGGCCTTTGTGGCATCCACTGGCTGGTCTGAGGACGAAGGCTTTGTGCCGGCGCTGGGCCTCGTCCCTGCCACATCCGATGATTATGACGGCGACTTTAGCGCCAGGATCTTCCCGATCACCTGGCTTGGTGAAGAGCGCCAGATGTATTACCAGGCCGGCCCGCAATTTACGCCGGTGCCAAGCCCCGAGCAGGTCAAGGTCATCGCCCATTTTCAAAACCATCATATTGCCGCGCTGATCAGCTCATACGGCAAAGGCAAGGTGGCCGTTTCCGGGCCACACCCCGAAGCCCCCGAATCGTGGAAAGAGAATGCGGTGGATGGCGACAAGATGGAGTCGAATATTCATCTGGCTGCAGGACTCGTTAACGAGTTGCTCTCCGAAGAGCCCGTCACCCATTCGAAGTAGTCACATCCCTACGCCCCTGGATGTGACCCCATTGCTCGGCCCGGAAGTCAGGCCAGCCAATCGGCCGCAATCCATAAAAAAAACCACCGACCTGAAAAGGTCGGTGGTTTTTTTATCGGTGGTAGATAACGGGTAGCCGATACGAAGCGTTCGCTACCTCAACTTTCGCCCGGGAGCGAGTACTACTCCTCCTGCTCCTCCGGTTGTCTCTCCCCACCCCGCAACTGTTGCAGCTCATCGACTCGGGCTTGCCACTTCTCTTGGGCTTTTTTGCGCTCCTGAAGCTGGAACTCTTCGCGCATGGTGTCGATGTTAAGGTCAAGTGTTTCCATCAGAGTGTCTCCTTTGTATGACCACTTAAAGACTGGCTGACGGCGCATTGGCCAACCTGCTCCCCTATTCAGACACCACTCATCCCCCAAACGCCCAACTAAATAATCGATTGAATATGCAACATTCAATCTAAAAAACTATTCATTCTGCACGGTGACACGCTGTAGCAGCGGCTGCCGCCCCGTTACGCGAAACGCAACGAGGCCCACGTCCCCCGCCAAAAAGGTGATAAAGACATACGCAGTAACCCGGTTTGGCGTAGTCCCATGCTGGAGCAGATCTCATCGCCGAACCGGATTATCTGGCACTGCGCCGAAATGGCGTTAAGCAGTGCTACTACCATTTTCAAAGGCAGGCAGCGCAGTTGCCCAACCGGCGAAACCAATAAAAAGACCCCCTATTGCCCAGCGGTAAGAGGGGGTCTTTTGTTTGAGCCGCCGGCTAGCCGGCTATTGCCTCACGCTATCAGGCCAGCGAGACAAAGATCCCGGCCAGGGTGGCACTCATCAGGTTGGCGAGGGTCGCCGCCAGTACCGCCTTGAAGCCCATATTGGCCACATCGTGGCGGCGCTCCGGTGCCATGGTGCCGATGGAGCCGAGCTGCACCGCAATAGAGCCCAGATTGGCGAAACCACAGAGGGCGAAAGTGATGATGATCTGGGTGTGGGCGCTCAGATCTGCCTTGATATTGGCAAAGTCCAGATAGGCAACGAACTCGTTCATGATCACCTTCTGACCAATCAGGGAGCCTGCCGCCATCATCTCGCTGGTGGGCACGCCAATCAGCCAGGCCACCGGAGCAAACAGATAGCCCAGCAGCTGCTGCAGGGAGAGATCGGCCCAGCCGAACCACTCGCCTACGGTGGTGAGACCGGCGTTGATCATGGTGATGACGCTGACAAAGGCGAGCAGGATGGTGCCGATGGCCACGGCGATCTTCATGCCGCCCATGGCGCCGCCCGCCAGCGCGTCGATGGCGTTGCTGTAGTCGCTCTTGTCGAGGGTGATCTCGGTCTGATCGCTCACCTGCTGCTGCTCCGGCACCAGCAGTTTGGCCATCAGCAGGCCACCGGGCGCCGCCATAAAGGAGGCGGCAATGAGGTATTTAAGATCCACACCCAGACCGGCGTAACCGCCCAGCACCGAGCCCGCCACCGAGGCCATGCCACAGGTCATCACCGCAAAGAGCTCGGAGCGGGTCATACCGGCGAGGAAGGGACGAATAAGCAGCGGCGACTCCCCTTGCGACAGGAAGATATTGCCGGTGGCCACCAGCGACTCGGCGCGGCTGGTGCCGAGCAGGCGGTGCACGGCGCCACCCAATACACGGATCACCCACTGCATGATGCCGAAGTGGTAGAGCACGGCGATCAGCGCGCTGATAAAGATCACCAGCGGCAGCACCCGCACGGCGAAGATAAAGCCGTTGCTGGCGAGATCGCCAAACACAAAACGGATGCCGCTGTCGGCAAAGCCGAGCAGGGCGGAGACGCCATTGCTCATGGCACCGAGCATGATTTGTCCGGGGGGGAAATAGAGCACCAGGGCAGCAAAACCGGTTTGCAGGGTGAGCGCACCCAGCACGGTTCGCCAGCGGATGGCTCGGCGGTTTTCACTCGCCAGCCAGGCGATAAACATCAGGGCCAGCATACCGACCAGACTCAATAACAGTGTCATCTTGCACCTATGAAGAGAGGAGTTTCATATGGCAAGTCTGCAGACAGGCGTCGCGGGAGATCCGGCGGGAGAGGTGCCGACCCACGCGACACGCAGACCACAAACCTACAGGTTAGTGGCGGGTCCCATCCTGGGGTCATTCACGTTCCGGGTGACAGCATGTATCGGGTGACGCCAGCGCCGTCGCAGGGGGAGATGCGGCCGGGTGGCAGGTCGGGCGGCGATGGTACAGTGATCATCGTCGCAGAAAAAGCGGTAAAACGATTGGCCGGAATAACTTTTTCAACTTGTTCACACAACGAAACAGGGCCAGCGTGACGCTGGCCCTGTTTCAATCCGTACTTGAGTACTCAGATGATTACTTGAGGCGCTTGCCGCTCGCATCCACCACCTGCTCGCCATCCTCCTTGGCGAAGGCCCCTTTTTGCTGATCGGGCAATATATCGAGCACCACTTCCGACGGACGGCACAGTTTGGTGCCAAGCGGCGTAACGACGATGGGGCGGTTGATGAGGATGGGGTGAGCCAGCATGGCATCGATCAGTTCATCATCGCTGAAACGATCTTCCGCCAGACCGAGCGCCTCGTAGGGTGGAACGTTCTTGCGCAGCAGATCGCGCACCGGCATGTCCATGGCGGCGATCAGCGCCACCAGCTGGTCACGGGAGGGGGGCGTCTCCAGATAGTGGATGACAGTGGGCTCGACGCCGCTGTTGCGGATCAGCTCCAGGGTGTTACGGGAGGTACCACATTCCGGGTTGTGATAGATGGTGATTGCACTCATTTGCGTGTCTCTCATTAATCAAGTGAATAGAAAATGGATAGCATCTAGTTCGCGGCCAGCTGTTAGCGGCCATCAGTTAACGGCTCAGCCCCGCTTCGTACCAGGGTTTGCTGGCGTTAACCACCCGCACCACCAGCAGCATGACCGGCACCTCGATCAGTACCCCGACCACGGTGGCGAGCGCCGCGCCGGAGTGAAAGCCGAACAGGCTGATGGCGGCGGCCACCGCCAGCTCGAAGAAGTTGGAGGCACCGATCAGGGCGGAAGGACAGGCAACCGAGTGCTTCTCCCCCACCTTGCGGTTGAGCCAGTAAGCCAGCCCGGAGTTGAACAGCACCTGGATCAGAATGGGCACCGCCAACAGGGCGATAACCAGCGGCTGCTCGATGATGGCGTTGCCCTGAAAGGCAAACAGCAGCACCAGAGTGAGCAGCAGGGCCGCCACCGACCAGGGCTGGATGCGGGTCATGACGCCGTCAAAATGGGCCTCTCCCTTTTTCAGCAAGGCCTTGCGCAGCAGCTGGGCGATGATGACCGGAATGACGATATAGAGCACCACAGAGGTAAGCAGGGTATCCCAGGGCACTATGATGCTGGAGACCCCGAGCAGCAGCGCCACCAGCGGTGCGAAGGCAAACACCATGATGAGGTCGTTCACCGCCACCTGCGACAGGGTGAAGTAGGGATCGCCGTTGGTGAGGCGACTCCAGACAAACACCATGGCGGTGCAGGGGGCCGCCGCCAGCAGGATCAGGCCCGCTACGTAACTGTCGAGCTGATCAGCCGGCAGCCAGTCGGCAAACAGCACGCGGATAAAGAGCCAACCGAGGAAGGCCATGGAGAAGGGCTTGACCAGCCAGTTGATAAAGAGGGTGACCCCAATGCCCTTCATGTGCCCCTTCACCTGATGCAGGGCGCCAAAATCGATCTTGAGCAGCATGGGGATGATCATCACCCAGATCAGCAGCCCCACCGGCAGGTTGACCTTGGCCACCTCCATGGCGCCGATCGCCTTGAAGAGATCCGGCAACCCCTGCCCGAGACCAATCCCCACCAGAATGCAGAGGGCGACCCAGGCGGTCAGATAACGTTCAAAAAAGCCGATGGCAGGCACGGCCTTGGCATCACATGTTGCAGACATCACAGCTCCCGATGCGGCGCAATCCCGCATCTTCTATTGGTTCAAAACACAGGTTTATAACAAGTAACGGCATATTCAAGCCGCCCCGGCAGCAGACCGGGGCGGCGACTCAATGGTGCTGGCAGAGACGGCGCAGGGCATCGGGCCCCACCGGCTCCTCGGCGAGCAGCGGCACCACGGCGTAGCGGCTGGCATGTTGCTGCTCGACCGCCTCGATATGGGGCAACTGGCGCTCGGCCCGCAGTTGCAGCAGCGGTGAGCTGACCGCGGCTTGCTGCAAGCTGTGGTTGATAAGCCAGCCCCAGGGCTCGATACCAGCCCGGCGCAGATCGGCCTGCAGATTGGCCGCCTCCTGTACCGGCGTCGGCTCGGGCAGCGTCACAATCAACACCTTGGTCTGCTTGGGGTCCTGCAACTGCATCATGGGGGTGGTGAAGTGCAGCCCCTTGTTTCCCATCTGGCGAGCGATCTCCCTGTGGTAGGCGCCGGTGGCGTCAAGCAGCAGCAGGGTGTGGCCGGTGGGGGCGGTATCCATCACCACAAAGCGCTTGCCCGCCTCGCGAATGATGCGGGAAAAGGCCTGAAACACGGCGATCTCCTCGGTGCAGGGGGAGCGCAAGTCCTCCTCCAGCAGTGCCCGCCCCTGCTCGTCCAGGGCCGCTCCCTTGCTGGCCAGCACCTGGGCGCGGTAACGCTCGGTCTCGGCGTGGGGGTCGATGCGACTCACCTCAAGATGGGACAAGCTACCTGCCAGCGTCTCGCTCAGGTGCGCGGCGGGATCCGAGGTGGTGAGGTGCACCGGCAAGCCGCGGCTGGCCAGCTCCACCGCCACGGCGGCCGCCAAGGTTGTCTTGCCTACCCCGCCCTTACCCATCAGCATGATAAGGCCATGACCATCGGCGGCCAGCTCGTCCACCAGCGAACTCAACTCGGGCTGGGCTTGCTTGACAGTGGACTGTACTGTCGAGGATTGAGCAGCTCTTCCCTCTGCTTGCAGCAACAGCCGCAAACTGTCGACCCCCACCAGATTGGTGGCCAGCAGCGGGATCTGATCCTGCGCCAGCCCCTTTATCCCCTGCGGCATATCGGCAAGAGCCTGTTGCTCGCGCTGCCAGAGCGCCATTGCCAGCGGATCTCCGGCAATGGCGCCTTCGGGGAAGAGGCCATTGATCACCAGTTGCTGATTCAACAAGCCGATGGCGGCCAGCTCCTCGTGGGTGCGGGCCACTTCCCGCAGAGTGGATTGCTGGGCCCGCGCCACCAGCACCAACCGGGTGCGAGTGGCATCAGCCAGTGCGGCGACCGCCTCTGCATACTGGCTGCGCTGTTTCTCCAACCCCGCCAGCGGGCCTAGGCAGGAGGCATCCCCCTTGCCCTGCTCCAGAAATTCGCTCCAGGCTCCCGGCAGTTGCAGCAGCCGGATGGTGTGGCCGGTTGGCGCCGTATCAAAGACGATATGGTCATACTCGGCCAGCAGCGTTTGGTCAGTCAGCAGGGCGGTGAATTCGTCAAAGGCGGCGATCTCGGTGGTGCAGGCGCCGGAGAGCTGCTCCTCGATGCTGCGTACCACGCTCTCGGGCAACTTGCCGCGCACCGGCCCGACAATCCGCTCCCGATAGGCTTTGGCCGCCGCAGGGGGATCTATCTCCAGCGCCGACAAACCGGGCACCGCGGCGATGGCAGTGACGCGATTGCCGATCTCGGTGGCAAACACCTGCCCCACGTTGGAGGCAGGATCTGTGCTCACCAGCAGCACCCGCTTGCCAATATCACAAAGAGCCACCGCACTGGCGCAGGCCAGCGAGGTCTTGCCCACCCCGCCCTTGCCGGTGAAAAAGAGAAACGGCGGTGGATTGGTCAGAAAATGGTACATAGCCTCTCCCGAATGGTGCGTCACGACTCAGCAGCAACCGCTGCCGGAGCAGCAGCCGCCCTTGACAATCCCCTTGATGGTCGCTTGAGGCGCAGGCAACCCGGCATAACGAGCCAACTCGCTACGGCTCGGATAACGGCCGGTCAACACCACCTGCCCCTCCACCAGCACCAGTGGCAACCCCTCCTCCCCGGCGTGGGTCAGAAAAGCGCTGACGGCAGGTGTCTCGGCAAACTGCATCGGCTGCTGGGCCAGATTGAAACGCTCGATGGCAACGCCCTGCTCCTTGGCCCAGGCGAGGTCGGCAGCGAAGGTGACCAGTGCCTGATCAACCTCGGTACCGCAAACACCGCTGGAGCAGCAGAGGGCGGGATCAAAAATCTGAATGGAGGACATGGCATTACTCCTTGTTGCAGCAGGGCTGCGCAGGCAGAACATGGGGGGAGCAGGCTGACTCGGCACGCATCACGCCGCACGCCTCGGGATGACCGGCGCAGCACTCCTCGGTGAGGTAGGCGATCACATCCAGCATCAGGGGTATATTGGCGCGGTAGCGCAGAAAGCGCCCCTCCTGCTCCACCGACAGCAGACCGGCATTGAGCATCGCCTTGAGGTGAAACGAGAGGGTATTGGGGGCAATATCGATCTCGCTGGCCAGTTCACCAGCGACCCGCCCCTCCAGCCCGGCCTTCACCAGCAGCCGCCATACATCGAGCCGGATGCCGGATGCCAGCGATTCAAAGACCTTGGTGGCCATCTCTTTGTTCATCTTCATTCCCCTTGGTGCGACCTTTCATTTCAACTATACAAGAATTATTGAAATGATCAAAATGCGTACCGAAGCAAAAATTCGAGGTTCTGACATCAAACCGGGCAGAAAGGGGAATCGACGAGTGAACAACCGTTGCGGACGAGCACACAGGGCTCGTCGCAGATAAACAGACGCCCTCCAGACGGAGGGCGTATCAGACAGTCAGAGCTGTCGGGGCAATCAGACAAACGCGTGCCTTATTTGGCAGCAGGCACAGCGTTAAAGGTGAGCAGGGCTGCCTTGTTGGCATCGCTCAGAGTCAGCTGGTTGCCATTGATGGAGTAGGTTGCCACCTTCTCCAGCTTTTGCAGGAACTCGGTCTCTTTGTTCATGGCGTCGCCGATGCACATCATGCGAGTGGAGCCCATGGCGCCCAGCGTCAAGACACCGTCACCCTGCTTGGTGATACCGCCAAAATAGCGGTTGCAGCCGCCCTTGCCCGCCACCTTGCCGTCGACCACTTGCAGGGTGAAGGTATCGCCGGTGGCGCCTTGCAGCTGCCAGCTGGATGCTTGCAGTTGAGCCATGCTGGAACCCGTTGCCATTGCGCAGCCTCCCAGTGCCAGCGCGGCCAGCAGAGTCAGTTTCTTGTTCATGGATTCACCTCTTAATGATTAGAGCCATCAATACGGCAGCCTGTTTAACATGGCTGACGCCCATGCCAAAGGATTTTATTGTGATCTCCCTTCACTTTACTACCAGCTGGCATGTGCCATGCTTAGGCTCAGTTCCGGACCCAGGGAGGGGAAACGAATGGTCAAATCGCTCATCATCACACTGCTTGCAACCTGCGCCAGCATGGCCGCACAGGCCGCCGACTGGGCAGTGGTTCAGCCGCAATCCAACCCGTCTCTCTATGTCAAAAGTTACTCGGGTGTGCTGCTCAATGGCCATAGCCATCACAGCGACAGTTTTGATCTCTGGCTGGTCAATAGCGGCTATCAGTATCCGGTGGTGGATGATGTGACCCTCTTTATGGAAGCGGGCCCGGCGGTAGCGGATCAGAATCGCACATCCGGTTTCAATATGAGTTCGGGGGTGCGCTACCAGCTCTCTCCGGCATTCAATATCGGCAGCCAGATCAAGCATCTCGATCTCAACAAGGCCAGCACCCTGCTGGAGCTCAACTCCAGCCTGCTGCTGACCCCCAGACTCTCCCTCACCGCCAACTACGGCGTCAGCGCCATCACTGCCGATCAGGCACTGAGTCTGGGGGTCGGCTTCAACTTCTGAATCAGATCAGCGGCGTGGCACTCACCACCACGCCGTTGCGATCCGCATAGACGTAATCCCCTTCGTGGATGGTCACCCCGGCAAAGCTGACCACGGCCCCCAGCTCTCCCAATCCTCGCTTCTCGGTCTTGACCGGACAGGCCGCCAGCGCCTTGACCCCGAGCGCCAGTGTCGCCAGGGTGCCCACATCCCGCGCCGCGCCGTGGATCAGGATCCCCTCCCACCCCTGCTCCACCGCCTTGATCGCCAGTTGATCGCCAAGCAGCGCACGGCGCAGCGAGCCGCCGCCGTCGATCACCATCACCTTGCCGTGACCGGGGCGGGTCACCAGATCCCGCACCAGACTGTTGTCTTCATAACAGGAGAGCGTTACGGCGCGACCATAAAAGAGGGCCTTGCCGCCAAAATCCTGAAACACCGGGTCGGCTACTTGCAGCAAGTCGCCGTGTTGATCGCAGAGGTCGGGCAGGAGATCCAGCATGATTTGATTCCTTTCAGATGCATGAAGATGTTCATTCTTTCATCAGGCAAGTTTTCTGGCAATCCAGAAGGATTCAATATTGCCCAGACAAACTGCTGATTTATCCGTCAATACTGGTGTCAGCCAGAGCTGGCCATCCTCCACCCAGTAGATGGCGTTCTGGCCAAAACGAGCAGCCAGCTGACGGGCTTGTGGCAGAGATAGCGCCACCGCCAGCGATGACTCCTGCCAGCGTTCGTCCGGGTCAGATCCCCAAAACGGCCCCACCACGGGCACCTGCAAATCCACGGTCAGATGGCGCCACATCGCCCGTTCCCGCCGCATATTGCGTCGTTCTGTGACCCACTGGCTGGCCGGATTCCAGGCTGTGATGATGGCAAAAGCAGACCACTCTGGTGGCTCAAATGGCGCGATAAAGCAGATTTTCTTGTAGTTTTCCCACAAATTCATGTCAATCACATGTTACATTCCATTACATTTTGTAGGGGCGAAAACCCGGTTCAGGCCAAGTATGATGCAGCTGTCCCAGGGTTTGACCTATATCAAATCAGAGTTAAAAAGTTGCTATCTGACGGCAAAGAGTGTTGTTATGCTCCTGTTAACTGATAAAATGCGGCCACTTTCGTAATGGACGACCTTTCCAGGCTCTGCTCGACCAGACTTGTCGGGAACCTATAAGTGGCACAGGGATACTTGCCGGTACTGATGCCTAATTCGCGATATTCCGACCTGACTCTCATACCCAGGATGACGTAATAAATTTTCAGGATCAGTCAGGAAATCGGTTTGAAACGCCAAAGAGTGTTAAATTTAAGATAATTAACTGATAAGAATCTGGGAATACTCATGCAAACACCACACATTCTGATCGTCGAAGACGAGCTGGTCACACGCAATACCCTGAAAAGCATTTTTGAAGCCGAAGGCTACATCGTGCTCGAAGCCAACAACGGCGACGAGATGCATCAGGCCCTCACTTCCCACACCATCAATCTGGTGATCATGGACATCAACCTGCCGGGCAAGAACGGCCTGCTGCTGGCCCGTGAGCTGCGTGAGAACGACAACATCGCCCTGATGTTCCTGACCGGCCGTGACAACGAAGTGGACAAGATCCTGGGTCTGGAGATCGGCGCCGATGATTACATCACCAAGCCGTTCAACCCGCGCGAGCTGACCATCCGTGCCCGCAACCTGCTGAGCCGCACCATGAACGTGGCTGCCGGTGGCGAAGAGAAGAAGCTGGTTGAGCGCTACCTGTTCAACGGCTGGGCGCTGGATATCAACAGCCGCGCACTGGTCAGCCCCACTGGCGACATGTTCAAGCTGCCGCGCTCCGAGTTCCGCGCCATGCTGCACTTCTGCGAAAACCCGGGCCAGATCCAGACCCGTGCCGAGCTGCTGAAGAAGATGACAGGCCGCGAGCTCAAGCCCCACGACCGTACCGTCGATGTGACCATCCGTCGCATTCGCAAACACTTCGAAAGCGTCAACGATACTCCGGAGATCATCGCCACCATCCACGGTGAAGGCTACCGTTTCTGTGGTGAGCTGGAGCAGGAATAAGCTCCCGCTACGCTGTTGATCTGAAAAGGCGCCTCGGGCGCCTTTTCTGTCTCTGCGATTTGCCTTAAAAGCTGAGAAACGGTGAGCGTGACGTCGAACGGCGCACAAGACAGATGAAAAACAAAAAGCCCACTCGCAGGAGTGGGCTTTTTGTTTTGAAGCTGGAGCGGGCAGCGGGAATCGAACCCGCATCATCAGCTTGGAAGGCTGAGGTAATAGCCATTATACGATGCCCGCCTGGCATCTGAAATTTGGAGCGGGTGATGGGAATCGAACCCACGTATGCAGCTTGGGAAGCTACCGTTCTACCATTGAACTACACCCGCGTCAGGGCTCCTACTATATGCATTTTGCCGCCGAGCGCAATGGCGCCTTTGCCACTTTTTTCAATAAATCAATCTGTTCGGACAAGGATTGAACAGACGGTTGCTTTTTCAATCAAACATTTTCAACACAGATAATTTACAAGGTTGCCAAGGCCAAACGGCAAGGATAGTCTTGCGCCACTCGACGCGAGGATGGTGGTAATGGATAAAAAAACGCAAAAACGTCTCTATGGCTGGTTGCGCAAGCAATCGAGTCACGGTCGCCGCTGGATCACGATATCCATCGCTGTTGGCCTTGGCCAGGGCATTCTGATAGTGGCGCAAGCCTGGCTGCTGGCGACCCTGTTGCACGGCTTTATCATCGAAGGCTCCACGCCTGAGCAATCCATCACACTCTTTATTACCCTGCTGCTGGTGACGCTTGGCAAGGCAGCTCTGGCCTATGGCCGCGAAGTGGCCAGTTTCAAGGCGGGCAGCGCGGTGCGCCAGACCATCCGCCAGCTGGTGCTCACGCGCTTAAGTCGCCTCGGCCCTGCCTATATCCAGCGCCGTCCGGCCGGTAGCTGGGCCAGCCTGCTGCTGGAACAGATTGAAAACATGCAGGATTTCTTCTCCCGCTATCTGCCGCAGATGGCCATCGCCGTCTTTATTCCGGTAGTCATTCTGGTGGCCGTGTTCCCGGTCAACTGGGCGGCGGGCCTTATCCTGCTGGGCACTGCGCCCCTCATCCCCATCTTTATGATCCTGGTGGGTGTGGGCGCCGCCGATGCCAACCGCCGCAACTTTCAGGCGCTGGCCCGTCTCTCCGGCCACTTCCTCGATCGCCTGAAGGGGCTGCGTACCCTGCAACTCTTTATGCGGACCCAAGCGGAAGGTGACGCCATTCGCGACGCCTCGGAAGACTTTCGCGAGCGCACCATGGAGGTGCTGCGCCTGGCATTTTTGAGCACCGCCGTGCTGGAGTTCTTCGCCGCCATTTCAGTGGCGCTGGTCGCCGTCTACTTCGGCTTCTCTTATATCGACCATCTGAACTTTGGTAGCTATGGGGTAAAGGTCACCCTCTTTACCGGCCTGTTCGTGCTGTTTCTCGCCCCCGAGTTCTATGCCCCTCTACGGGAACTGGGTGCCCACTACCACGCCAAGGCGCAGGCCATTGGCGCCGCCGAACAGCTGCTGGAATTCCTCGAAGCCGAGGTGAGCGAACCGGCCGCAGGCACAGCGCCGTTCCATGCCGACAGCCCGGTCAAGGTAGAAGCCAAAAGGCTTGAAGTGCTCAGCGCCGAAGGCAAGGTGCTGGTCGGCCCCATCGACTTCACTCTGGAGGCCGGTTCGCGTACCGCCCTCATCGGCGTCAGCGGCGCAGGCAAGAGCTCGCTGGTCAATGCCCTGCTCGGCTTTGCGCCCTATCGCGGTGAACTCAAGGTCAACGGGCAGGAGCTCGCCACCCTCGACATGAGCCAGTGGCGCCTGCAACTGGGCTGGCTCTCGCAAAACCCGCAGCTGTTCCACGCCTCCTTGCGCGACAACCTGCTGCTGGCCAAGCCAACGGCCAGCGATGCAGAGCTGGAAGATGCCCTGAAACGGGCGCAGGCGTGGGAATTTGCCATGGAGAAGGGTCTCGACTATCCGGTCGGCGATCAGGCAGGCGGCCTCTCGGTCGGTCAGGCTCAGCGCCTCGCCTTGGCGCGAACCCTGCTCAAATCAACCCAGCTGATGGTGCTCGATGAGCCGACCGCCAGTCTGGATCGCCACTCCGAACGCGCCATCATGAGCACCCTTGAGCAGGCGATGGCTGGCCAGACCCTGCTGATGATCACCCACCGCCTCGACCAACTTACCAAGATGGACAAGATAATGGTGCTGGCCCGCGGCCAGCTGGTGGAGCAAGGCAGCTTCCAGCAACTTAGTTCTGGGCAGGGGCTTTTTGCCCGCCTGCTCTCCCAACGTTCCGGAGGTTCTCTCGATGAGTGATCTGTTGCCGTTTCTGCGCCTCTATCGCCAACACTGGCTCAGCCTCACCATTGGTTTGCTGCTGGCGCTGGTGACCCTGGCCGCCGGCATGGGGCTGCTCTCCCTCTCCGGCTGGTTCCTCTCCGCCGCTGCCGTGGCGGGGATGACCGTTGCGACGACCCATGCCTTTAACTACATGACCCCCGCGGGCGGAGTGCGCTTCTTCTCCATCGTCCGCACAGCCGGTCGCTGGGGTGAGCGGGTAGTGAGCCACGACGCCACCTTCCGGGTTCTGACCCGGTTGCGGGTCTGGTTCTGGCAAAAACTCTCGCCGCTCTCCACCGGTACCCTGGCCGGTTTCCGTCAGGCGGACCTGCTCAACCGACTGGTGGCCGACATCGATGCGATGGACCACGTCTATCTGCGGCTGATCACCCCCATAGGCGCGGCCCTGCTCAGCACCGCCGGACTGGTCTTCTTCCTGTCGTTTTTCGACAGCCGTCTCGCCCTCACCCTGGGTGCCATTCTGCTGTTTGGCATGATCGCCCTGCCGCTGGTGTTCTACTTCCTCGGCCGTCGCCCCGGTCAGGCGCTGATTGCCGAAAAATCGACCCTGCGTACCCGGATGGTGGACTATCTGGATGGTCAGGCCGAACTGCAGATGTTTGCCGCCGCCCCCAAGGCGCTGGTTGAGCTGCAACAAGCCGAACAGGCGCTGCTCGTCGCGCAGGCCCGGATGGCCAAGGTAAGCGGGCTGGCCAACTTCTCGGTGCAACTGCTGAGCGGCTGGACCCTGACCCTGATGCTCTGGCTGGCCGGTCATGGGGTAGCGGGTGCGGCGCCCGACCCCATCACCGCACTGATGGTCTTTGCCACCCTGGCAAGCTTCGAGGCACTGATGCCACTGGCGGGGGCTTTCCAGCACCTCTCCACCAGCCTCACCTCGGCACGTCGTTTGAACGAGATCCTGCAAGAAGCAAAAGCCCCTGTGTGGGGCGACGAACAGACCCATGCCACCGCTGGCGCCCTGCAGATCAATGACCTCTATTTTGGCTACCCCGACAACCCTCAGCCGGTGCTGCGCGGCTGCACCCTGCAACTGCACGCCGGTGAGAAGCTGGCGCTGCTGGGCCAGACCGGCTGCGGCAAATCGACCCTGATGGGGCTGCTGACCCGTGAGTGGAGCCCGCAGGCTGGCAAGATCCTGCTGGGTGGCAAGCCGCTCACAGACTATAGCGAAGGGGCGCTGCGCGCCTCCATCTCGGTGGTGAGCCAGCGGGTGCATCTGTTTGCCGATACCCTGAGGGGCAACCTCAAACTGGCCGCCCCGACCGCCACTGACGAGCAGCTGATTGCGGTACTGACTCAGGTCGGACTGGCCAATCTGCTGGAAGATGAGGCGGGCCTCGACGCCTGGCTCGGTGACGGCGGCCGCCCCCTCTCCGGTGGCGAGCGTCGCCGTATCGGCATCGCCCGCGCCCTGCTGCACGATGCGCCGCTCTGGCTGCTGGACGAACCGACCGAAGGGCTCGATAGCCAGACCGAGCGGGAGATCATGGATCTGCTGTTCAAGCTTGGGGCAGATCGCACCTTGCTGCTTATCTCCCACCGCCTGCTGGGGATGGAGCAGATGGACCGGATTGCCCTGATGGAAGAGGGGCAGATCCGCCTCTGCGCCCCTCACAACGAGCTGCTGGCGGATGATTACTACCGCAGCCTCTATCAGCGGCTGGCTCCGGTTTGATATCAGGCTGATGGGGGGCACACCCTGACAACCGGGCGCAAAACGGGGCTGGTCGCCGCAGGCGGCTGGCCCCTATAATGTCCCCCTCATTATTCAACAAGATGCCGACATGGAGCGCCTGCGCATTTCTACTGTCCTCATCACCGACACAAGATACGAGACGATGAAACGCCTGATCCTGATGATGCCCCTGATTGCCTCCGGCTGTGCCAACTACGCCTTCAACAGCAATCTGGATAAAGAGAACTTCGACGAATACTTCAAACCCGGTAGCGTGCGCATCTATGAACAGGATGAGCTGGCTGACCTCAACTACCTCTACCTTGGCACCATCGAGGGTGAATCCTGCCAGGCCGATGCCAACCAGCCGGTGCCCAACGCCGGTGAAGCGCGCACCCTGGCCCGCCGCCGCGCAGCCGACATGGGTGGCAACGGCGTCACCATCGACAAATGCGCCGAATTCAGCGACACCCCGGGCTGCCTGAAACAGGTGATCTGCTACGGGCAGGCGCTGAAAGTGGCCGAAGAGAAGTAACCCGCTGTCATGGCCCTTGCTATCGTTCGCCTTGGCAGCCCGCGCCAGCCCGATGAGGGGCTGCGGATCGGCACTGTGCGCCGCCCGCCCCGCGGCGTACCCAAGAGCGAATTTGCCAACCAGCATTGGTACGATGTCTGGTTTCCCAACCTGGCCCCCAGCAGCGAGACCATGAAGCTGGGGCAGGCAGCCGAGACGCCCGCCCAGTGGGCGGCGTTTGGCAAACAGTACAAGGCCGAGATGGCGCAACCTGCCGCCAGGCACGATCTGGCGCTGCTGGCCGCCCTCTCTCATACCACCAACCTCTCGGTCGGTTGCTACTGCGAGCAGGAGTCGCGCTGCCATCGCGCCATCTTGAAAGAGCTGCTGGTAGCCGCGGGGGCCGCCATTCGCTAACTCGGCGAGCGACAACGATGGGATGGGGAATCGCGTCAGCCTCTATTCGGCAACCATCAGACATTGGATAGACAGAGAGGGCAACCCGCAGGATGCCCTCTCTCGTTGTGTTCGCGCTATCGCAGCAATTTTCGGCAGCAGCGGCTCGATGCTCCCTCTCCTATTGCAGACTGGGCTCCAGCAACTGCTGCCGCAGCGAAATCTCCTCTGCCTGAGTCATGGCATGTTCCGCCACCTCGGCGGCAGGCTCGATGGCCAGCCAATGAGCAAGATCGGCGGCGGTCTCCTCCAGCGGCCGGAAGTTCAACCCGTGGACGATGGCCGCCTCGGCGCTTATAGAGCCGTAACCGGCAAACTCCGCCTGCGCGCAGGGCAAGAGGGTGGGATAGCTCTGCCAGGGCTCGATTCCGGCCGCCATCAGGGTCGACCAGGGCAACCACTCGGACTGGATGGGGCTAGCTGGCTGCAAGCGGGCGCTCAACCGCTCCAGCCAGTCACTCAGGGTAATGCCAGGTTTGAGCAGGTTGAAGATGCCCGATAGCTGCTGCTCGGCCGCGCGCAACACAAACTCGGCGCAGTCGCGCACATCGAGATACTGCAAGCGATCCTCGCCACTGCCCGGCAGCAACCAGGGCCCGCCCTGCTGCACCCGCTTAATCCACCAGGTCATGCGCCCGGTAGGATCATGGGGGCCACACAACACGCCCGGGCGAAGGATGCAAAGCCGCTCGCCCCAGCGGGCACGATACTCCTGCTCGCACAACACCTTGAGCGGGCCATAGTCAGTGGGCATTTCCCCTTCGGGGATAGCATGCAGCGGCGCCGACTCATTCATCCCGGGCATTGAGAAATCGCGATAGACGCTGATGGTGGAGATAAAGATCAACCGCGCGCAGCGCCCGAGCAAAGCTGCCGAGAGGCTCGCCGCCTGCTCGGGGCGATAGCAGCAGGTATCGATGACGAGATCCCACTGCAACCCGGCCCCTTGCAGGGCGCTCAGGCTCTTGTCCCTGTCGCCGGTGAGCTGCACCAGATCGCGCCAGTCCGGATGCTGGTGCAGGCCGCGGTTGAACAGGGTCACTTCATGGCCCCAATCCAGCGCCAGCGCGGTGAGGTGGCGCCCCAAAAAGCCGGTGCCACCGATAATCAGCAGTTTCATCCCTCTCCCTCCCCCTTCAGCGCGAATGCGCATATTTCATCCTGACACGCCAGTTGCCTCCACCCTACGCAACTTGGTGCGCGGGCACAGCCCCCGACTGGCCGGGATGGGACAGGGATCACGGCAGCGCCGCAGAAAAGGGCGTATCGAGGCCAAGCCTGCGTTTTGGGGCTGTCTGTGCTAAATTGCCGGGGTTTTCAGTCAGGATCCGCCATGAAGTTCGAAATCGACACCCTCGGGATCATCCGCTCTCCCTACAAGGAGAAGTTCGCCATCCCCCGCCAGCCCGGACTGGTCAAATCGGCCCGCGCCCGCCTCGAGCTGCTCCCCCCTTACGATCAGCCGGATGTGCTGCGCGGCATCGAGCAGTTCTCCCATCTGTGGCTCAGCTTCGTCTTTCATCAGACCATGGCGCAGGGCTGGCACCCGACTGTGCGCCCGCCGCGCCTTGGCGGCAACGAGCGGGTCGGCGTCTTTGCCACTCGCTCCACCTTCCGCCCCAATCCGCTAGGGCTCTCGGTGGTCGAGCTGCACGGGATCGGCCGTGAGCGGGGCAAGCTGTGGCTGGAGCTGGGGGCGGTGGATCTGCTCGATGGCACCCCCATCGTCGATATCAAGCCTTATATTCCCTATGCCGACAGCCTGCCGGATGCCCGTGGTGGTTTTGCCCCCGACGCCCCCACCCCGCCGCTGGCGGTGAGCTTCAGTGCCGAGGCCGAGCAGCAGTTGCAACCCTGGCTCAAGGCCCATCCCGAGCTGCGCCAGCTGGTGAGCGAAGTGCTGGCACAAGATCCGCGCCCCGCCTACAAGAAGGGCAAGCCCGATGAGAAGGAGTACGGGGTGCGGCTGTTTGACTGCAACGTCCGTTTTCGCATCAGCGAGCCGGATTGCGTGGTGCTGGCCATCGAGCCCGCCTGAACCTTGGCGGGCTGACATCACTGATGCTATTTCACGCCTTCTTCACGTCACAAGGGGCTTAATGAGCCTGTAAATTGTGTGGCATTGATCAGACTATCCACCCGGTTGCCAGTGATACCATGCAGACAGCAGAGGGCATCTCCTCTCTGACTGATGCCAGCGGCAGACTGCCGGTTGATGGCAAGCATGGCAGCCCGGCTATTGCCGCCAAGGGATCAGGCCTCGCCCCGACACGCTTGAGTGCGGGGATGCCACACGGATGTGACAACACTTCGAAGGAACAAACCTATGCTGATGAACAGTGAACAACGTTATGGCACCCTGAATATCGGGCTGCACTGGCTGACCCTGTGGGCCATGATCGCCGTCTACGCCCTGATCGAATTTCGCGATATCTTTCCCAAGGGGGACCCTGGCCGGGATCTGATGAAGGAGTGGCACTTTATGCTGGGGCTGCTTATCTTCGCCCTGGTCTTTGTCAGACTGGCCCTGCGCTGGATGAGCCCGACACCCCGTATCGTGCCCGAGCTATCCCCGCTCATGCACAAGCTGGCAAAACTGGCCCACCTCGCCCTCTACGGTTTTCTTATTCTCACCCCGCTGTTTGGCTGGCTGCTGCTGAGCGCCGCGGGCAAGCCCATCCCCTTCTTCGGGCTTGAGCTGCCTGCCCTGCTTTCCCCAAGTCCGGATCTCAAGGGACTGATCAAGGAGGTACACGAGACGCTGGGCAATATCGGTTACGCCCTGATCGGCCTGCACACGGTGGCGGCCCTCTATCACCACCATATTCTCAAAGACAGCACCCTCACCAATATGCTGCCGCCGCGCCGCAGCTAACAAGCAGCAGAACAAAAACAGAAGGGGCACACATTGCCCCTTCTGTTTTTTGAACGCGACAAGACCGGTGTCTCTGAAGCGGCCCACTGCTCAGGCCTCTGACAGGTCTCTACAAGCAGAACGCCTTATGATTCAGTCCCGATACAGGAGCTGCACGATAGGATTCGAATTGACTCAAAGCGACATACACTTTCTAATTGACAGTCTGGACCCCTATGACCGTTCACATCATGAAAATTCTGTTGGTCGAAGACGACAAGCTGCTCAATCACCACCTCTCCTCTCTGCTGACCGAAGCCAACAATCAGGTATACAGCACCGATCAGGCCGGAATTGCGTTGCACTATGCCGCCGACTACCCCATTGATGTGGCGATCATCGATCTCGGTCTGCCCGATATGGATGGCTTGCAGTTGATCCGCCAACTGCGCGAACGGCAGATCCCCTTCCCCATCATTGTGCTGACCGCCCGTGGCAACTGGCAGGACAAGGTCGAAGGACTGGAGGCGGGGGCTGATGACTATCTGGTCAAACCGTTCCAGAAAGATGAGTTGCTGGCCCGCCTCAATGCCTTGATGCGCCGCAGCGCCGGCTTTATCTCCCCCAGAGTGAAGGCCGGTGATTACGAGCTGGATCTCTCCCGCAAGGAGCTGACCATCGATGGTGAAGTGGCAGTGCTCACCAGCTTTGAATACCTGATTCTGGAGTACCTGATGCGCAACGCCCGTCAGGTGGTCTCCAAGCAGCAGTTACTCGACCAGCTCTACGGCGATGGAGAGGGGGATCCCAACACCATAGAGGTGATGGTGAGCCGCCTGCGCAAAAAGCTGGATCCGGAAGGGACGATTCAACCCATCTCGACCATCCGTCGTCAGGGCTACATCTTCAACCTCTCCTGTAGCTGATGCAGTTTCATCTGCCACGTCCCATCAGGATGCTCCGCAGCTCTCTGCACATCAAACTGCTGCTCAGTTCGCTGCTGGTCATCGCACTGAGCATGGGGTTCGCCGTCTATGCTCTCTACCTCGGCCACATGGAGGAGCAGAGCCAGAAGGCGAGCGCCGGCATGCAGGAGAACCTGGCCAAGATGTTCTCCTCTACCAAGCCAGTCAACAGCGAAGCCACCGAGATCGGGCGCATTTCCCGCCAGGTCAGTAACAGCAATCTCGATACGCTGATCTGTCGTGCCGATGGCGAGCTGATTTGGTCGAGCCTCCATATGCCGGAGGTGATCAAGGCCAAACAGACCATCTGTCGGGACCTGATGAAGTATCTGGGGGGAATGGATCTCGACTACTTCTTCAAGAAGCACACCATCAAGAACGGCGAGAGCTACTTTGTCTACAGCCTGCGTTTTACCCGCAATCCCGGCAGCGGCACCACAGCCTACTACGTGGTGATGATTGACTCGGCCAAACGCTATCACGAAGAGTCCCGCGCCTACCTCTACCAGACGGCCAAACAGGCGTTGCTCGCCTATCTGCTGCTTGCCGGGCTGCTGCTGCTCACCACCTTCTGGAGCCTCCGCTCCCTGCGCACTATCGCCAATCAGCTCGACGATATCCGGGCAGGCAAGCGGGATGCTATCGCCCATGATTTTGAACGGGAGTTGGCCCCGCTGACCGACTCCATCAACCAGTTGCTGGAGAACGAACGCCAGCAGACCCAGCGCTACCAGCATGCCCTCAACGATCTCGCTCACAGCCTGAAAACACGGCTGGCGCTGATCCAGATCACCACCCGCGAAATGAAGCTGGGGAGGGAGATCCACGACAACATCAATGAACAGATCCTCACCATGGATCAGATGATCCAGTACCAACTCAGACGAGCCGTCACCGGTCGCCAGCGCCTCGCCAGCAAGGGCACCGAGCCGGTACCGCTCATCGAGAAGCTGCTGGCCAGTCTGGCCAAGGTCTATCGCCACAAGAAGCTGCAGACCCACTTCCAGTTCGATGATGATGCCCTCTTCCACGGCGAACAGGGCGATCTGATGGAACTGATGGGCAACCTGCTCGACAACGCCTGCAAATTTGCCATCAGCGAAGTGAAGGTGACGGTACGCCGCCATCTCGATCGGTTACGCATCGAGGTAGAAGATGATGGCCCGGGCATCGATCCGGCCAAATCGGAGCAGATCTTTCAGCGTGGCGTGCGCGCTGACAGCTCGCCCGGCCAGGGCATCGGTCTGGCTGTCGTGACCGAGATCGTTCACAGCTACGGCGGCCAGATCCGGGTCGATGAATCTCCCCTCGGCGGTGCCCGCTTTACCCTGGATCTTCCCTGACACCGGATGGGCAAGGCCACGAGCCCTGCCAACCGCTCCATCGCCCTCCCCGGGGTTAAAAAATCCTGCCTGGCACCACCCAATTCAGCAATATGCTATCGAGATGCTTGAGATGTGAGGCATCTCGGTTAAGCTATGGCCGACTCGTTTGTTAACCATTTGATGGATCTTTAATCGCACTATGGAAAACATGTTTGAAAGATTGATGTACGCATCCCGCTGGATCATGGCCCCCATCTATCTTGGGCTCAGCCTCATACTGCTGGCACTGGGGGTGAAATTCTTTCAGGAGATCCTCCATATCCTGCCCAACATTCTGGAGATGAAAGAGGTGGATCTGGTGCTGGTCACACTGTCGCTGATCGATATCACCCTGGTGGGGGGACTTATCGTGATGGTGATGTTTTCCGGCTATGAGAACTTCGTCTCGCGCCTCGATGTAGGGGATGAGAGCGACAAACTGGTGTGGCTCGGCAAGCTCGATGCCGGCTCCCTGAAAAACAAGGTCGCCGCCTCCATTGTCGCCATATCCTCCATTCACCTGCTCAAGGTGTTTATGAATGCCGAAAACCTCCCCAACGACAAGATCAAGTGGTACCTGCTGATCCACATCACCTTTGTCCTCTCGGCCTTCGCCATGGGCTACCTCGACAAGCTGACCCGCAAATAGAAGTCAGCCTGTAATAGACGCTATGCCCGATAACGCAATCCGGATCGGGCATAGCGGTCGCCCCGAGCTGGGGATGGATTGGCAACGGGGATAAGCAAGTCACCAACATAAATGGCCGCCCGCCTTGGCCGGTATTGTGGCCGCCTTGAATGCCATGGCGGCATTCTCTACAATGACCCACTTTTTATTCATTTCGGGTTATATCGATGAGCGATACCAGCACCAAACCGGCTCTGCCGGATCACCTCTCCTGCAATCCCCGCAGCCCTCACTATGTGGCAGCCTGCTTCGAGCACCCGATCGGTATTCGCCTGAACGGCAAAGAGCGCACCGATGTCGAGGAGTACTGCATCAGTGAAGGCTGGGTGAAGATCCCCTCCCCCAAGGCGCTGGATCGCCGTGGTCAACCCATCCTGATCAAACTCAAGGGCACCGTCGAAGCCTATTACAGCTAATCGCGGCAACCCGCTTCGGGTAAAACAGAAGGCCACCCTCGCGGTGGCCTTCTGTTTTTCGGCATTTGTGCTGGCATCTGCGCTCGCATCGTCGCCAGCACCAGACCATATTTCTCGCCGGGCAGCCCTTATACCCCCAACCGATCGCGCAAGGTGTACCAGGCGGCGCCCGCGGCGGTGAAGGGAATGCGGAACAGGCGACCGCCCGGGAAGGGGTAGTGCGGCAGCTTGGCAAAGGCATCGAAGCGCTCCGCCTGACCGCTCAGCACCTCGGAGAGCAGCTTGCCCGCCAGATGGGTACAGGTGACACCGTGGCCGCTGTAGCCCTGCATGTAGTAGATGTTGGGGCCGATGCGACCAAACTGTGGCAGCCTCGACAGGGTGAGCAGGAAATTGCCTGTCCAGGTGTACTCCACCTTGACGTCTTTAAGCTGGGGGAAGGTCTTGAGCATCTTGGGGATGATCAGCCGCTCGATATCTGCCGGATCCCGTGCGCCATAGACCACGCCGCCGCCATAGATCAGCCGGTGATCGGCGCTGGTGCGGTAGTAGTCGAGCAGGTAGTTGCAATCCTCCAGGCAGTAATTCTGCGGCAGCAGCTCGCGGGCCCGCTCCTCCCCCAGCACCTCGGTGGCGATCACCTGGGTGCCGCAAGGCATGCTCTTGCCGGCAAGCTCGGGCACCAGATTGCCGAGGTAGGCGTTACCGGCCACCACTATGTAGCGCGCCTTCACCGCTCCTTTGGCGGTCTTGACCAGAGCAGGCTGGCCCGGGGTGATGCTAGTAACGGCAGACTGCTCGAAGATCTGCCCACCCTGCATGCGGATCGCTTCAGCCTCGCCGAGAGCCAGATTGAGGGGGTGAATATGGCCGCCGCTCTTGTCGAGCAGGGCGCCGACGTAGCGATCGCTCGCCACCACTTCGCGCACGCCTCTGGCATCGAGCAGCTCCAGCTTGTCGTTGCCCCACTTCTGCCAGCGCGCCTGCTGCGCCTTGAGCTCGTGGAACTGTTTCTCGGTCTCGGCGGCAAAGACGCCCCCCTCCTGCAGATCGCACTGGATGTTGTAGCGTTTGATCCGCTCGCGGATGATCTGCCCCCCCTCAAACAGCATGGAACCGAGCAGCCTGGCCTGATCCGGCGGGCAGTTCGCTTCTATGGTGTCAATGTCGCGGCTGTAGGAGTTGACTATTTGGCCGCCGTTGCGGCCGCTGGCGCCAAAACCGATCCGGGCTGCCTCCAGTACCACCACCTTGTAGCCCTTCTCCACCAGATGCAGGGCACTGGAGAGGCCGGTATACCCCGCCCCGATGACGCAGACATCGCACTCCAGCTGCTCGGTCAGTGTCGGGTAGGGCGCGTGTTTATTGGCGCTGGCTGCGTAGTAACTGTTTACATGTTCGGTCATGATCCTGTTTCCTTACCGGTTTGGTTGGCAAACCCTATTCCAAGATTAAAAACTGGCCGGGGTATGGGCACTGACGATGCGACAGGTCTCCCCCGACGGATTGCTGAAGCTGTGGGGTTCGCCTGTGTCGATTACATAGCTGTCACCCGCCTCCAGCTGATAACTCTCTCCTGCCACGGTCAGGATCACCGAACCCTCCAGCACAGTGCCCACCTCTTCTCCCTGGTGGGTCACCTGACCACCGGTGTCGGTGCCCGGGGGGTAGGTCTCCAGCATAAAGCCGAGCTGGCGGCGGTTGTTGCCGTTGTGCACCAGCTTCATCGAGACCCCCTGACTGCCCAGCTCGATCAACTGATCACCCTTGATCACCACCTGCGGCGGGCGACTCAGCTCCTCTTCGGCAAAAAAGCGTGACAATGGCAAGCCATATACGGTGAGCAGCTTTTGCAGCGAGGCGACCGAGGGGCTCACCTTATCCTGCTCGATCATGCAGATAGCACCGTGGGTCAGGCCGCTCAGCTCGGCCGCCCTCCGCTGGGAGAGCCCCAGTTGATGACGCACCGCCGCCAGCCGCTCCCCCATGCTAGCCTGCCGTGCAGCCCCCTGACCGGAGCGGGTACTGCTGCTCTGGGTTGGCGCCCCGCTCATGGCAGGCCTCCGCCATCGATTCCCTTGTCACGTTGGTACATTGGCCACCTCCCTGTTGCCACTGGTTAAAATAGCGGACCAGCCATGGCATCACTGTTTGCTATCTTACACAGCCTGGCGTTCATTATTTTGCACACCACTTATCGTGCGATACCCTGTTCATCTGGTTAAACTGCGCTACACAGCCCAATTTCTAGCATGCAACACACCAACAATTCAAATATATTTAACACTTGAAAAACATTTGCGCTCAATTTATGGTCTCTCTGTGCTTATTATTTTATACGGCAGCAGTACAGGATGAGCCGCATCATCGCCACCTTGCTGCCAGGTTTCATCATCGAGGCTTGCCATGTCCGCTACCAGTTCCAATCAAAGCTTGATCAAATCCCGTGCCTATATAGCTGGTCACTGGTGCGAGGCCGCCAGCGGCCGCACCTTCGAGGTGACCAATCCTGCCAGCGGGGCCGTCATTACCCAGGTGCCCGACATGGATGCCGAGGATACCCGCCGCGCCATCGCGGCCGCCCACGCGGCGCAACCCGCCTGGGCTGCGCTGACCGCCAAGGAGCGCAGCAACAAGCTCTACGCCTGGTTTGCCGCCATCACAGCCCATAGCGACGAGCTGGCGCGCATCATGACCTGCGAGCAGGGCAAGCCGCTGGCGGAAGCCAAGGGCGAGGTGGCCTATGGCGCCAGCTTTATCCAGTGGTTCGCCGAGGAGGGCAAGCGCGCCTACGGCCGCACCATCCCGGGTTTTAGCGGCGATCGCCGGCTGGCCACCATCAAGCAGCCGGTCGGGGTAGTCGCCGCCATCACTCCGTGGAACTTCCCCATTGCCATGATCACCCGCAAGGCGGGCCCTGCGCTGGCAGCGGGTTGCACCATCGTCATCAAACCCGCCGCAGAAACGCCGCTCTGCGCGCTGGCGCTGGCGGTGTTGGCCGAGCAGGCGGGCATCCCCGCCGGTGTCATCAATATCGTCACCAGCCATCAGGCGAGCGCGGTGGGCAACGAGCTGTGCAGCAATCCGGTGGTGCGCAAGCTCTCCTTCACCGGCTCCACCCGCATCGGCAAGCTGCTGATGCGCCAATGCGCCGACACCATGAAAAAGCTGTCGCTGGAGCTGGGCGGTAACGCCCCCTTTATCGTCTTTGACGACGCCGACCTCGACGCCGCCGTGGCCGGGGCACTCGCCTCCAAATACCGCAACGCCGGGCAAACCTGCGTCTGTGCCAACCGCATTCTGGTGCAGGCCAGTGTCTATGACGCCTTCGCCGAGAAGCTGACCGCTGCCGTCAGAGCCTTCAAGGTGGGAGATGGTATGGCGGAGGGCACCCAGATCGGCCCGCTTATCAACCCGGCTGCCGCCAGCAAGGTGGCCGAGTTGGTGCAGCAATCAGTCGCCGCCGGTGCCGAAGTGCTGCAGGGGGGCGAAGCCCACCCCGCCGGCCCCCTCTTCTACCAACCCACCATTTTGGGCAAGGTGGATAAAACCAACCCCATCCTGCAGGAGGAGATCTTCGGCCCGGTCGCCCCGCTGGTGCGCTTCGAGACGGAAGCTGAAGCCATCGCGCTGGCTAACGATACCCCTTATGGGCTCGCCGCCTACTTCTATGGCCGCGATATCGCCCGTGTCTGGCGCGTCGCCGAGCAGCTTGAATACGGCATGGTCGGCATCAACGAGGGGATCATTTCAACTGAGCTGGCTCCCTTCGGCGGCATCAAGGAGTCAGGTCTGGGCCGGGAAGGGGCCGCCGAGGGGCTGGAGGAGTATCTGGAGACCAAATATCTCTGCTTTGGCGCCATTCGCTAGGGCAGTAAAACAGAGACGACAGGCCGCCGATCTGGCCCGATGGGCTGTTCGGCGGTAATGGGCGCCAGATCGCCCACCACATTTTCAGGGAATATCCGGGGCTGCGGCCCCTCAGGGAGGAAAGATGAGTCAGTCAGAATCAAACAAGGCGTGGCAAGCACGCCGTGAAGCGGCCGTGGTCAACGGCGTCGGCACCCTGCTGCCGGTCTTTATCGACCGTGCGCAAAATGCCGAGCTGTGGGATGTGGAGGGCAACCGCTACATCGACTTTGCCTCCGGCATCGCCGTGCTCAACACCGGCCACAACCACCCGAAGGTGGTGGCGGCGGTGCGCGAGCAGCTGGAAAAATTCAGCCACACCTGCTTTCAGGTCACCCCTTACCCGGGCTATATCGAGCTTGCCGAAAAGCTCAACGCCCTGGTGCCCGGCCCGACTCCGAAACGCACCCTGTTTCTCTCCACCGGTGCCGAGGCAGTCGAGAACGCCATCAAGATCGCCCGCGCCCATACCGGTCGCAGCGGCACCATCGCTTTCAAGGGGGGCTTTCACGGCCGCACCATGATGGGGATGGCGCTCACCGGCAAGGTGGTCCCCTACAAGACCGGCTTTGGCCCCTTCCCGGGTGAGGTCTACCACATCCCCTTCCCCGCCGACTATCTGGGGGTAAGTGAAGAGGATGCCCTGCACGCCCTCGATCTCTGCTTCAGCGCCGACATCGAACCCTCCCGCGTTGCCGCCATCATCATCGAGCCGGTACAGGGAGAAGGGGGCTTCTATCCTGCCTCCGCGAGCTTTATGCAAAAGCTGCGCAGCATCTGCGATCAGCACGGCATTCTGCTCATCTGTGACGAGATCCAGAGCGGCTTCTGCCGCACCGGCAAGACCTTCGCCACCGAGTATGCCGGCATCGAGCCGGACATCATGACCCTGGCCAAGAGTCTGGCGGGGGGCTTCCCGCTCTCTGCAGTAGTCGGCAAGGCAGAGATCATGAATGCCGCCAAGCCGGGGGGCCTGGGTGGCACCTATGCCGGTTCCCCCATTGCCTGCGCCGCCGCGCTGGCGGTGTTGCAGGTGATCGAAGAGGAGCAGCTCAACCAGAAGGCCCAGGCGCAAGGTGAGCAGATCAAGGCGGGACTGGAACGCATAGCCGAGCGTTTTGACTGCATAGGTCAAATTCGTGGACCCGGAGCCATGGTGGCCATGGAACTGGTGAAACAACGTGATGCCAGCCGGCCCGATCCCGACCTAACCAAACGTCTGGTGACCGAGGCGGGCAAGCGCGGTCTGATCCTGCTCTCATGCGGGGTGCGCGCAAATGTCATCCGTTTTCTCGCCCCCCTGACCGCCCCTGCGGCAGTGATTGACGAAGGGTTGCGACTCCTTGAAAAATCGCTGGAGGCCGTGCTGGACTGACCAGCAGGAAAGCAATCGCTAACCTGTGCAAAAAAATGCAGTTTCGCCCCCCTTTTTTACTTGTCAAGGGGGCCCTGCAAATGCACAATGCGCCGCCACTGCAAGGACCGGTATCACCACATCTCACCGGTCCTTTTTTGTGCAGCGAACAAACCCATAAACGAGGCCGGATAACCCCCGGAAAAGATAGCGAGATTGGCAGCAATCTCCCGACACCACATTCTGTGAGGAACAACATGGGGCATCTCTATGCTTTCCTGCCGGCTCTGACCGGCGCGCGCCACCCCGGCGCCCTTGATTCCCGGGCCTCTCTCCCGGTTTCGTTGATGGAGTGTGCCGCCCTGGCACCGCGTGAGGAACAGGCATGATGAACGCCCAACCGGTTGGTCTGAAAAAGACCCTGAAACTGTGGCAGGTCGTGGTCATGGGTCTTGCCTACCTCACTCCCATGGCGGTATTCGATACCTTCGGCATCGTCACCGAAATTACCGAAGGCCATGTGCCGACCGCCTACCTCTTTGCCCTCATCGGCATGTTGTTCACAGCCCTGAGCTACGGCCATCTGGTACGCAAGTTCCCGTCGGCAGGCTCCGCCTATACCTATGCCCAGAAGGTGTTTCACCCCTATGTCGGCTTTATGGTGGGCTGGACCTCCCTGCTCGACTATATGTTCATGCCGATGATCAACATGCTGCTGGCCAAGATCTATCTGCAGGCTCTCTTCCCCGAGGTGGAGCCCTGGACCTATATTTTTGGTCTGGCGGCGGTGATGACCGCCCTTAACCTGCGCGGTATCAAGCTGGTGGCCAACTTCAACAGCCTGATCGTCATCATGCAGTTCAGTATTATCGCCGTCTTCATCGGCCTGATCGCCTGGGGCGTCCACAACGGTGAAGGGTTGGGGACCGTGGCCAGCAGCCGTCCCTTCTTCTCCGAGCAGATCAACATCTCGCCGTTGTTGATGGGTGCCTCCATCCTCTGTCTGTCGTTCCTCGGCTTTGATGCCATCAGCACCCTGTCGGAAGAGACACCGGACGCGGATCGGGTGATCCCCCGCGCCATCGTGCTGACGGCGCTGATCGGCGGTGTGCTGTTTGTCAGCACGTCCTACTTCCTGCAGCTCTACTTCCCGGACATCTCCCGCTTCAAGCAACCGGATGCAGTCCTGCCGGAGATCGCTCTCTATGTCGGTGGCAAACTGTTCCAGGCGGTGGTACTGGTCTGCACTACGGTGGCGGTGCTGGCCTCGGGACTCGCCTCTCACGCCGGGGTGTCGCGCCTGCTTTATGTAATGGGTCGTGATCGCGCTCTGCCGAGTCGCTTCTTCTCCTATGTGCATCCGAAGTGGCAGACCCCGGCATGCAATGTGCTGCTGGTCGGTCTGCTGGCCCTCTCCGCGGTATCGTTCGATCTCGAGATGGCACTGGCACTGATCAACTTTGGCGCCCTGGTGGCCTTCACCTTCGTCAATCTGGCGGTGATTGCCCACTTCTATGTGAAGCTAGGCCGCAACAAGTGTCTCAAGGATCACCTGATGTACCTGCTGCTGCCGCTCTGTGGCGCCGCCTGCATCGGGGTGTTGTGGCTCAATCTGGAACCCGCCTCCTTCGAGCTGGGGCTGATCTGGGCGGCGCTGGGTGCCATCTACCTGTTCCTGCGCCTCACCGTGTTCCGCATCCCGCTACAACCTGCTGACAAGGTGGAGATCGCCCAGTAATCGCGGCTCAACCATACCGCCATACAAAACAAGGAGCCTGCGGGCTCCTTGTTGTTTTTGCGGCGAGCTGGTTGCCAGAAACGCGGTTTCTGCAGGAAGTGTGACTGATTTCAAATAACTACCCAGCCGGACCGCTCGCCGTGCCATGGCCCGAGCCGCGTCGCCTCCTATCATTAGTCACTAATGTGAATGGATATGCAATAACTCTTTTTCCATTTCACCCCCTCCCATCCCCCGCCAGCCGATAAGATCGCTGGACTCGAGCCCGGGGGAACGCCGGCAAATATGATCAGGATCAATGTTGAGGCGCTATGCCCCCTGCAGCCCCAATTTGCCGACTTTTCATACGTTACGACAGGGTTCTCTTCCCCCCCGAAAAGGGGGGAGCGGCTCGGGGACGGCTGCCGGGGGCGAGTGACCACTTACCCGCCCCCTGCGTATGCAAAAAAATGCGTTAATCCGCCCTTTTTTGCTTGTCAAGGGGGCTGACCGAATGCACAATACGCCGCCAATAAAGGACCGATGTTCACTGCGACATCGGTTTTTCTATTTTGAAGTGCAGTACAAACCCACCACAAGAGGCCGGAACATTTCCGGAAGTGATATCCGAGATTGCCAAACAATCTCCCGACGTTGAGAGGATAACAATGGGGCGTTTTAATGCTTTCCTGCCGGTACAGCCCGGTATGCGCCTCCCCGGCGCCCTTGATGTACAGGCTTGCGAATCCATCGTATCCCTGCGCTCGTTGCAAGCACGTGCTGCGGCACTGATTGAGGAGAAAGCGTAATGGCATCGCAAAACGCCAAGCTGCTCAAGACCCTTACCCTGACACAAGTTATTGTGATGGGTCTGGCCTATCTGACCCCCATGGCTGTCTTCGACACCTTCGCCATCGTCGGTGACATCACCGATGGCCGGGTCGCCACCGCCTATCTGCTGGCTCTGGGTGGCATCCTGCTCACCGCTTTCAGCTACGGTCATCTGGTACGCAAGTTCCCCTCTGCGGGCTCTGCCTATACCTATGCCCAGAAGGTGTTCAACCCCTACGTCGGTTTCATGGTCGGCTGGTCATCCCTGCTCGACTACATGTTCATGCCGATGATCAACATTCTGCTGGCCAAGATCTACCTGACCGCCATGTTCCCGGGCGTCGAGCCCTGGGTGTTCATCTTCGGTCTGGTGACCGTGATGACCTTCCTGAACCTGCGCGGCATCAATCTGGTGGCCAACTTCAACGGTCTGATCGTGGTGATCCAGCTGGCCATCATCACCCTCTTTATCGGCCTGATGGCGTGGGGCATCTACCACGGTGAAGGGGCTGGCACCCTGATGAGCAGCCGTCCGTTCCACTTCGAGTCAGCACAGCTGGTACCGCTCTTTACCGGTGCCACCATCCTCTGCTTCTCGTTCCTGGGCTTTGACGGTCTCAGCTCCCTCTCCGAAGAGACCCCGAACGCTGGCAAGGTGATCCCCAAAGCGATCGTGCTGACTGCCCTTATCGGCGGCATCATCTTCGTGGTGGTCTCTTACTGCCTGCAGCTCTACTTCCCGAGCCTCGCCCGCTTCCAGCATCCGGATGCAGTACTGCCGGAGATCGCCCTCTACGTTGGCGGCACCTTCTTCCAGTCCGTAGTGCTGGTCTGCACCACGGTCGCGGTACTGGCCTCCGGCATGGCGGCTCACGCCGGTGTGTCGCGCATCCTCTACGTGATGGGTCGTGACCGCATGATCCCGGAGCGGGTATTTGGCTACATCCACCCGAAATACCGTACTCCGGCTATCAACGTGCTGATGGTGGGCGGTCTGGCCCTCTCCGCCGTGTCGTTTGATCTGGATACCGCGCTGGCGCTGGTCAACTTCGGCGCACTGGTGGCCTTCAGCTTCGTCAACCTGTCGGTGATCGGTCAGTTCTGGGTGCGCGAGAAGCGCAACAAGACCCTCAAGGATCACGTCATCTACCTGTTGATGCCGTTGCTCGGCGCCGCCACCATAGGTGCTCTGTGGATCAACCTGGAGCAGAGCTCGCTGGAGCTGGGCCTGATCTGGGCGGGCCTCGGCGCAACCTATCTGTTCCTGCGTCTGGCGGTGTTCCGCATCCCGTTCCGCCAGTACGAAGAGGCGGCTGACGCCTGATCCTTTGCGGATAATGGATAGACAGAAGGGGAGCCATGGCTCCCCTTTTTGCTGCCGGTCTGTGGCCGGTCACACGGGCTTGGGCCCGGTCTGCTTACTGCTTATCCAGTACGGCGGTCGCCGCAGCCTTGAGCGGATCGCGAGCGATGCTCTTGGCATCCTGCTCCGCCTTGTGCAGCTGCTGGTTTGCCTTGTCCATCTTCTGCTGCATACCGTTGCCGCTCTCCTTGAGGTCGGCACGCTTCTCGCCCAGCAGGTCGGTGCGGCCTTTTTGCACCTCAGCTTTCACCTTCTCTTTCTCCTGCTTCACCAGCTTGCTGGTATCACAGTTGCCCTTGACTCCCAGAGTGGCATTCACCGCTTCGTTTTTGAGGGCCTTGTCGAGGTTGCAGTCGGTTTTCAACAGGCTGGCCTGTGCCCCTGCCGAGAGCAGCCCCAGCGACAGAGAGAGGATCCATGCACGCATCATCTTGTTTACTCCTGCTTGCCAATAAAGGGGCGCAGTGTAGCGATCACATTCCGGCTGACAAGGCGGCAGTGCTTTCGTCCCCCCCTTTTGCCACCCCAGAGCCAACCGGCTCGGTCAGCGCCTGTCGCCGCAGTTCGTCGTCATAAAAACATCATCGAAATGTCACGTTGTCATATTTCTGTCATTAACCACTGATTAAATGCGCGGGTCATCAACAACCCAAGACGGAACGACCGTCTCAAGAGGCTTTATGCAACACCATCACTCCTTGTCACAGCCGCCCGCGACCCGCGCCCTGTTCAACTGGATGAGTGTCATCGTACTGGTCTACCTGATCCTGGTTGCCGTGGGCGCCATCTCCCACGGCTTCAAAGATTTCTCCGGCGGCGCCGAGGGCGCAGCCCAGATCTTCGCCTTTGCCAACAACCCCTTTGTCGCCCTGCTGCTGGGTATTCTCGCTACCGCGCTGGTGCAATCCTCCAGCACCGTCACCTCGGTGATCGTCGGTCTGGTGGCTGGCGGCCTGCCCATCAGCATGGCCATCCCCATGGTGATGGGTGCCAACCTCGGCACCACCATCACCAACACCATCGTCTCCATGGGCCATGTGCGGGATCGCGCCGAGTTCCGCCGCGCCTTCGCCGCCGCCACCGTGCACGACTTCTTCAACCTGCTGGCGGTGTTCATCTTCCTGCCGCTGGAGCTGATGTTCGGCCTGCTGCAACACAGCGCCGAGTGGCTGGCCAACCTGCTGGTAGGCTCCGCCAACATGTCGATGAAGGGCATGGACTTCATGAAGCCGCTGACCGCACCGGCCCAGCAGCTGATTGACAGCGCCGTCGCCTTCCTGCCGGGCAAGGGTGCCGCCATCGCCACTATCGTCATCGGTATCCTGCTGATCCTCGCCTGCGTCACTTATCTCGGCAAAGTGCTGCAACAGGTACTGGTTGGCCGTGCCAAAGAGGTGCTGCACAAGGCGCTGGGCCGTGGCCCGCTGACCGGCATCACCTCCGGTGCGCTGGTGACCATCATGGTGCAGTCCTCCTCCACCACTACCAGCCTGATGATCCCGCTGGCCGGCGGCGGCGTGTTCAGCACCCGTCAGCTCTACCCCTTCACTCTGGGGGCCAATATCGGGACCACCATTACCGCCCTGCTGGCTGCCACCGCCATCAGTGGAGCCGGTGCCCAGCTGGCCCTGACCATCGCGCTGGTCCACGTGCTGTTCAACCTCTTTGCCGTGGTCATCATCTATGGCATCCCCTTCCTGCGCGACCTGCCGGTGCGCGCCGCCGAGGGGCTGGCCCGGGTAGGCAGCGAGAACAAGCTGCTGGCTCTGGGTTATGTAACGGGTCTCTTCTTCGCCCTGCCCGCCCTGATGATGGTGGCCGCCAAGTAAGCGCAGCTGCCATGAAAAGGGGCGAGTCAGCGACTCGCCCCTTTTTGCGTCCAGCTCGCCGGGCTTTGCCTTCCCGCTCACATCCTCCCGCCCTGTGGCTCGCCATCAGGGGCGGTGCGCGATAAGATGGCGTCCTCATTGCACTTTTTACATTTCATGGAACAGGAAAAACCGATGAAATTCATACTGATCGCGCTGCTCATCGCCGGTGTGGCCTACTACTTCTACTCCAGCAGCAACAACAAGAAGCTGGCGGCTGACAACGTGCGGATTGGCGCCGAGTTCCTCGCCAGCAACAAGGAGAAGCCGCTGGTAACCACCACCGCCTCCGGCCTGCAGTACGAAGTGCTGACCCCGGGCACCGGCACCGTTCACCCCACCGCCACCAGCAAGGTGAAGGTGCATTACGAGGGCAAGCTGCTGGACGGCACCGTCTTTGACAGCTCGGTCGCCCGTGGCGAGCCCATCGAGTTTGGCCTCAATCAGGTGATCGCTGGCTGGACCGAAGGGGTACAGCTGATGGTGGAAGGTGAGAAGACCCGTTTCTACATCCCCGCCAACCTCGCCTACGGCGACCGCGCCGCTGGCAAAATCCCGCCGGGATCAGTCCTGATCTTCGACGTGGAGCTGCTGGGTATCCAGTAAGCGCTCCGTCACGCTCCATCAACAACAAGGCCAGCATCATGCTGGCCTTGTTGCTATGGGAATCTCACTCCCCCTTGGCGATCCCTTCCCGGCGCGGATCCGCAGCGCCAAACCAGCCGCCAGCGTTGCGCTCAACCCCCTGCAGGCCGGAGGTCTGCTCGTTCAATACCACCTCGTGTCCCCTCTCCTTCAATCCCTCGACCACCGACATGGGGGTGCGTCCCGCTTCCAGCTCGGTGGGGCCGTTGCGGCTGCCAAAGTTGGGCAGGTTGATGGCCTGTTGCAGGTTCAGGCCCCAATCCTGAGTACCGAGCAGGGTCTTGCCCACATAGTTGATGATGGCGGAGCCCCCCGGCGAGCCCAGCGTCATGGTCAGCTCGCCGCTTGGCTTGTCAAACACCAGCAGGGGTGACATGGAGGAGCGGGGCCGCTTGCCCGGCTCCACCCGGTTTGCCACCGGCAGACCGGCGGCATCCACCGAGGTGAAGGAGAAATCGGTGAGCTGGTTGTTGAGCAGGTAGCCGTTGACCATCTGACGCGATCCGAAACCATCCTCGATGGAGCTGGTCATGGAGATGGCCATCCCCGCCTTGTCGACGATCGAGACATGGCTGGTAGAGGGGAGTTCCGGGGTCGCATCCTTGCCGCGCGCCAGCGCCAGTGGCGGCGTACCGGGCTTGGCAATCCCCATGGAGTGCTGACCGACAAGCTTGCCGCGCTCGGCCAGATAGCCCTTGTCCAGCAACCCCTGCACCGACACGCTGACAAAATCGCTGTCGGCGACGTACTGGTTGCGATCGGCGAAGGCCAGACGCGCAGCTTCGCTGTAGAGGTGGATAGCCTCGCTGGAGGCAGCCAGTCCCCCCTCCTTCGTGGTGATCGGCTTGAGGGCAGCCATATCACGGCTCTCCAGCATGCCGAAAATCTGGCCGAGCGCCAGAGTGCCGGACGAGGGAGTGGGGAAACCGCAGATCTTGCTCTGGCGATAGTCAAAGCAGAGGCCATCCCGCAGTTTGGCCTGATAGCTGGCCAGATCGGTGGCCGCCAGTACCCCGGGATTGGTGGGATGCTGGCGAACCTTGGCCACCATGGCATCCGCCAGCGGCCCCTGATAGAAGGCATCCACCCCCTCTGTGGCCAGAGTGCGCAACACCCTGGCCAGCGCCGGGTTGGTCAGCCGGGTGCCCGCCGTTTTGGGGCTGCCATCCGTCTGATAGAAATAGGCTCGCGCCTGCGGATCCCGTGCCAGATAGGGATCCTTGGCCAGCAATGTGGCCAGCCGTGGACTTATTACAAATCCTTGTTCTGCCAGCGTGATGGCGGGCTCGAACAGCGCAGCCCAGGGCAACTTGCCATAACGCTGATGGGCCAGTGCCAGAGCGCGCAGGGTGCCGGGAACGCCGACCGAGCGGCCCCCGACCACCCCGTCATAAAACGCCAGCGGCTTGCCATCTTGCATAAACAGCTGGTCGGTGGCGGCAGCCGGCGCCGTCTCGCGGCCATCCACCGCACTCACCTTGCGGCCATCCCACACCAGCAGCAGCGTCCCGCCACCGATCCCGGAAGATTGCGGCTCCACCAGCGTCAACACCAACTGCACCGCAATGGCGGCATCGACAGCACTGCCACCGGCCTTGATGATCTGGTAGCCCGCATCCACCGCCAGCGGGTTGGCGGCCGCCACCATGAAATCATGGCCCTGCCAGCCCTGTTTGTCGGTCCAGCCACTGGCGGCTTCGGGTGCGATCAGGGTCTGGGCTGGCGGGGTGTAGTGAAAGCCGTTGTCACTGGCACAACCGGCCAGCAGGGCAAGGGCGACAGCCAGCCCCAGAGGTTTGCGCAACATGACACTCTCCTTGTCTGTTTTATGACCATGAAGAGGGACTATGTCACGATTGGCGCTGACAGCTCAAGTTATTGAACCAGATCAATATCTTACTCATCTATCAATAATGGCAATCCGCAATAGATATAAAAAAACCGCCCGAAGGCGGTTTTTACGATGGAATGGCAGAGGCCAAACAGGCGCAAGTCCGGTTAGATGGACTGCTCTTCGCCACCCAGGGCAGCAAACAGCGCCGGGATAAACTGGGACAGCTCGGAGGTCACCAGCGCGAAGTCCGCATCCAGACGGGCGGCCGGATCTTCGCTGGTGACATCGTCGTTCTGCTCGCGCAGCTCTTCGCTGAATTTCAGGCGTTTGATGGAGAGATCATCCCCCAGCACGAAGCTGACGGTCTCGCCCCAGTTGAGGGCCAGCTTGGTCACCAGCTTGTCGTTGGCCAGGTGGTTCTTGATTTCATCCGTCATCAGATCCTGCTGCTTGCAGCGGATGATGCCGCCGTGCTCCATGGCACTGCGCAGCTCGGCTTCGTCTTCCAGAGTGAAGGAGGCTGGCAGATTGCCCTCGTTCAGCCACTCGGTCATGGTGATCTCGGGCGGGTTCTTGAGGGCCACCGGCACCACCGGCAGGGAGCCGATGGATTTGCGCAGCAGCGCCAGCAGATCGTCCGCCTTCTTGGCAGAACCTGCATCCACCACCATCAAATTGTCGGCCGGATTGATCCAGGCGAAGGTCTGGCTGGTGCGACTGAAGGCACGGGGCAGCAGGGTGTGGAGGATCTCCTCTTTCAGCGCTTCCTTCTCTTTCTTCTTGAGGGCGCGTCCCTGTTCGAACTCGATCGCTTCTACCTTCTCGGCCAGCATCTCCTTGACCACGGTGCCGGGGAGCATCTTCTCCTCTTTGCGGGCGCAGATGAGGATGTGGCCGGAGGCAGAGTGGGTCAGGGTTGAGCCGAATTTGCCAAGGGGCTTGACCCACCCGAAACGGGAGATGTCCTGACTGCCGCAAGGGGTGAAGGCACAGGCTTCCAGCTGGGTTTCCAGCTGATCCACGGTCAGGTCAAAGGGGCGGGTAAAGCGATAAATCTGCAGGTTTTTAAACCACATGGCGTCCTCGGTCTCTAGATTGTCCGGCGGGCATTGTACTAGAGAGGCGCTTTGTGATCAGCCAATCATTCTCGCTAAATAAAGGGCGATCGACCTCACAGGGTCTCATTTATATCACCTGAACGGCCGTCAAGTTCCCCTAGACTGCGAGTGTACAAGTTGTTACCAAGGATGGATTTATGTTGCGGCCCAGTCGCCCGGAAGATATGGAAGAGATCGTCGAAATCTGGCTGCTGGCCTCCCTGCAGGCCCACGATTTCGTCGATGCCTCCTGCTGGTGGCAGGCCCAGGAGGATCTGCGTACCCGCTATCTCGATCGTGCCGCCATCTGGGTGTTCGAGGAGCGCGGCGATCTGCTCGGCTTTATGGCGCTGGTGGACAACTATCTCGCCGCACTCTTCGTGCGCCCCGACCGTCAGGGCCGCGGCGTCGGCCACGCCCTGCTGCAGGAGGCGAAGCGTCAGGGGGCGTCGCTCCACGCCCGGGTCTTTGTCGAGAACGATCAGGCGGTGCGTTTCTATCGCCGCCACGGTTTTGTCATCGAGGCCGAGGAGTCCGATCCCCTCACCGGCCACCCCCAATACCGGATGTGCTGCGAACCTGCCTGAATCGATGCCAGCCCCCTGTTTTACTTGAAAAAAGCAAGGGGCATCCTCATCTTGTCCTCATCGGGTGCCGCGGGCACCATCCCTGCAACCGGGCTGCTTTCCAATGAAAATCCTCCATACCGCCGACTGGCACCTTGGCCATCAACTTCATGGTCATGACCGCCGTTTTGAACACGATGCCTTCCTCAACTGGCTGAGCGACACCCTCAAGGTGCGCGAGATCGACGCCCTGCTGGTGGCGGGTGATCTGTTTGATACCGCCAATCCCCCCGCCAGCGCCTGGCAACAGCTTTACCGTTTTCTGGCGCGGCTGCGCGCCGAAATGCCCCGCCTCAACATGGTGCTGATCGGCGGCAACCACGACTCCCCCTCCAAGCTCGATGCCCCCCACGAGCTGCTGCGCGCCTTTGATCTGCATCTGGTGGGCAGCATCAGCCGCGACAGTGAGGGCAAGCTCGAGACCGACCGCCTGCTGGTACCGCTGCAAGACAAAGAAGGCAAGATTGCTGCCTGGTGCGCTGCCGTGCCGTTCCTACGCAGCAGCGATCTGCGGGTGGAGCAGTTGGCAGAGGGGCAGGACAGGCTGATCGAAGGGGTACGGCAGGTCTACGCCGAGGTACTGGCCGAAGGGCGCGCTCGCTGCGGGGAGGATCTGCCGCTCATCGCCATGGGCCATGCCTATCTGGCGGCGGGCCAGCTCTCCGAGCTGTCGGAGCGGCGGGTGCTTGGTGGCAACCAGCACGCCCTGCCTGCCGAACTCTTTGCCGGTGCCGACTACACGGCGCTCGGCCACCTCCATCTGGCCCAGAGCCCAGCCGAGGGGGTGCACTACAGCGGCTCGCCGCTGCCGCTTTCGCTCGCCGAAGCCAACTACAACCATCAGGTGCTGGAAGTGACCTTTGCGGAGGGTAAACAGGCTGGGCTGGAGCGGATCCCGGTACCCCGCGCGGTGGAGATGATCCGCCTGCCCCAGAGCAGCCTCGACGACGCACTCAAAGCCATCGCATCGCTCGAGCTGCCTGCTTGTCCACAAGAAGCACAGCCTTTCCTCGAAGTGCGGCTGCTGCTGCCCAAGCCAGAGGCGCGCATTCGCGAGCGGATTCTCGCCGCTATCGCAGACAAGCCGGTGCGTCTGGCCCGCATCAGCACCCAATATCAGGGCTCTGGCGAAGGGCTGGCCGATGGTCGCGAGCGGCGCAGGCTCGATGAGCTCTCCCCCACCGAGGTGTTTCGCCTCTGCTATCAGCGCCAGTTTGAAGGGGAGCCCGAGGCTGGGCTGGTTGCCTCGTTTGAAGAGATCCTGGAGCAGGTGAAGGAGTCAAACCAATGAAAATCTTGTCTCTGTCAGGTGAGAATCTGGCCAGTCTGACCGGCCCCTTCACCATCGACTTTACCAGGGGGGCGCTCGGCGCCGCGGGTCTGTTTGCCATCACCGGCAACACAGGCGCAGGCAAAAGCACCCTGCTCGACGCCATTTGTCTGGCCTTATACGACGAGATGCCGCGCTTTATCGCCAATCGCAAGAACGTGGCCGAAGTGGGCCGCATGGATGACGAGGAGAAGCTCAAGGCCAACGACGTGCGCGGCATTCTCAGTCGCGGCCACGCCAGCGGCTTTGCCGAGGTGCAGTTTCGTGGTTGCGATGGTCGCATCTGGCTGGCCCGCTGGGCGGTGCGCCGGGCGCGAAACCGCTCGGAGGGGCGCTTTCAGGCGCAGGAGCGCACCCTGACCGATGTGGAGTCCGGGCAGGTTTTCTCCGGCAGCAAGCGGGAGCTGCAGGATCGCATCGACGAGCTGGTGGGTCTCTCCTGGGAGCAGTTCCGCCGCGCGGTGATCCTGCCGCAGGGGGAGTTTGCCGCCTTCCTCAAATCGGATGCCAACGAGCGCTCCGCCCTGCTCGAACGGATGACCGGCACCGAGCTCTACTCCGCCATCTCCATCCAGACCTATGAACGGGCGCGGGAAGAGCAGCAGAAGCTGGCCACTATTGCCCAGCGCCTCGGCGACGTGGCGTTGATGGACGAGGCCACCCGCGAACAGTGGGTAAGTCAGCAGATAAGCCTCTCCACCACCCTCAAGCATGAACAGCAACAGCAGCAGCTGATGCAGGACTTGCGCGACCTCAACAGCCGCATTGCCGCCCAGCTGCAGGGCTGCGCCGAGGGACAGGCGGCGCTCGATGCCGCCCTGCAGGCCCACGGCGCCGCGGCCCCCGAGCGCGAGGAGTTTGCCCGTGCCGAACAGGCCCAGGTGGCCCGCGCCGATCACGACGAGCTGGCCCGCCTCACCCTTGAGGTACAGCAGCAGGAGAAGGTGATCGCCGAGCTGGGGCCTGAGCTGGCCAAACTCGAGGAGCAGACCCAGCAGAGCGCGCTGACCGAACAGCAGTTGCTGGCGGAGAAGATCGCCGCCGAGCGGGAATGGGGTGCCCTGCAACCCGAACTCAAGCGGGCGCAGGAGCTCGATACCCGCATCCGGGAAAAAGTGCAGCAGTTGCAGAAGATCCAGCAGGAGGGGGCACAGGAGCGAGAAGTGCAACTCACGCTGGAGCAGGGCTGGCGCGAGCAGAGCCGACAGGTAGAACTGCTCAAGCAGCAGCACCAGCAGTGGGGCCTTTGGCTCGAAGAGCATAAGGAGCTGGCACCGGTGGCCCGTCAGTGGCAACCCCTGCTCACCGCCATGCAAGATTGGGCCGAGGATGCCGACAAGTTACAACAGCTGCTCACCCTGCGGGATCACAAGCTGCGCGCCCTGCAACAGTTGCAGCGCCAGCTGGAGCAAGGCCAGCAGGAGCGCGACTACTGGCAACATGAACAAGCTCGGCTGCAACAGCAACAGAACGAGCTGCAGGAGCAGCAGTGGGAGGGCCGCCTCGCCAAGGCGCAGGAGCAGTGGCAGCAGCAAGCCGAACAGCTGGGTCAGCTGCGCCAGCTGCTGGAGCTGGCCGATTATGGCCGCAACCACGGCGAACAGCATGGCCGCTTGCAGCAGGAGATTGCCCAGCTGGAGCAAGCGCTGGGCAAGCTCGCCACCCTTGGCGAAGAGCTGGCCCCCGCCCGCGAGCGGCTCGCCCTGCAGCGGGATGAAGCGCGCCACGCGCTGGAGCAGTCCCGCGCCATCGCCAGCTTCGAGCAGTATCGCCATATCCTGAGCGATGGCGAACCTTGCCCGCTGTGCGGTTCCGGGGAGCACCCCTACAGCCAGAGCCAGCCACAGGTGGCTGGCATTCTTGGTCAACTGGCGGAACGGACCCGCAGTCTGGAGCTGGAGTGGGAGCGGCTCAACCATCAGTACATTCAGTGCGAGAGCGAGCGTCAGGAGCTGGCCCGCCAGCTGGCGGTGCGTCAGCAACATCTGCCGGAGCTGGAAACCCGCGCCGAGCAGCTGACCCAGCGCTGGCAACAGCTGGGGGGCGATACCCTGCTGGGCCATCCGCTGCCGCTGCGCCAGAGCCCCATTGAGTGGAACGAGCTGATGAGCACCCTGCTTGGCCGTGGTCAGGCGCTGGAGCAAGGGTTGGCCCAGAGCCAGCAGCAGCTGCGTCAGGCCCAGCTTGGCCAACAACAGCTGCAAGGGGTGCGTCAACAACTGAGCCAACTGGCTGCCCAGCACCAGCAGTTTGACCAGCAGTGGCAAGAGGCCGACCGCCAGCGCATCGCGCTGGAAGGAGAAGTGAAGGCAATGGGCGAGCAGGAGGCGACCCTGCGCCAGCGCCTCGAACAGGGGGGCAACCGTCTCGATGAGCAGATGGCTGGCCAACCCTGGCGCCAATGGCTCGGCAGCCAGCAGTGGCACGAGTGGCAGCGAGCCTGCGAAGCCTGGCTGCACGGCCAGAGCGAGTGGGAGCGTCTGGCCAGCGAGATCGCCAGCCTCACCCCCGCCCTGAGTGCGCAGGAGGCACGCCTGCAGACCCAGCGCGAGCTGCTGCACAAACTCGAGCGGGACTACAAGGAGCACGAACAGCAACGGCAGGGGCTGCTCACCAGCCGCAGCGGTTGTCTCGGTGGCGAGGAGATCCCGCTGGTCGAGAGCCGCTGGCAACAGCGTCTGCAACAACTCGCCAGCGAACTGGAGCTGATGCAAAGCGGCGGCCGTGCTCTGCGGGAGCGGCAGACTGAACTCAAAACCCGCCTCACCCATGTGGAGCAGGAAAAGCAGACCAGCAGCCGCCGCAAGCGGGAGGTGCTAGGCCGCTGGGCCGCCCACGCCAGCACCCTTGGCATTGCCGAGTACGACCTTCGCCGCCTGCTCGCCATCAGCCCCGATGAACTCAAGGCTCGCCGCTCTGCCCTGCAAGGGTTGGAAGATGCCCTTGGCGAGGCGCGCACCCGCCTTGCCGAGCGGCAACGGGCGCTGGCGCTGGAGGAGAGCAAGCGGGATCGCTATCGGGAACATCACCCCGAGCTGGCCGCCCTGCCGGATGCAGAGCTGAGCGATCAACTGGCGGCACTCGATGCCCGCTGCCGCGCCCTTGAAGAGCAGCTGTTCGAGTGCAAGAGCAAGCTGGCACAGGCCGAAGCCGCCGCTCTCAAAGCAGGCAGCCTGCAACAGGAGCTGGCCGCCCAGCAGGCAGTGGCCGACCACTGGCAGCAGTTGTGCGATCTGATCGGGCAAGCCAACGGCGCCAAGTTCCGCACCTTCGCACAGAGCCTCACCCTCGAGCGCCTGCTGCTGGAGGCCAACGCCCAGCTCGCCGAGCTCTCGCCGCGCTACCGGCTGGAGCGGGTACCCGGTACCGATCTGGCGCTACAAGTGGTGGATCTCGACATGGGGGACGAGGTGCGTTCGGTGGACTCCCTCTCCGGTGGCGAGAGTTTCCTGGTATCGCTGGCGCTGGCGCTGGCCCTCTCCAGCCTCTCGTCACGGCAGACCCAGGTCGAGTCGCTGTTTATTGACGAAGGGTTTGGCACGCTCGATCCAGACAGTCTGGATCTGGCGCTCGCCAGCCTCGACTCCCTGCAGGCCGCCGGTCGCCAGATCGGGGTCATCTCCCACGTTCAGACGCTTGTAGAGCGGATTGGCGTGCAGATCAGAGTCGAAGCCCTCGGCGGCGGCGAGAGCCGGGTAGTGGTTCCCTGAGAGCCTTCGGCTCAATCACCACTACCATCGGTCCACCACGCCGTAAATAACAAGACCCCGCCAATTGGCGGGGTCTTGTTGAGAGGCTATCAGCCGAAGCGGTAGGCGCCCATATAGAGGCTGCCGCCATCCCAGCTTTCGTGCAGCCGGGTGGGCGCCACACCGTCGGCCGCCCCCAACGCCACAAAGAGCGGGCGCAGGTGGTCGTCGTGGGGATGGGACTCCACCGCACCGGGAGCCTGCTGGCGATAGTCGAGCAGCGCCAGCCGATCCTCGTCGGCCATCTTCTGCTCCAGCCAGTCGACAAACTGGCTGGCCCACTCCGGCACCGGCGAGCCTTCCGGTGCCAGCGCCCGCAGGTTGTGGGTGATGGCGCCTGAGGCGAGGATGCCAATCCCCTGACTGCGCAACGCCCCCAACACCTCTCCCAACTGCCACAACTGGGCCGGGGTGAAGCTGGCGGGAATGGAGATCTGCACCAGCGGGATCTCGCTGTTTGGGTCGATCAGGGAGAGCGGCGACCAGACCCCGTGATCCAGCTCGCGCCGCACCGGGGTGGCGGTCAGTCCGGCCAGTGCCAGCTGGTCGCTCACCCCTTGTTGCAGCCACTCGGGGCTGCTGGCAGGCCAGCGCATCCGGTAGAGGGGCTCGGGGAAGCCATAGAAGTCGTACATCAAGGCCGGTTTGGGCTCGACGTTGATCTGTAGCTCGCGGCTGAACCAGTGGGCGGAGATGACCACCAGCCCCTTGAGCTCACCCAGACGCAGGGTTCGCAGAAAGCGGGTGGCGGGTTGCTCACGCAGCACCAGATCCGGTGCGCCGTGGGAGATAAACCAGACAGGGGCGAGGGACATAAAGCAGACTCCAACAAAGTATCAGGGGGCGATACCGGAGGGGATATCGCTGTTGGAATCGATTATCCTCCCGCCATGAAAGGTGGACAATCCAGCAAGATAGATAAGAACTATCAACCAATGGTTGATAATTTCACGCTTTCACGACCGGTAAGCAGCAATAGATATCAAGGCTGCGACGCTTCCGGCTGCAGTCGGACTGCGCGAAGCGCCATCCGGGTCGCTGCACTGTGATCCTGCCACTCTCGCCACGCCAATCCCTCGGCGGCCACCTCCCCTTTCACCGGATGGGAGAAGATCGCCAGCAGTCGCGCATTATCAGGCCAGTAGCGGGCTGGCAGTGTCTGAACCAGCAGCAGGGCGGCGCCCAGCAAGAGCAGAGCCCATCCGGTTTCATGGCTGTTTTTCATCTCGGCCTCCTTCACCCGTGCGCCAATGAACTAACATTTTTGCGCAAGCCGGTGACAAGACGGTGACAGCGGACGGGTGGTCATTTTACAACATCTGAACCTCAACCCGGCCAAACAACCACAGATGGCAACATTTGTATCCCTTCAGCCCGAACCTGTGGCCGTATGCTCTAAAATGTGACTCACAGGAAAACGTTATCCCTGAAAAGAAAACGTTATCTGGTCAAAACGTTGTTTCTGGATCATAAAAAGATTCCAAAAACTGGTGTATATTGCTCGGCGGAAATTCCTTAACCATGAAGATTGACATGAAAAAGACCAAAATTGTCTGCACCATCGGTCCGAAGACCGAATCCAAAGAAATGCTGGCCAAAATGCTGGACGCCGGCATGAACGTCATGCGCCTGAACTTCTCCCACGGTGACTACGCCGAGCACGGCAGCCGCATCAGCAACCTGCGCGCTGTAATGGCCGAGACCGGCAAGCACGCAGCTATCCTGCTGGACACCAAGGGTCCGGAAATCCGTACCATGAAGCTGGAAGGCGGCAACGACGTCGCGCTGGTCGCTGGCCAGACTTTCACCTTCACCACCGACCAGACCGTGGTTGGCAACAAAGACAAAGTGGCCGTGACCTATGCAGGTTTCGCCAACGATCTGCGCGTCGGCAACCGCATCCTGGTTGATGACGGCCTGATCGGTCTGGACGTTATCGAAATCACCGAGCGCGAAGTTATCTGTAAAGTGCTGAACAACGGTGACCTGGGCGAGAACAAAGGCGTTAACCTGCCGGGCGTCTCCATCAAGCTGCCGGCCCTGGCCGAGAAAGACAAGCGCGACCTGATCTTCGGTTGCGAGCAAGGTGTTGATTTCGTTGCTGCTTCTTTCATCCGCAAGAAAGAAGACGTTCTGGAAATCCGTGAGCACCTGAAAGCCCACGGTGGCGAGAACATCCAGATCATCTCCAAGATCGAAAACCAGGAAGGTCTGGACAACTTCGACGAGATCCTGGCTGTTTCCGACGGTATCATGGTTGCTCGTGGCGACATGGGTGTAGAGATCCCGGTTGAAGAAGTTATCTTCGCCCAGAAGATGATCATCGCCAAGTGCAACAAAGCCCGCAAAGTGGTTATCACTGCCACCCAGATGCTGGACTCCATGATCAAGAACCCGCGTCCGACCCGCGCCGAAGCTGGTGACGTGGCCAACGCCATCCTGGACGGTACCGACGCAGTCATGCTGTCCGGTGAATCCGCCAAGGGTAAGTACCCGCTGGAAGCCGTGACCATCATGGCCACCATCTGCGAGCGTACCGATGCCGTGATGCCGTCCAACCTGTCTGCTGCCAACGACAGCAACAAGCTGCGCATCACCGAAGCCGTATGTAAAGGCGCCGTAGAGACCTCCGAGAAGCTGGACGCCCCGCTGATCGTGGTCGCTACCGAAGGCGGCAAATCTGCCAAGGCCATTCGCAAGTACTTCCCGAAAGCCTGGATCCTGGCTATCACCACCAACAAGAAAACTGCTGCCCAACTGGTTCTGACCAAGGGTGTAGTTGCTCACGTGGTTGACAGCATCGCCTCTACCGACGATTTCTATCGCATCGGTAAAGAAGCCGCGCTGGAAATCGGCATGGGTCTGAAAGGTGATGTGGTTGTGATGGTCTCCGGTGCTCTGGTACCGAGCGGCACCACCAACACCGCTTCTGTTCACGTTCTTTAATCAGAGCTGAACGAGTTGAAAACGGCGCCTGCGGGCGCCGTTTTTTTTTGTCCCTCCCCCCTGCTTACCTGACAAGCCCGGTGTTAGAATCCACGCGAATTTAATCTATGCGGGAAATCTCCCGAATATCGCGTAATAACCCGGAAGTTATATGCCCTCAATACGTTTTAAAAGAGTCTCGGCCACCCTGTTGCCGCTGCTCTGTCTCCTTGCCAGCCTCTGCGTGCCGCAAGCCATGGCGCAAGATGTCCCCTCTCGCAACGCAGTTCAGCGAGCGCTGGATGGTCTGGGTAAATCAGAGACCCTGACCGTCAGTCAGCAAGCGGATCAGAAGTTGCTGACCGAAACCCTCGGTCTGCTCGACAGCATCGACAAGGAAGAGGCGAAGGCCAAGACCCAGGCCCAGCGGATCCGCAACCTGCCCACCGAACTCAGAGAGATCAGTGCCAAGCTCGATGCCCTGACCAAGGGCAAGAGTGCCGAGCAGATCAAGAGCGAATACGCCAGCATGAGTCTGGCAGAGCTCGACAGCCGTCAGCCGGAAGTGCTGGCCAACATGCAGGCGGCCCAGGAGGCCCTCGGCGCCATCGGCAGCCAGCTCACCAGCTTGCAGACCCTGCCGGAGCGCGCCCAGGCCAGCATGAGCCGCGCCTACCAGCGCAGTCAGGAGATCCGTACCCGCCTCAACGCCGGTGAAAGCGTCTCCAGCGCCGAGAAGATGAAGCTCGGTGCCGAGCTGGCCCTGCTCGACCTGCAACTGGCCCACCTGCAAAAGGAGCTGGATAACCGTACCAGCATGCAAGATCTGGCGATCAAGCAGCGCGACTACCAGAGTGCCCGTCTCGCCAGCGAAGAGCAGAAACTGCAGCTGTTGCAGGATCAGAGCAGCGCCAAGCGCCTCGGCGACACCGAAAAAACCGCCGAGCAGACCGGTGAACTGGTGGCGACCGAAGACAGCCCGCTGGTGCAAAAAGAGCAGGAGCTCAACCACCAGCTCAGCCAGCAGCTGATCGGTGCCACCACCAGCCTCAACTCGCTGGTACAGAAAAACCTGCAAGCCAAGAGCTGGCTGGAGCGCGGCATCCAGACCGAGCGCAACCTCAATGAACAGGTGCAGATGCTCAAGGGCAATCTGCTGCTATCACGCATCCTCTATCAGCTCTACCAGCAGCTGGAAGCGGCACCCACCATCGCCGTCAAAAACCTGGAAGAGCAGATCGCCGATCTGCATCTGGCCCAGTTCGAGCTGAGCCAGCAGCGTGACCAACTGTTCCAGAAGAACCTCTATCTGGACAATCTGATCGCCGGCAGCAAGGATCCGGTGAGCGAAGAGGACAAGGAGAGCCTTGCCAAGCTGCTCGACACCCGCATCAATCTGCTCGATCAGCTCAACCGCCAACTCGACAGCCAGCTCACCAACGCCATCAGCCTGCAGCTGACCCAGCAGCAGCTGGCGCGGGTCTATGCCTCTATCGAATTTACCCTGCAGCAACACATCTTCTGGGTAAGCAGCAACAAGCCCATCGACAGCAAGTGGTTTATCAGCTGGCCCGCCCAGGCCTACAAACAGGCCTCCGACTGGGTATTGAAACCGGACTGGAAACGCTGGCGCGAAGAGCTGCTGGGGATCTCCCTGCTCGCCTTCCCGCTGCTGCTGATCGGCGGCCTGCTGGTCTGGAAACGTCCGGCGCTGGTTGAGCGCGAGAAGAAGATCACCAAGGACCTTGGCCGTTTCCGTCAAGACAGCCAGTGGCACACCCCGCGCGCCCTGCTCTATACCGTGCTGCAACGCCTGCCGGGCAGCATGTTCATTCTGGCTGGCGGTCTGCTGCTCACCTACTGCGGTCTGCTCAGTCCCAAGCTGATGTTCCAGATCACCCTGAACCTCGCCCTCGGTTATCTGGTGTTCAGCGTCTATCTGGCGGTGATGCGCCCGGGCGGCATCGCCGAAACCCACTTCCGGATCCCGAAAGCGGAGCTGCAGGCCAAGCGCAACAGCATGCGCTACATCTGGTTGCCACTGCTGCCGCTCATCATGCTCGCAACCAAGGCGGTGGTTGAACCCTCCACCTTGGGCAACGACGTGATCGGTCAGGCCATGACCCTGACCCTGCTGGGGCTGGCCGCCTATCTGGTGTTCCCCATCTCCCGCGCCCGCATCAAGGGCGAGGCGAGCATGCAGAAGTCGCTGATCGCCATCGCCCTGGCGCTGGCGCCGGTGGCGCTGATCGTGCTGGCAGTGCTCGGTTACTACTACACCGCGCTGAAGCTGACCGGTCGCCTGATCGAATCCTTCTACCTCATCATCATCTGGAGCCTGGTCTACCGCACCGCCCTGCGTGGTCTGGAGCTGGCTGCCCGTCGTCTGGCCTACCGCCGAGCGGTGGCCAAGCGTGAGCACAAATCTTCGGAAGATGCGGAAGGTGGCGAGTCCATCGAAGAGCAGCCCATGGACCTGGAGGATGTCAGCCAGCAATCCCTGCGTCTGACCCGTACCGTGCTGATGCTGATCTTCGGTGTCGCCTTCTACTGGCTCTGGTCCGATCTGGTCGCGGTCTTCTCCTACCTCGACAGCATGGTGCTGTGGCACCGCAGTGAAGGCACCGGCGCCAACGCCGTGCTGTTCCCCATCAGCCTGAGTGACGTGCTGATCGGCTTCCTGCTGCTCGGCGGTGCCTGGTCACTGGCGCGCAACCTGCCGGGCTTGCTGGAGGTGCTGGTGCTCTCCAAGCTCAACCTGGCTCAGGGGACCGCCTACGCCATCACCACCATGCTCAACTACGTGCTGATCGGCTTTGGCTCCCTCACCGCTCTCTCCATGATGGGCGTACAGTGGGACAAGCTGCAGTGGGTAGCGGGTGGTCTGTCAGTCGGTATCGGTTTCGGCATGAAGGAAATTCTTTCCAACTTCGTCTCCGGCATCATCATCCTGTTCGAGCGTCCGGTGCGGATCGGTGACACCGTCACCATCGGCTCCTTCTCCGGTACCGTCTCGCGGATCCGCATTCGCGCCACCACCCTGACCGACTTCGACCGCAAAGAGGTGATCATCCCCAACCAGCAGCTGATGACCGAACGGCTCATCAACTGGTCGCTGAGTGACACCGTCACCCGGGTGATCGTACGGGTGGGCGTGGCGTATGGCTCGGATCTCGAGCTGACCCGCACCCTGCTCAAGCAGGCGGCCGACGAAAACAGCCGCGTGCTGAAAGACCCAGCCCCCATCGTCTACTTCCTCACCTTTGGCGCCAGCACGCTGGATCACGAGCTGCGCTTCTTCGTGAGCGAACTGGGTGATCGCAACCCGGCGGTAGACGAGTTGAACCGCAAGATCGACCAGCTGTTCCGCGAGAACGGCATCGAGATCGCCTTCAACCAGATGGATGTCTACATCAAGAACATGCAGGGCGAAGAGCAGAAGGTGGAGTCCAACTCCGCCGCTCTGCCACCTCCCGCGGAAGATGGCAAGCAGCCAGCCTGATAGCGAACTGCACTGATCTGATGACAACAGCCGCTCACCCAGGTGAGCGGCTTTTTTATGTTCCCGTTGCCACGACCGTCCACTCAGGCAACCGCCGGAGAGTGATAAATGAGTTTACCCGCTGCGGTCTCTCACCTAATGTAGGCTGACGAACGGGAGAGCAGGGAGCCGCGTTTTCGCCCATGGATGACCAACAACTAGAGCACATTCTGTTTCGCTCCTTTGATGTGATCCCGCTCCCAATCCTGGTGTCCGAGTCGACAGCCAGCCAGGGTCATATGTCACCCGACCGGATCCCCCTGCGTCGCCATCTCTTCCTCAACAGGGCCTTTCGCGAACAGCTGGGCTATGAGCTGCAGGATCTGCCGGACATGGAGAGCTGGTTTCACCTCGCCTATCCCGATGAGAGCTATCGCAACTCGGTAATTCAGGCCTGGCATAACCAGATAGAGCAGAGCCTGCACCATGGACTGGAGGTCGCCGAGATGCCGGCGCTGATCCGATGCAAGAGTGGCCACTCTCGCTGGTTTATCGTCACCGCCCAGCTGGGGGCAGATGCCATCCCGGATAGCCATATCGTCACCTTTCGCGATATCCACGACCTGCAATGCATGGTAGAAGAGGTGAGCCGCCTCTCCTGCACCGATCCCCTCACCGAACTGACCAACCGGCGTGGCGCCCAGCAACAGCTGCAGGCTCTCTGGTTGCAGGGCCAGCCCCTCTCGGTGGTGTTGGGAGATATCGACCATTTCAAGCAGGTCAACGACCGCTACGGCCATCCTGCGGGCGATGCCGCACTCTGCGCCGTCGCCCATGCCATGGCGGGCCAGTTGTTGCCCGGGGAAAGCCTGGCCCGTTGGGGTGGAGAGGAGTTTCTGTTGATCCTGCCAGACTGCAGCATTGAGCAGGCGGCACAACGTGCCGAGCAACTGCGCCAGCATGTCAGTACCACCCGCTTGCCATGGCAAGGAGAACAGATCGCGCTAACCATCAGTCTGGGGTGTGCCGGCATGAAGGGTCAGGAGAGCATCGACTATCTGCTGATGATGGCAGACCGGGCCCTTTATCAGGCGAAGGAGCAGGGACGTAACCGGGTGGTCATCTCGGCACAATAGCCTGATAGCCAGAAAGGGAAGCTCGCACGCAACCATAAAAAAACCGAAGCACCAGGCTTCGGTTTTTTACTGCGGCCACTGGCATAGGCCAGCCGACCATTACTTCTTGATGCGGATAACCGGAGTCTCGCCCACAGTCACGGCACCAGTCATCTTCACCAGCTCTTTGATCTCGTCCATGTTGGAGATGACCACCGGAGTCAGGGTAGATTTGGCTTTTGCTTCCAGAACGGCCAGATCGAATTCGATGATGGTGTCACCGCGCTTGACCTGCTGGCCTTCCTGAGCGATACGCTTGAAGCCTTCGCCTTTCAGTTCAACGGTGTCGATACCGAAGTGAACGAACAGCTCGATACCAGAGTCGGACTCCAGAGAGAACGCATGGTTGGTCTCGAAGATTTTGCCGATGGTGCCGTCGCACGGAGCAACCATCTTGTTGCCAGCCGGCTTGATGGCGATGCCGTCACCCACGATCTTCTCGGCGAAGACAACGTCAGGCACATCTTCGATCGGCACGATTTCGCCAGACAGCGGAGCAAAGATTTCGATGCCGCCGGTATCAGCGCTATCGTCGGACACCAGTTTCTTCAGTTTGTCGAACAGACCCATAGTAAAAGCTCCTAAAGATGATTTGTCGCTGTTTGCAGCCGATCTTAGCAGACTGCCTTCTGCTTGATAAAGTTATCTACGCACGCTTCGATTTCAGCAGCGGTGGCAAAGCTCAATGCCTGGTCAGCCATTGCCTTCACATCTTCGAAGCTGGTGTTGCGGATAAGCTTCTTGATACGCGGTACAGAGATGGCGCTCATGGAGAACTCATCCAGACCCATACCCAGCAGCAGCAGGGTGGCGCGCTCGTCACCAGCCAATTCACCACACATACCGGTCCACTTGCCTTCGGCGTGGGAAGCATCGATAACCATCTTGATCAGGGTCAGGACGGAGGGTGACAGCGGGTTGTACATAGCGGAGATCATCTCGTTACCGCGATCGACAGCCAGGGTGTACTGGGTCAGGTCGTTGGTACCGATACTGAAGAAATCCACTTCCTTGGCCAGATGATGAGCCATCACGGCAGCGGCCGGGGTCTCGATCATGATACCCACTTCGACGGATTCATCAAAGGCTTTGCCTTCAGCACGCAGTTCGGCTTTCAGCGTCTCCACGGTAGCTTTCAGGCTACGGAACTCTTCGACAGAGATGATCATCGGGAACATGATGCGCAGTTTGCCGAAGGCAGACGCACGCAGAATGGCCCGCAGCTGAGCGTGCATGATGTCTTCGCGGTCGAAGAAAATACGCACGGCACGCCAGCCCAGGAAGGGGTTCATCTCTTTCGGGAAATTCATGTACGGCAGCTCTTTGTCGCCGCCAATGTCCATGGTACGCACGATGATCGGCTGATCCGGCATCGCTTCGGCCACTTCTTTGTAGGCTTTGAACTGCTCGTCTTCGGTCGGCAGCGCGTCACGGTCCATGAACAGGAACTCGGTACGGTACAGACCCACGCCTTCGGCGCCATTACGGATGGCACCTTCGGTATCCTTGACGGTACCGATGTTGGCGCACACTTCGACCTGGTGACCATCCAGCGTGATGGCAGGCAGATCTTTCAGCTTGGCCAGCTCATCTTTCTCGGCCTGGAACTGAGCCTGGAACTTCTTGGCTTCGGTCAGTTGTTCAGCGGTCGGATTGATGATGATCTGGTTGTTGATCGCATCCAGCACCAGCATGTCACCGTTCTTGACGCGCTCGGTGATGTCGTTGGTGCCTACCACGGCCGGCAGCTCCAGGGAGCGGGCCATGATGGAGGTGTGAGAGGTACGGCCACCGATGTCGGTGACGAAACCCAGCACATATTTCAGGTTGATTTGAGCGGTTTCAGACGGGGTCAGGTCTTTGGCGACCAGGATCACCTCTTCGTCGATGGTGCTCAGGTTGACAACGGCGATGCCCAGTACGTTCTTGACCAGACGGGTACCGATGTCACGGAAGTCGGTAGCGCGTTCGCGCAGATAAGGGTCATCCAGCTCGGCCATCATCTTGGCGTACTGTTCGATCACCTCATAGATGGCTTTGTCAGCGGAAGCCTTGTTCTCTTTGATGAAGGATTTGATATCCCCTTCCAGCTCCTCATCTTCGAGCAGCATGATGTGGCCTTCGAAGATGGCCTCTTTTTCCTCACCGAAGGTGCGACCGGCCATCTCTTTGATGGCTTCCAGCTGGGTAGCTGACTTGGTACGAGCTTCGAGGAAACGGTTGATCTCGGCATCAATCTGGTCAGCAGAGATTTTGCCCTGATTGATAACGATTTCATCTTCTTTAAGAAGAAGCGCCTTACCGAATGCGATACCGGGGGACGCAAGAATGCCAGATATCATAATCCTTCCTATTAAAACGACTGTGGGGGAGGAATCTAAAGCTGGATTACTCCAGCTCGTCCATCAGGGCAACCAGCTTCTCAACAGCTTGCTGAGCATCCGGGCCATCAGCCTGGATAGTTACGTTGGTACCCTTGGTCAGGCCCAGGGTCTGCAGCTTGAACAGGCTCTTGGCGCTGGCGGACTTGCCACCGGAGACCACAGTGATCTCGCTTTGGAATTCTTTGGCTTCTTTCACGAACTGAGCTGCCGGACGGGTGTGCAGGCCGTTTTCAGCAGTAATAACAACAGACTTCTCGTACATGGTTTCACCCCATATTATTGATATTTTTTGGTGGATTGGTCGTTTTTGAAGCAACCTGACCCACCGTGTCAGTATGGATATGTTGTAAAGTAACGAAAGCAGACCCGCAATGGTTTAATCCAGGTCAAGTTTCTGTGCAGTAATCGGCGCGCTGGTTGGCAATTTTCAGTTATTGGGCTACAAGCCGCATCAGGACTGGCCTGAAATTATTTTATAACGAAAAATAACACTTTGTTACTTTGTGATACCCAGCCAGCAAACACCGCGTGACGCCGCACAGGATATGAGATTTAGAGCGGAATGTCTGCTTTTTTTCTCACTCCCAAGCTTGTTATTTTACCCCAAAAAATAAGGATCAAGTGACACTATCAGGGGTTGAGTCTAGCCCATAAAGAAGCGGCGCTCTTGGGAGCGCCGCTGTTTTGAAAGATTCCGATCAGTTACTGCTGCAGTTCCTGCTCGCTGAACACCCCGGCAAACAGGGCGCTGGAGAGGTAACGCTCCGCCGCACTCGGCAGGATGACCACAATGGTTTTGCCCGCAAATTCCGGCAGCTCGGCAAGACGGCTGGCTGCCACCACCGCAGCACCGGAGCTGATACCGGCCAGGATCCCCTCCTCCTCCATCAGACGACGGGCCATCTCGATGGCTTCATCGCTGGTCACCTTCTCCACCCGGTCGATGAGGGAGAGGTCCAGGTTGCCCGGGATAAAGCCGGCGCCGATCCCCTGGATCTTGTGGGGGCCCGGTTTGATCTCTTCCCCGGCCAGCTTCTGGCTGATGACCGGCGACTCCGCCGGTTCGACCGCAACAGAGACCACCGCCTTGCCTTTCGTCTGCTTCAGATAGCGGGAGACACCGGTAATGGTGCCGCCGGTACCGACCCCGGCCACGAACACATCTACCTCGCCGTCAGTGGCATCCCAAATCTCGGGGCCGGTAGTCTTTTCGTGGATCTCCGGGTTGGCCGGGTTTTCAAACTGTTGCAGCAACACATACTTGCCCGGCTCGGATTCGAGGATCTCGTTGGCCTTGGCAATGGCCCCCTTCATGCCAAGCGGCCCTTCGGTCAGCACCAGATTGGCACCGAGCGCCTTGAGCAACTTGCGGCGCTCCAGGCTCATGGTAGCCGGCATGGTCAGGGTGATAGGATAGCCGCGAGCTGCCGCGACAAAGGCCAGAGCAATACCCGTGTTGCCGCTGGTGGGCTCGATGATCTCCTTACCCTTGGTCAGGATGCCGCGCTTCTCGGCATCCCAGATCAGGTTGGCACCGATCCGGCACTTGACGCTGAAGCTGGGGTTGCGGCTCTCGATCTTGGCCAGCACGCGACCTTTGGTAACACGGTTGAGACGAACCAGCGGGGTGTGACCGATAGTCTGGCTGTTGTCCTCAAAAATTTTGCTCATGGCGCTATCCCTGTGTTTGTTACGACGATGAAACAAGATTACCCTGTGGTTTCTGAATGAGAAGTGACTATTCGTTATAACCATATGGTATTACAACATATAGAGCTTATTCTCTCTGGCCCCTGACTCCAGGCGCCAATCGTCAAAGGAACCGACGTTATGGGATTTTCAGGAAGCAGCCAGTATCTCGCCTCCGATGCATTGAAGATGGCGGTCAATGCCGCCATCACCCTCGAAAAACCGCTGCTGATCAAAGGGGAGCCGGGCACCGGCAAGACGGTGCTGGCGGAAGCGGTCGCCGACCATCTCGGCACCGATCTCATTGCCTGGCATATCAAGTCCACCACCAAGGCCCAACAGGGACTCTACGAATATGATGCGGTGGCCCGGCTGCGGGACTCCCAGCTCGGCGACCCCAGAGTGGCCGATATCAGTCACTACATTCGTCAAGGAAAGTTGTGGCAGGCCTTCAGCGCCGAGCAGCGACCTGTGCTGCTGATCGACGAGATAGACAAAGCCGACATCGAATTCCCCAACGATCTGCTGCTGGAGCTGGATCGGATGGAGTTCGACGTCTACGAGACCGGCGAGCGAGTCAAGGCGCGCCAGCGGCCGGTGGTCATCATCACCTCCAACAACGAAAAAGAGCTGCCGGATGCCTTCCTGCGCCGCTGTTTCTTCCACTACATCCGCTTCCCCGACAAGGCCGAGATGCAGGCCATCGTCAAACTCCACTACCCCGACCTCAAGGAGAGCCTGCTTGGCGAGGCAATGGAGCTCTTCTTCGAACTGCGCGAAGTAGAGGGGCTGCGCAAGAAGCCCTCCACCTCGGAACTACTGGACTGGATCTGCCTGCTCTTGGCCGACGATATCGCCCCCGAGGCGATGCGCGCCCGCGAGCCCGGCAAGCTGGTGCCCGCGCTATATGGCGCCCTGCTCAAGACCGAGCAGGATTTGCATCTCTTCGAGAAGCTCGCCTTTCTGGCCCGGCGCGGCAGCTGACCCATGCTGATCGACTTTTTTACCCACCTGCGCCGCCACAAGCTCCCCTGCAGCCTGCGTGAGCTGCTGGACTTGCACGCCGCGCTGGCAGCCCGGCTGGTCGCTGCCGATATGGACGAGTTCTACCAACTCTCCCGCTGCCTGCTGGTAAAAGACGAGGCCCACTACGATCGCTTCGATCGCGCCTTCGCCGAATACTACGAGGGGCTGGACGCCATCCCCCTGCTGCCGGAAAGCCTGCCCGAGGAGTGGCTGCGCAAGGAGTTCGAACGGCTGCTGAGCCCAGAGGAGCAGGCGTTGCTCAAATCCCTCGGCGGACTCGACAAGCTGCTGGAGACCCTCAACCAACGGTTACGCGAGCAGAAAGAGCGCCACGCCGGTGGCAACAAGTGGGTAGGGACTGGCGGCAGCAGCCCGTTTGGCCATGGCGGTTTTCACCCCGAGGGGGTGCGCATGGGTGGAGAGGGGCAGCATGGCAAGGCGGCCAAGGTGTGGGAGGCCCGTCATTATCGCAACTTCAGCGACGACTCACCGCTTGGCCAGCGCGCCATCCAGCTCGCGCTGCGCAAGCTCAGACGCTGGGTACGCAAAGGCAATCCCGATGAGCTGGATCTCGACGACACCATAAAAAGTTCGGCCCGCCAGGGCTGGCTCGATGTGAAGCTGCGGCCCGAACGCCACAACGGGGTGAAGCTGTTGGTTTTCTTCGATGTCGGAGGCTCCATGGATGCCCATGTGGCCGAGGTACAGCGCCTCTTCTCGGCTCTGCGCCACGAGTTCAAGCATCTGGAGTACTTCTATTTTCACAACTGCCTCTACGACTTCGTCTGGAAGGATAACGAGCGCCGCTTTGAGGAGCGCTTCGATACCCTGCGCCTGCTGCGCACCTATGGCAGCGACTACCGGGTGATCCTGGTGGGGGATGCCACCATGGGCCCCTACGAGATCACCTGGCCCGGCGGCAGCGTCGAGCAGTGGAACGAGGAGTCGGGTCAGGTATGGCTTACCCGCTTGCAGCAGCACTTCCCCAAACTGGTGTGGATCAATCCCACCCCGCGGCGGGAGTGGCTCTGGCATCCCTCCATCAAACTGATGAATGACGTGGTTGGCGGACGGATGCATCCGCTGACCCTGGCGGGTCTCGCTGCAGCGATCGACCAGCTGTAACCCTCTCTACCCTATAAACCGACAAGCCGGGAACGCACCCGGCGAGGAGCAAAGATGACCTCTATCGTGATCAGTGGCTCAGGCCTCTATACCCCACCCTTTGCCGTCAGCAATGAAGAGCTGGTGGCCGCCTTCAACCAGTATGTGGATCTCTACAACGAGGAGAACGCCTCCGCCATCGACGCCGGCCAGCTCCCCGCCAAGCAGCACTCCAGCTGCGAGTTCATCGAGAAGGCGTCCGGCATCAAGAGCCGTTATCTGGTAAGCCGAGAGGGAGTGCTCAACCCCGACATCATGCAGCCGCTGCTGGCGGAACGGCCCGATGAGATGCCCTCCATCATGGTGGAGATGGCGGTGGCCGCCGCCGAGCAGGCACTGATCGCCGCCGGCCGCGAGCCCGGCGAGATCGATCTGGTCATCGTCGCCGCCTCCAACATGCCGCGCCCCTACCCGGCGCTGGCCATCGAGCTGCAGCACTATCTGGGGGCGAGCGGCATGGCCTTTGATATGAACGTGGCCTGCTCGTCCGCCACCTTCGGCATCAAGACAGCCGCCGACATGCTGGCGGCAGGCACTGCCAACGTGGCGTTGGTGGTCAATCCGGAGATCTGCTCGGGACACCTCAATTTCCGGGACAGAGACAGTCACTTTATCTTCGGCGATGCCTGCACCGCGGTGCTGCTGGAGCGGGAGGCCGATTGCAAGGTGGCCAATCCGTGGCAACTGGTAGCCAGCAAGCTGGTGACCCAATACTCCAACAACATCCGCAACAACTTCGGCTTTCTGAACCGGCTGAGCCCGCGCACCCGCTACGGCGACGACAAGCTGTTCCGCCAGCAGGGGCGCAAGGTGTTCAAGGAGGTGTTGCCGCTGGTGTGCGAGCAGATAGCCAACCAGCTCGATGAGCAGGGCTGGCCCGCCGAGAGCCTGAACCGGCTCTGGCTCCATCAGGCCAACCTCACCATGAACCAGTTCATCGGCCGCAAGCTGCTGGGCCACGATGCCAGCCAGCAGGAGGCGCCGGTCATTCTTGATAGCTATGGTAATACCAGCTCGGCGGGTTCCATCATCGCGTTTCATCTGTACAATCGCGACCTTCCTGCGGGAGCCCGCTGCGTACTGTGCTCCTTTGGCGCAGGCTACTCCATCGGTAGCCTGCTGCTACAACGACAGTAACAGAGTGCGCGGGGAGAGTGGCCCGCGCCCTGTACTCTGATTGGGGTTTGGCGCTGTTTCGCCGCTAGCCCCTCTCTCGGTTCACCCTTACGAGAGGAGAAAACGGGCATAAATAGTGGCCAGACCATGACTATTGATCCGAAAACACCGGACTACTGTGACAACGCATACCGACAAGCCATTGATGAAAAACTTATTTTTCAGATTGGTTGCAATTTTTGAGTACCATGGTGCAACGGGGCGATATCTGGATCACAAGATGACAGGAAAAGGCTGCAATTTGTCATCCTTTGCCAATGATGGCTTCCAATGAATTCGAGGTTTGCTATCATCCGGAGACATTTCTTATCTGTCGCCGGCTACAAAAGAATCCCCTCATGTACACACAGTTCTTCGGCCTATCGGAACCGCCTTTCTCCATCTCGCCCAATCCCAAGTACCTCTATATGAGTGAGCGCCACGGCGAAGCCCTTGCTCACCTCAACTACGGATTGCAGGATGGTGGCGGCTTTGTGCTGCTGACCGGCGAAGTGGGCACCGGCAAAACCACCGTCTCCCGTTGCCTGCTGCAGCAGTTGCCAGCAGATACCGAGATCGCCTACATCCTCAACCCCTCCCTGACCGAACGGGATCTGCTGGCAGCCATCTGCGACGAGTTTCAACTCCCCTACCCCGCCGAGGCCGGGATCAAGCAACTGTTCGACCTGATCCGCGACCACCTGCTGGCCAACCTGACCGCAGGCAAGCGCAGCGTGGTACTGGTGGACGAGGCCCAACATCTGTTGCCCGGGGTGTTGGAGCAGTTGCGTCTGCTCACCAACCTGGAAACCGACGAGAAAAAACTGCTGCAAATCGTGCTGATCGGCCAACCCGAACTGCAACAGATGCTGCGCCAGCCCCTGTTGCGCCAACTGGCCCAGCGCATCACCGCCCGCTACCACCTGCTGCCCCTCTCCGCCACCGATGTGGATGCCTACGTCCGCTTCCGGCTGCAAGTAGCCGGTTGTGTGCAGCCCATTTTTACCCCCAGAGCGATCCAGACGCTGCATCGGCTCTCCGGCGGCATTCCGCGCCTGCTCAACCTCATCTGCGATCGCGCCCTGCTCGCCGCCTTCGCCCGTGGCAGCTACAAGATTGTTCATGGCGACATCAGCCAGGCAGCGTTCGAGGTGAGCGGCGTCCGTGATGAGGGGAGCTGGCTTTCCGGTCTGATGGTGACACTGGCTGGCGCCTTGCTGGTAGCTGCAGGCTGGTGGGGTTGGCAATTTTTCGGCGTATTCCCCGAACGGCCTGTGGTCAAGGTCGAGGTGCCGGTCACCATCGACGAGACCGCCGAGCAGCAGGAGCAGCTGACCGAGGCGATCAATCAGGCCATCGACCCCGACAGCGCCATGCAGAATCTCTATCGGGTCTGGGGTTATGAACCGGAACCGTTCGAGGCAACCTGTGACAACGCACCCCGTGCCGGTCTGCGCTGCCAGGAGGGAGAGGCAAGCCTCGACGAGCTGCGCGCCCTGCAGTATCCCGCCATGATCACGCTCACTGACCAGACTGGCGGCCTCTACTACGCGACCCTGGTCAATCTGGGGCCAAACAAGGCCAGCCTGATGATCGGTGACCAGAGCTGGCAGGTGGATCGCCAGTGGCTCAGCGACAACTGGGGCGGCAGCTACACCCTGCTCTGGCGCATGCCGAAAGGGGGCGTCAGCCTGATCGCCAGCAATGCCGGTCAGACCCAGATCCAGTGGCTCGACAACGCCCTGAGCCGTGCGCTGCAACAACCCGAGCGCAAGGTGCGCCGTTTCGATGGCGAGCTCAAGAACAAGCTGCAGCAGTTCCAGCGGGATCAGGGGCTCACCCCTGATGGCATCGCGGGCAGCAACACCCTGCTGCGTCTCAACGCCCTCTCCGGTGAACCCATGCCCAGACTGGAGGAGGCCTCCTGATGTCTACCCTGCTCAAGGCGCTGCGCCGTGCGCAGCAACCGCAACTCTCCGCCCATATTCCGGCCATGGGCTTGCCCATGCCCCGGGAAGAGGAGCGCAGCCCACGCCGCATCGGCTGGCTGCTGGCTCCCCTGGCCTTGCTGCTGGGGGCGAGCGCCAACTATGGCTGGCATCTGATCCACCTGCGCCCCATCGAGGAGAAGGTGGAGGTGAAAGAGGTGATCACCCCGCCCTTCGTGCGGGTCGAACCCAAGGCGATGGTGACCCGTCCGCTACCCCCGCCCCTGCCGGAGCCGGTGGTCCAACCCAGAGCAGTAGCCAAAAACGAAGGGACCAGTCAGGGGAATACCCCCGCGCTGACTCTGGCCGAGCAGCTGATGAAAGCCCTCAATGAAACCCCATTGCAGGAGACGCCACACGCCACCGGCCAGAACAACGTGCAACCGGCCCAGTTGATGGCGCTGGGCTCGGCGCCCCAGTCGGTGCGCCAGCAGGTACCGCAATTGAGCTATGGCTCTCATGTATTCTCCTCCAACCCCGCCAAGCGGGCCGTGGTGCTTAATGGCCGGGAATACCGGGAAGGGAGCGAAATAGCCCCGGGAGTCGTGCTCGCCACCATCGACCAGCAATACATAGTGCTGCAGGTCGCCGGACAGAGCGTGACCCTCAAGGCGCTGCAGGATTGGCGAGGGTGAGTACGCACCGTACCCTGATGTTCGCTGGCAAGCAGGATGCACCTCACCTGAGTGCCACTTTTGTGAGCATTCAAAGGTTTACGGTGTGATGAAATATCCATTTTTACGGTTTGGCGCGCCCCGACCCGTTGTGTCACAGCCACCGGCCGTACACAATACGCAGCCGCCCCAGAGCCTGGAATTTGTTGATTAATATGACGCTACGATTCAGGGATGACATCTTGACCATGCTGCTGGCCCAGTGCCGGCGGCTTCCCATGACCAGAGTCACCCAGGTGGCCTTTCTGGCGCTGCTGATCATACTGGCCCAGCAGAGCGCCGCCCTCACCTGGCGTCTGCTCACCCTGGCAAACCCGCAAACCAGCCAACCGTGGCAACCCTCCGCAATGGCGGTCAGCGGCCAGAGCAACCCGCGCCTTGAACTGGGCGAGGTAAGCCGACTGGCGCTGTTTGGCAAGGCGATCCCCAAGGCGCAAGCCAAAGCCGCCGTGGCCGCCAATGCGCCGCGTACCCAGCTCAATGCCCAGCTCAACGGGGTGCTGGCCAGCTCGGATCCCGCCAAATCCATCGCCATCATCGCCATGTCCGGCATCCAGAACTCCTACGGGGTCGGTGACATGATTGACGGCACCCAGGCGCGGATCCGGCAGGTCTATCCGGATCGGGTGATCATCGAGCGGGATGGCCGCGACGAGACCCTGATGCTGGATGGCGAGGAGTATGGCAAGCCGCTGCCGCAGACCAACGCCGCCCCCCTTGGCTCCCTGCGCAGCGAGCTGATGGCCGATCCGGGCAAGATCACCGATTACCTCAATATTTCACCGGTTCAGGTGGATGGCCGCATGACCGGTTATCGCCTCAATCCGGGCAGCAATCCTGAGTTTTTCAACCAGAGCGGGCTGCAGGCCAATGACCTGGCCATCAGCATCAACGGGCTGGATTTACGGGACAACATGCAAGCCATGCAGGCGATGCAGCAGATGGCTGGCGCAACGGAAATGACAGTGACCGTCGAGCGACAGGGCGAACAGTTCGACATCTATGTGCGCTTGTCAGAATAATGATTTGGAGTCGTACCAATAATGACCACTAAAGGGAAAAGCTGGCGTCTGGCCACTATCGCAGCGGCACTGATGATGGCGGGCTCAGCATGGGCCACCGAATACTCTGCCAGTTTCAAGAACGCCGACATTGAAGAATTCATCAATACGGTGGGCAAGAACCTCAATAAAACCATCATCATAGAGCCATCGGTGCGCGGCAAGATCAACGTGCGCAGCTACGACCTGCTCAATGAGGAGCAGTACTACCAGTTCTTCCTGAGCGTGCTCGACGTCTACGGCTTTGCCGTGGTGCCGATGGACAACGGGGTGCTCAAGGTGCTGCGCTCGCGGGATGCCAAGACCTCCGCCATTCCGGTGGTGGATGGCAGCAACCCGGGCTCCGGCGACGAGATGGTGACCCGGGTCGTTCCGGTGCGCAACGTCTCGGTCCGTGAACTGGCGCCGCTGCTGCGCCAGCTCAACGACAACGCCGGCGGTGGCAACGTGGTGCACTACGAGCCCTCCAATGTGCTGCTCATCACCGGCCGCGCCGCCGTGGTCAACCGCTTGGTGGAGGTGGTGAACCGGGTCGACCGCGCAGGCGATCAGGATGTGGACATCATCAAGCTCAAATTCGCCTCGGCGGGGGAAATGGTGCGGCTGGTGACCAACCTCAACAAGGATGGCAACCCCCAGGGGGGCACCGCTTCCCTGCTGCTCTCCCCCAAGGTGGTGGCCGACGAGCGCACCAACTCTGTGGTGGTGAGTGGTGAGCCGAAAGCGCGCGCCCGCATCATCCAGATGGTGCGCCAGCTCGACCGCGACCTGCAAAGCCAGGGCAACACCCGGGTCTTCTACCTCAAATATGGCAAGGCCAAAGATATGGTCGAAGTGCTCAAGGGGGTCAGCTCCAGCATTGAGGCCGACAAGAAGGGCGGCGGCGCAACCACAGGTGGCGCCAGCATCGGCGGTGGCAAGCTGGCCATCTCCGCTGACGAGACCACCAATGCGCTGGTCATCACCGCCCAGCCGGACGTGATGTCCGAACTGGAGCAGGTGGTGGCCAAGCTCGATATCCGCCGCGCCCAAGTGCTGGTGGAGGCGATCATCGTCGAGATGCAGGATGGCGACGGCCTCACCCTTGGCGTCCAGTGGGGCAATGCCAACGGCGGTGGCACCCAGTTCACCAACTCAGGTCTGCCTCTCGGCAGCGCCATTGCGGCGGGCAAGGATTACCAGAATGGCAAGACCGACACCGCTGCCGGTCTGCTGAAAGAGTTCAACGGCATGGCCGCCGGTTTCTATCACGGCGACTGGGCCATGCTGGCCACGGCGCTGGCCTCCAATACCAAGAACGATATTCTCTCCACCCCGAGTATCGTCACCATGGACAACAAGGAGGCCTCCTTCAACGTCGGTCAGGAGGTCCCGGTCCAGAGCGGTTCGCAAAGCTCCACCACCAGCGATCAGGTGTTCAACACCATCGAGCGCAAGACGGTGGGAACCAAGCTGGTGGTGACCCCGCAGATCAACGAAGGGGATTCTGTGCTGCTCAATATCGAGCAGGAGGTCTCCAGCGTCGCCCAGACCCAGGCGACCGGTACTGCCAACCTTGGCCCCACTTTCGATACCCGTACCGTCAAGAACGCGGTGCTGGTCAAAAGCGGCGAAACTGTGGTGCTGGGCGGTTTGATGGACGAACAGACCAAGGAGCAGGTCTCCAAGGTGCCCTTGCTGGGCGATATCCCTGTGCTGGGCTATCTGTTCCGCTCCACCTCCAACACCACCTCCAAGCGCAATCTGATGGTCTTTATCCGGCCAACCATCTTGCGTGATGCGGACGTCTATACCGGTGTCTCCAGCAACAAGTACTCCCTGTTCCGCGCCGAGCAGCTCAATGCCGCTTCGCAGGAGGGGTATCTCACCTCCCCCGCCCGTCAGGTATTGCCTGCCTATGGCCAGGATGTGATGGTGTCGCCCGAGCTGCAAAAAGAGATCCAGAAGCAGATCAACGAGATGCGGAGCAGACAGCAAAGCACTGTCGAAACCACCACCCCGTTTGTGCAGAGTAAGCCCTGATGAGTGCCTACCATCTGGATGGAAGCGCCGGGCCTGCGCCACTGCCCGAGCTCCCCTTTGTCTTTGCCCGCAACTTCGGGGTGATCCTGATTGAGCGGGACGGCGCTCCTGTGCTGCAGTGCCGCCCCGGCGTCACCCCGCAGGCCCTGCTGGAAGTACGGCGGGTAGCGGGTTGCAGCTTCGCAGTGGAGCAGCTCGACAACGAGGCCTTCGAAGAGCTGCTGATGGCTCACTACCAGAGAGACTCCTCCGAAGCGCGCCAGCTGATGGAAGATCTCGGCAACGAGATGGACTTCTTCGCCCTGGCCGAAGAGCTGCCCCAGAGCGAAGATCTGCTGGATGCCGATGACGACGCCCCCATCATTCGTCTCATCAACGCCATGCTGAGCGAAGCGATCAAGGAGGAGGCTTCCGATATCCATATCGAGACCTTCGAGCGGGCACTGGTCATTCGTTTTCGCATCGATGGGGTGCTGCGGGAGATCCTGCGCCCCCATCGCAAGCTGGCATCACTGCTGGTCTCGCGGATCAAGGTGATGTCGCGGATGGATATCGCCGAGAAGCGGGTACCGCAGGATGGCCGTATCTCGTTGCGTATCGGCGGCCGCGCCGTCGACGTGCGGGTATCCACCATGCCGTCCAGCTACGGCGAGCGGGTGGTACTGCGTCTGCTCGACAAGAACAACGTGCGCCTCGAACTCAAGCAACTGGGGATGACCGCGGCCAACCGCACCATCATCAGCGAGCTTATTCGCAAGCCCCACGGCATTATTCTGGTCACCGGCCCGACCGGCTCCGGTAAATCCACCACCCTCTATGCGGCGCTGTCTGAAATCAACTCGCGGGATCGCAACATTCTGACCGTGGAAGATCCCATCGAATATGACCTCGAAGGGGTGGGCCAGACCCAGGTCAACAGCAAGGTGGACATGACCTTCGCCCGCGGCCTGCGCGCCATCCTGCGTCAGGATCCGGATGTGGTGATGGTGGGGGAAATTCGAGATCTGGAAACCGCCCAGATTGCGGTGCAGGCGTCGCTGACCGGTCACCTGGTGATGTCGACCCTGCACACCAACACCGCCATCGGTGCTATCACCCGGATGCGGGACATGGGGATCGAACCCTTCCTGCTCTCCTCGTCGCTCTTGGCGGTGCTGGCCCAGCGGCTGGTGCGCACCCTCTGCCCCGATTGCCGTGCCCCGCGCCCCATCACCGAGCAGGAGCGCCTCGCCATGGGCATCGAGCTGGCCCCCGATCAGCAGGTGTGGCGTCCGGTCGGCTGCGAGCTGTGCAACCACACCGGCTACCGTGGCCGGACCGGCATCCACGAGCTGGTGGTGATCGATGAAGCGGTGCGTGAAGCCATTCACAGCGCCAGCGGCGAGCTCGCCATCGAGCGGCTGATCCGCGGCCACACCCCCAGCATCCGCCGTGACGGCATCGACAAGGTCCTCAAGGGGCAGACCAGCCTCGAAGAGGTGCTGCGCGTGACCCGGGAAGATTGAGATGGCGGCATTCGAATACAAGGCCCTCGACAACAAGGGACGCAGCAAGAGCGGCGTAATTGAGGGCGACTCGGCCCGTCAAGTGCGCCAGCTGCTGCGCGAACAGGGGCTCACTCCCCTCGAGGTGAACGAGACCACCGAGAAGGCGAAACGGGAAGCGACCCGCTTCGCCCTGTTTCGTCGCGGTGCCAGCACAGCAGAGCTGGCCCTGATCACTCGCCAGCTGGCCACCCTGGTCGGTGCCGGTCTCACCATCGAAGAGGCGCTCAAGGCAGTGGCCGAGCAGTGCGAAAAGGCGCACTTGCGCTCTCTGGTGGCGACCGTGCGCAGCAAAGTGGTGGAAGGCTATTCGCTGGCCGACTCGCTGGGGGCTTTTCCCCATGTGTTCGATCAGCTGTTCCGCTCCATGGTGGCGGCCGGTGAAAAATCGGGCCATCTGGAGAAGGTGCTCAACCGCCTCGCCGACTACACCGAGCAGCGCCAGCATATGCGCACCAAGCTGCTGCAGGCGATGATCTACCCCATCGTGCTCACCTGTGTCGCTATCGGGGTTATTTCGATCCTCCTTACCGCCGTGGTACCCAAGGTGGTGGCCCAGTTTGAACACATGGGTCAACAGTTGCCGGGCACCACCCGCTTTCTCATCGGCACCAGCGAACTGATGCAGGCCTACGGCCTCTGGTTCCTGCTGCTGATCTTCCTTGGCAGCTTTGTCTGGCGCTGGTGGCTCACCGATGAAAAGCGTCGCCGACGCTGGCATCAGGTGCTGCTCGGCCTGCCGGTGATTGGCCGGGTCAGTCGCGGTCTCAACACCGCCCGCTTCGCTCGCACGTTAAGCATCCTCAACGCCAGTGCGGTGCCGCTGCTGGAGGGGATGAAGATCTCCGGCGAAGTACTCTCCAACGACTTTGCCAGAATGCGCATTCTCGAGGCCGCCGAACGGGTGCGCGAGGGGACCAGTCTGCGCAAGTCGCTGACTGAGACCAAGATTTTCCCGCCCATGATGCTGCACATGATCGCCTCCGGCGAGCAGAGCGGCGAGCTCGACAGCATGCTGGAGCGGGCGGCGGACAACCAGGATCGGGAGTTTGAATCCCAGGTCAACATCGCCCTCGGGGTGTTCGAACCCATGCTGGTGGTCTCCATGGCCGGGGTAGTGCTGTTTATCGTGATGTCGATCCTGCAGCCGATCCTCGAGCTCAACAATATGGTGAATATGTAAGTTTCCGGCGTTCGATAGCCCCGCTGGCGGCCCGTCGAACCCACCCAGTGATCACTCTCTGATGGGCTATCCCATCTCATTCGTTACGGAGCAACTCATGAACAAACGTCGTCAATCCGGTTTTACCCTGCTGGAAGTCATGGTGGTCATCGTGATCCTCGGCATTCTGGCCAGTCTGGTGGTGCCCAACCTGATGGGCAACAAGGAGAAGGCTGACCAGCAGAAAGCGGTCTCCGATATCGTGGCGCTGGAAAACGCCCTCGACATGTACAAGCTGGACAACAACCGCTACCCGACCACCGAACAGGGTCTGGACGCGCTGGTGACCAAGCCCTCCATCGATCCGGCGCCGCGCAGCTACCGCGATGGCGGCTACATCAAGCGCCTGCCGCAAGATCCCTGGGGCAACCCTTACCAGCTGCTGAGCCCGGGCCAGTTCGGCAAGATCGACATCTTCTCCATGGGTCTGGATGGTGAAGCCGGTACCGATGACGACATCGGCAACTGGAACCTGAAGGATTTCCAATAAGTGATATGTCGCCACCGCACTCCTTGTGAGCAGACTGCATGAAGCGATCTCTCTCCTTTCATCGCCAATCCGGCTTTACTCTGCTGGAAGTGTTGCTGGTCGCCATGCTGATGGGGCTGGTGGCCACAGCCGTCACCCTCAGCATGGGTGGCGCAAAAGGTGACAGGGAGATCGACAAGCAGGCGCGCCGCCTGATGGCAACCCTGCAGCTGGCGCAGGAGTATGCGGTGATGGATGGTCGGCTGGTAGGCATTCGCATCGAAGATAACGGCTGGCAGTTTATGCAGCGCCAAGCCAAGGATCGCAAGTGGCTGGCCCTGACTGGCGACAAGCAACTGGGGCCGGTGCAACTGGCCGAGAACATGACGCTGGCGCTGGAGCTGGAAGGCTTTGGCTGGCAGCCGGACTCCGACGAGAAAACCGAACAGAAGCGCGACGAGAAGGAGCGCACGCCACAACTGCTTATTTTCCCGGGCGGCGAGCTGAGCCCGTTCGTGCTCACCTTCAGCCAGCAGGATGAGGATGCCCGCTACACCCGCATCGTCAAAGGAGACGAGTTCGGCCGCCTCACCCTGCTCACCGGCGATGAAGATGAAGAGGTGAGCGAATGAACACTCGCGGCATGACGTTGTTTGAGAAAGGTGTGATGGTGGCGCTACTTCTGTGCCAACCACACCCTCAACAGGTGACACGATGAACGCGCGTGGCATGACCTTACTCGAAGTGATGGTGGCGCTGGCAGTCTTTGCCATAGCGGGTCTGGCGGTAATGAAAACCGCCAGCGAACACCTCTCGGCCCTCAACTATCTGGAGCAGAAGACACTCGCCACCTGGGTGGTAGAGAACCAGCTGGTGCAACAGAAGCTCGAGAACAAGTGGCCCGGTGACAGCTGGGTGGAAGGGGATGAGCAGATGGCCGGGCAGACTTGGTACTGGCGCTATCGCGGTGTCGCCACCGCCGACAACAACTTCCGGGCACTCGATATGGAAGTGCGCACCGAGGCCAAGGCCGAGAACCCGGTCGCCATGATGCGGACCTATATCAGCCGATGACCCAGCACGTTGCCCGCACGCCTCGCCCCGTCCGTCACGCCGGTTTTACCCTGCTCGAAATGCTGGTGGCGATCGCCATCTTCGCCACTCTCAGCATGGGCGCCTATCAGGTGCTGCAGGGGGTGCTCACCAGCGACGAGGTAGCCAAGCGCAAGGAGGCCCGCCTCAACGAATTGCAGCTCGCCTTCACCCTGCTGGAGCGAGACGTCACCCAGATGGTGCCGCGCAGCGGTCGCATCGAGGGGGAGAACAACAAGGTGCTGCTAGCGGCTTCCCGCTTCGGCCAGCAGAGCGATGACTGGGGCATGGCCTTTATGCGCAGCGGCTGGCTCAACCCGGACGGCATGCTGCCCCGCTCCCATCTGCAGCGGGTCGGCTGGCGTCTCAAGGATCAGAAGCTGGAGCGCCTGAGCTACCTCTATCCGGATCCGGTGATCGGCACCGAGCCGCGCATCCAGCCGGTGCTGACAGGGGTCACGGCGTTTCGCCTCTACTTCTTCGACAAGGGCAACTGGAAAGAGGAGTGGACCCAGCGCAGCGTGCTGCCCCACGGGCTGGCAGTGGAGCTGGATCTGGAAGATTACGGCACCATTCGTCGCCAGTTCCTGATTGGTGCCGGTGGCCAGCGCGCCGAAGAGAACAGCCAGAGCAGTAACCCCGACCAAGGTGGCAACAACAACAACAACAACGGGAACAACGGCGGCAACGGCAATACCAATGGCGGTAATGGTGACAGCCAGAACGGAGGGGGCGCCAATGCGGGCTAATCTCGCCGCCCCCGGTCGCCAGCGCGGCATGGCGCTGCTGGTGGTGCTGCTGATCCTCTCGGTGATGGTGATCATCGCCAGCAATATGAGCGGCCGCCTGCAGCTTGAGCTGCGCCGCACCGCCAACATCACCACAGGCAAACAGGCGTGGTGGTATGCCCTCTCGGCGGAGGCGCTGGTGAGCAAGGTGCTAACGCAGGATTTCAAGGACAACCCCGAGGTGGTCAACCTCAGCCAGAACTGGGCCCGCAAGAACACTGTGTTTCCGGTGGACGATGGCCAGCTCAAGGGCGAGGTGACCGACCTGCAATCCTGCTTCAACCTCAACAGCCTGAGCGTGGCCTCCAAGGCGGGGAGCGGCGAGGAGCTGGCGCAGCAGCCCTATCCGGTGCAAGTGTTTCGCGAACTGCTCAAGCAGCTGGCGATGGATGATTACGAGGCGGCCCAGCTCACCGATGCCATCCGTGACTGGACTGACAAGGATACGGTGCTGGTATCCAGCCTTGGCGCAGAGGACGCCTATTACGAGGGGCTCAAACCACCCTATCTGACCGCCAACCAGTGGATGCTGGGCAAGGACGAGCTGAGGGCGTTGCGCGGGGTGACGGCCAGGGTCTATGCCAAACTGGCTCCCTATGTCTGCACCCTGCCCAACGACAAGTTGAAGATCAATATCAATACCCTTGCCCCCCAGCGCCCCGAGCTGCTGGTTGCCCTTTATCTGGGTACTATCGGGCTGGATGACGCCAAGCGGGTGCTGAACGAGCGGCCACAGAAGGGGTGGAAAGAGAGCAAGCTGATGACAGACATGCTCGCTCCGGTCGATTCGGTGAAAGGACTGAAAGATGCGCTGGTGGTCAAGAGCGACTTCTTCGAAGCCCGAGTCGTGGCCGAGGTCGGCGGTAACCGGGCCTGGCTCGAAACCCTGTTCCAGCGGGGCAAGGACAATAAACTGGTGATGCTGCGCCGCCTCAGTAGCGGCGCCGAATAAACAGCGCACCGGCGGGCCTTCGCCCGCGGGTACGAGAGATGTTGGATGCAGCCTGCGGGCTGCGCACCGGTTGCCAGGGCGCACAACGCCATTTGCAAACCGGTATCGCAGGAGAGAGATGCGTGAGCGAAAGTCTGGTCATCCGACTGGGGACCAATAAACAACAACCCGTAGCCTGGCTGGTCTGGTCCGGTCAGGAGCAGGAGATCATCGCCTCCGGCACCCTGCCCTCGGCCGATGCCCTGGGCGAGCTGCAGGAGCGGGCCGGTGGCCGCCCCGTGGTCACGCTAGTGCCGGGCAGCGATCTGATCTTCCGGCGCGTCACCCTGCCGGGTCGCTACAACCGCCAGTCGGCGGCAGCCCTCCCCTACCTGCTGGAGGAGCAGATCGCCTCCGACGTGGACGAGCTCCATCTGGTGGTGCTGGCCCACGAAGGGCAACAGGTCGACCTGATGGCGGTGGATCGGCAGAAGATGGCCGAGTGGCTCGGCTGGCTCGATGCCGCTGGCCTCAAGAGCCTGCAACTGCTGCCCGATGTGCTGGCGCTGCCACAGGCCGCGGATGGCTGGTCTGCGCTGCAACTCGGCAGCGAGTGGCTGGTACGCCAGGGCCCTTGTCAGGGGATAGTGGCTGACGAACCGCTGCTGGCTATCTTGCTGGCAACCGAAGCCGAGCCGGTCACCATCCACAGCCACACCCCGGTGCCCGCCATTGCGGCGGCCAACTGGCAGCCGGCCGAGCCCGAACTGCCCATGCTGCTGCTGGCCAAAGGGGCCCTCACCTGCCGCGCCAACCTGCTGACCGGCCCCTACCGGCCGCAGACCGAATATGCCCGCTACTGGTTGCAGTGGCGCAAGGTAGCCATCACCGCCGGTCTGTTACTGCTGGTGGCCCTCGGCCAGCGCGGCGTGCAACTCTATCAGCTCACCGAGCAGGACAAGGCGCTGAAAGCGGAGATCCGTGCCGTCTATACCCGCATCTTCCCGGGTGAGAGCCGCATCGTGAACGTGCGCAGCCAGATCAACCAGCATCTGCAACAGATGGGACAAGCCCCGCAAAACGGCGTACTGCTGATGCTCACCGAGCTGGCCCCCACCTTTGCCGAAGTACCCGGCCTCAAGCCGCAGGTGATGCGCTTTGATGCCAGTCGCCGCGAGCTGCGGCTGCAGGTGACCGCTCCCGGCTTTGCCGAGATCGAGCGGTTCCGCGAGCTGGCTGGCAAGCAATTCGAGGTACAGCAAGGCGAGGTGCGCAGCACCGAGGGCAAGGTAGAGGGCGCACTGGTGCTCAAGGGTAAATCATCATGATGGAAAAATTGCAGAGCTGGTGGCACGGCATCACAGCACGGGAACAGCGGCTGGTGGCCGCAGGTGGCGTTCTGCTGCTGGTCGGTCTCTTCTACTGGAGCGTCTGGCAGCCCATCACCAACCGCATCGCTGAGCGGGAGCGGCAGGTGCAGAACCAGCAGCAGACCCTCGCCTGGCTCAAGGAGAAGGGGGAAGAGGTGCTGACCATGCAGGGTGGCTCGGGTCGCCAGATCGATACCAGCGGCACCCTGGAAGGGGTGGTCAACCGCACCGCCTTCAACCACAAGATCAAGATTGCCCGGCTGCAACCCCAGGCGCAGGAGCTGCAAGTGTGGATCGACACGGTCCAGTTCGATGACTTGCTGCTCTGGCTCTCCACGCTGGTGGAGCAGCACGGCATTCAGGTTCAAATCATCGAGATCGCCCGCGAGGATCTGGCCCCGGGTCTGGTCAAGGTCAGACGTTTGCAGTTGAGTCGTCCACAATGAAAAAACGCATCCTGATTGCCAGTCTGTTTCTGGCAGCCTATCTGGTCTTTCTGCTGGCCACCCTGCCTGCAGCGCTGGTGGCTCGCCATCTGCCGCTGCCTGCCAACATTGCCAACCTGCTGAAACTGGAAGGGGTGAGCGGCACCCTCTGGAGTGGCCAGATTGCCCGACTGCAATATGCCAGCGAATCGGTGAACCAGCTGCGCTGGGATCTCAACGGCTGGTCGCTGCTGCGCTTCGCCCCCGAAGTGGCCATACGTTTTGGCGATCGCAACGGGCTGAACGGTCAGGGCATTGTCGGCTGGAATGGCGCCGCCTTCGGCCGGGACCTGACCCTCAACGCCCCCGCCCCCTGGTTGCTGAGCCGGGTGCCGATGCGCCTGCCGATCCCGCTCACCGTCAGCGGTCAGCTGCAGCTCAAAGTGGAGCAATTTGCCCAGGGCAACCCCTGGTGTGACAACCTCTACGGCAACCTCGACTGGTACAATGCCAGTGCCGATACCCCGGCGGGCAAGCTGGATCTGGCCGACCCCGAGCTGAAGCTCACTTGCCTCGACTCCAAACTGGTGGCCGAACTCAAGCAGGGCTCCGATGCGGTGCAGACCATGGGTCGCCTCGAGCTGCAACCCAATGGCCAATACCTGTTCCAGGGCACCCTGAAACCGGGCCCGGAACTGCCACCGCAGATGCAGCAAGGGCTCCCCTTCCTCGGCCAGCCCGACAGTCAGGGCCGCTTCCCCCTGCGCTATCAGGGGCGGATCTAAGCCATCATTCAAGGTGAAAATGGCTCAGGGACAACCCGAGCCATTTTTATCGTCCATGTGACATATCAGTTGAAATGCCAAATACGGCAGATACAAAAAAGCCCAAGCAGGTGACCGCTTGGGCTTTCTCTTTGAATATGGCGGAGGAGGTGGGATTTGAACCCACGGATGGTCGCCCATCGCCGGTTTTCAAGACCGGTGCATTCAGCCGCTCTGCCACCCCTCCGAACGGCGTGCATACTACGCTAAGCCCTTGTTCATATGCAATACATATTTCCTGTGGGATAGTGTGCGGGAGCAAAATGGCAGGTGGCTTGAAATTGTTCCTCGTCATCCCTATTTGTTCTACATACAATGCGTAAACATGCAGTAACAAACAGCGATCACGAGGCGGCTGCTCGCCGTCTCACCCGGACATCAAGAGGACACCCAAGATGGATACCCGTTCTATCTACACTGGCACCCAAAGTGCCGTACGCGATACCAACAAGGTACTGCGTAACACCTATATGCTGCTCTCCCTCACTCTGGGCTTCTCTGCCGTGGTGGCGGGGGTCGCTACCGTGATGAACATGCCGCCGCTGCACTGGGCCGTGTTCCTGATCGGTGTCTACGGTCTGATGTTCCTGACCGAGAAGAATCGCAACAACGGCATGGGGCTGGTTTTCACCTTCGCCCTGACCGGTCTGCTGGGCTATAGCCTGGGCCCCATCATCAACATGTACATGAACAATGGTGGTGGCGAGATCGTGATGACCGCCCTTGGCGGCACCGCGCTCACCTTCTTCGGTCTGTCGGCCTATGCCCTGACTACCAAGCGTGACCTCTCTTTCATCGGCGGCATGCTGTTCGTCGGTTTCTGGGTACTGCTGGTGGCCATGATTGCCAACATCTTCCTGCAGATGAGCGCCCTGAGCCTGGCCCTGTCCGCCATGTTCATGCTCTTCTCCTCCGGTGCCATCCTGCTGACTACCCAGCAGATCGTGCGCGGCGGCGAGACCAACTACATCTCTGCCACCGTCACCCTGTATGTCTCCATCTACAACATCTTCCTGAGCTTGCTGAGCCTGCTTGGCGGCAACCGCAACTAATCAGAAACCCCGCTTCGGCGGGGTTTTTATTGGCGCCGATTTTTGTCAGGATAAGTTGTAAATCAAGGATATGAAGCGAAGTGGCCCTGATTTGGATCAGGGCCACTTCGCGCTTGGCGGGTTACTATCTCGCTCTCGTTTCGATCAAGGGTTTCACCTGTCTCATGCCGATGGATCTCTCTGGCCTGCTGCGCCGACTGCTGATTGATAGTCACATCGATTTTGCTTCGCTCAAGGGTGGTGCCTAGCATGCCCATGGAATTCTCCGGTTTGTTACGCCGACTGCTGACCGATAGTCACATCTACTTCGCTCTCAAGGTGCTGCTGGCCATTCTCGGTCTGCTCGCCTTCACCCTGGCCACCGGCAATATCCAGCTCACCGTGCTGCTCTCCCTCGGGGTAGTGGCGGGCGCTATCGCCGAAACCGACGACAGCCTGTGGGGACGCCTTAAAAACCTCGCCATGACGCTGATTTGCTTCATGTTCGCGTCCCTGTGCGTGCAGTATCTCTACCCCACCCCCTGGCTGTTTGCCATCGGGCTGGCCAGCTCCACCTTTATCTTCGTGATGGTGGGGGCGCTCGGCGCCCGCTACGCCACCATCAGCTTCGGCTCACTGCTCATCGCCATCTACACCATGCTGGGTGCCGCCAAGGCGCCGGATCTCTTCTACCAGCCGCTGGCCCTCGGCGCTGGCGCCCTCTGGTACGGACTGGTCTCGTTTATCTGGCTCTGGCTGCTGCCCTACAAGACCCTGCACGAGCAGCTGGCCCAGAGCTACTTCGCCCTTGGTCGCTACCTGCTGGAAAAGTCCCGCTTCTTCCCGGCGGACGAGCACGGCGCCCAGGCCATTCGCCACAATCTGGCCCAGCTCAACATCAATCTGGTGAGCGCGCTGACCCTCACTAAATCGGCCCTCAATGCCCGCCTGAGCCGGCGCCATCCGGCAAGCCCCGAGCTGGCCAGCCTGCTGCGCCTCTATCTGCTGGCGCTGGAAATTCACGAGCGCGCCACCTCCAGCCACTATCCCTACAGCCGGCTGGAAGCGGAGCTCAAGCAGGGCATCGTACTGGAAGGGTTTCAGGAGGTATTCCTGCAACTCTCCGAGGCATGTCAGCGGCTCGGTTACGCCATTCTGGTCCACAAGCCCTACGCCCATAACAAGCGCATCCACTGGACGCTGGAGGCCCTCGGCGATCAGCTGGAGTTCACCAATCTCAAGCAGCACTACCCGAAAACCTTGCTGACGCCGATGAAGTTCCTGCGCCGCAATCTGGCCAGCATCAACCAGCTGCTCGGCAGCGCCGAAGTGCTGCAAAACCCCGAGCAGCCAGAGCAGGAGCTGCCCGCGCTGGCCAAGCCGCCCCGCCTGCCGCTGCTGACCCAGTTCAAGCAGCACCTCACCTTGCACTCAATGGTGTTTCGCCATGCGCTGCGCCTATCCTTGGGGCTGGTGATCGGCTACGGCATACTGCAAGCCTTTGATCTGGAAAAGGGCTACTGGATTTTGCTGACCGTGCTGTTTGTCTGCCAGCCCAGCTACAGCGCCACCCGCCGCCGACTGGTGCAGCGGATGCTCGGCACCTTCGCCGGCATACTGGTGGGCATTCCGGTGCTCTGGCTCTTCCCCGAGCTGCACATTCAGCTGGTGGTGATGGGGCTGGCCGCCTTCCTCTTCTTTACTCAGGTACGCAACAACTACAGTGCCGCGGTCTGCTTTATCACCCTCTACGTGCTGATGGCGTTCAACCTGCTCGATGGTATCGGCTTTGCCATTCTGGGGCCGCGCTTGCTCGATACCCTGCTCGGCTGCCTGATCTCCTACGGGCTGGTGGCCTGGCTCTGGCCGGACTGGCAGTACAAGCGGCTGCCGACCCTGATCGCCAACTCGCTCTCGGCCAACGCCCGCTACCTCTCGGCGGTGCTGGCGAGCCTCAAGCAGCAGCGGGACGAGTCCATCGACTATCGGGTGGCGCGCAAAAGCGCCCATCTGGCGGACAGCGAGCTGGCCACAGCCTGGCAGAGCATGCTGGTGGAGCCGCAAAAACGCCGCCGCTTCCTCGATCTCTGCTTTACCCTCACCTGGCGCAACCACGCCCTGCTCTCCTACATCTCGGCGCTGGGGGCCCATCGCGACAAACTGGAGGCCATCAGCGGGCTGGATGAGGTGCGCCACCACATCTGCCACACCCTGGAGCAGGCCGCCGGTCATCTGGCGGGCAACCCCTCCAGCTCCATCGGTGGTCAGTGCCCCATTCTTTGCACGGACAGCAGCGAGGAGCAGCTGATGCTGACCCAGCAGCTCAACCTGATCAGCGAGCTGGCGGATCAGCTGCTGCATCTGGCCAACGAGAGCCGGTTGCTCACCGGGGATCAAGGCGCTACCATGCCCGCCCAATCCTGATAGCCCCATTAGCGAGGAGCCCCCATGTCTGCGTCCGAAAAACATCAGCTGGAATTCAACGGCCAACTCATCGAGACCGATGCCAAGGGCTACCTGCTCAACAGCAACGACTGGAGCGAGGAGCTGGCGCTGGTACTGGCTGCGCAGGAGGGGATCACGCTTGAGGAGCCGCACTGGGAAGTGGTGCGCTTTGTGCGCGCCTTCTATCTGGAGTTCAACACCTCCCCCGCCATCCGCGCGCTGGTCAAGGCGATGGAGAAGCAGTACGGCCCCGAGAAGGGCAACAGCCGCTACCTCTACAAGCTGTTCCCGGAAGGGCCCGCCAAGCAGGCGACCAAGATTGGCGGCCTGCCCAAGCCGGTAAAGTGCATCTGATCCCATGCATCTCATCCCATAACAACGGGGGCCGCAACTGCGGCCCCCGTTGTTTTTCATGCGTCTTTCTCACGCACCGCGCATTCATGCCACGCGCACTTCCAGCCAGCCTTATCCCCGCTTGTCAGCCAGCACGACCAGCTGCTCCGCCAGCCGGTGACCGTGCAGGTAGGAGGCGATCAGCTCGCTATCCGCCTTGCCGATTTCAACCTGCTGATACCAGTGCGCCAGCATGGCGGCAAAGCCGCGCTGGGCCAGCACCGGCTGCCAGTCGTTGGGGCTAAGCATCTCGGCCTGCTTATCGCGGGCGATGATGCCGCGAGTGCAGTTCTCAAGGTGCAGGGAGAGGTTGTCGCCGTAGGCATCGATGCGCTCCTCGGTGATCCCGGCGCTGCGGTTCATGCTGCCGCTGATGGCACGATCGCCGCTCTGCCAGCTGACGCTTACCCCAGCCAGCAAGCTGTTGTCCTTCGTATCAGGTCGCAATACCGCATGAAAGTCGCCGCCCGGCACGCCGCCATAGAAGCAGAGGCTGTCGAGCACATGGATAAAGTCGTCGAACAGGAAATCCCGCGCCTTGCCCGGCAGAGCGAAGCGGTGTTTTTGCCAGTTAAGCTCGGTGAGCGGCTGGGCACGGGCAGCATCCATGGCGGGCAGATAGCGGCGGTTAAAGCCGGTAAAGAGGGCGCAATCTTGCGCAATGGCGAGGTTGGCCAGTCCCTCGGCCTCGGCCAGATTGTCGCACAGGGGCTTATCGACAAAGGTAGGGATCCCTGCCCGCAGGCACTGCTCGACCAGCTCGCGGTGAACGGCGGTAGCGGCGTGGATCATCACGGCGTCGGGGCGACTGGCCAGCATGGCCGCCACATCGGTAAAGCACTCGGCGACCCGATACTGGCGGGCCAGCTTCTCCAGCACCGCCGGATTGCGGGTACAGAGCAGCGGGGTGACCCGCTCGTCACTCGCCAGCAGCGGCAGATAGGCTTTTTGGGCGATATCCCCCAGACCAATCATGGCAATGCGCATCTCAACTCCTTTTCACTCGATAACGGGACAAGCGGATAACTGCCCGCACCATCGCAGGATTTGTCCCGCAGATCCAGCCTGCCGTTAGCAAACTGGCTGGCGTACGCAGCCCTGTGCAAACGGCGACGTTATTTGGGCATGGCAAGATCGCAGACCGACTTGATCACCTCGGCCAGCCACTCGATGGCGAGATTGCCCTGGCTTTTGCGATGTCTGCCAACCACCACCTCGAACGGCTGCGGCGCCCCGGCCAGCTCCAGCATGCGAAAATCGCCGAGGGTGGCGATGGCCGACGGAATGCAGGCCGCCACGTCATTGACCGACATAAAGGCTTGCAGCGAGGTGTAACAGGGGAGCGTCGCCGAATCAAATTGGGACACCCACCTTTTTGAGCAAGCCACTATCAGGCTACTTGCAGGCCCAATAAGGGGTGTGTATCCGAGCTGATGCCTGCAAAAGTAGGCTGGTGGGAGAGATTGTCAGGTTTAGAAAGCAACAGCCCCTGCACAGCCATTTATTGGACTATGTGCAATACCCGGAGCTATCAGCAGGGTGGATGCAAAGCTATCACAGCCTTGGTTGATGGCATCGTCGCTGGCCACAGTGGCGGGCAAACTGCTGACATTGATATCTGTCCCCCACCACTCTGATCCCTTGTCGCCTGAACAGCGTCACCTGCTTCAACCAGCGAACAGCATCGAGTCCCAATCGTTCCAGAATGGGTCCAAATTGGGCCGGAATATGACCCCGCTTGTCGGGCCGAATAGCACGACCAGTCCAATCAACCAGCATCAGGTAGTCGCTGAAGGCATAAGGCAGCTCTTCAGGCTTACCCTGGCGGGCAAACGGCAGCAAAAGTGGTGGCAAAACCTCAGTAGTAGCAGGCGCGTCAAGGCGCTGTTTGATACTGGTGTATTCACTCTGCTCTGGCCGATCGGTCAACGCAGCTCGTATCGGATTGAGGTCAACATACGCCATACAGGCCAACAAGGCGGATTCGGTGAGCAAAGCCTGACTCTTGAAGCGCCCCTCCCAGAAATGGCCCTTGCAACCATCTTCCTGATTGGCCTGACGGGCCAGATTTTCATTGAGTAGCCGAATAAACCAACTTATGGAGTGAAGCCGCTCCCGCCATTGGGCCAGCAATTGCTGCACGACAGCCAGTTCAGGCTCGATCAACGTCTCCCCCTGATACCAGCGCCTGACCAAATGCGGCCACTGGAGTAGCCCCGCCCAGCGCTCAGCCACCTCCCGCTCACTCCAGTTGGCTGCGGTATCGGGCTCCACCTTGAGCACCAGATGATAATGATTGCTCATCACCGCATAAGCACAAATGCCAATTGCAAACAGCCGCGATAGTTGCCCCAACTTGTCGACCACCCACTGACGCCGATGCTCATAACTCTGGCCAGAATGGGCATCGTCACCACACAGAAAGGCTCGCCGCACACAGCGGCTGACCACATGGTAGTAAGGCGTATCCTGCAAGCTGATTTGACGTGAACGGGCAATGGTCATGGCACATCCCTCAACGGTGACCTCTTAAGTCAAGAACAGCCCTACGCCACTGTCAAAAAGGTGGGTGTCCCGAAAAAAATGTTATAAAAACTATCTGGTGCAGAGTCATAACGAACCCGGCGTCCAGCTCTATAGCGCAGCCATTTCTACCAAGGCGGCAAACCTGCAAGTGACCCATACCCGCATGTTCGATGCCTTATTGGCGTGGTATTGAGCAACCCTTAATTGGCAATCTTCAATTGGCCTCCCCCCTTTGGATCAAGATGGCGGGGCAGGAGGTAAGACAATAAGCCCCCATCCCAAACGCGCTCACTGACCACTCAGCCGTGACCGGCGCAGTGGTTGGTTGAGCCTCTATTGCCCTCCCTATAGCCATCCTCTATCCCTCCCCTTGCTTACTGCTTTATCAGAAGTCATCAGCCTGTCATCTGGCTGACATCCCGTGGTCATTTTCAAGTCATAGAGTTTTTCACTTATTTTTCATATGGATAGATAAGGAACATCATGACTTTCCCGCGCTCTTCTTATGTGGCTTTGGCCGTCTCGCTGGTCTTGCTTGGAGGCTGCCAGTCAGAGAACGAATCGTCTGCCGACAGCCAGGGCAAAACCGCCTATCAATACAGCACCAAAGCGGTCTACAGCCCGCAGCAGCAGGCGGAGAGCTACGAGCCAGCGCCCCAGGGGTTCAGCCCGGTCTTTACCGAGATGGTGGCGCGCCACGGCTCGCGCTCCCTCTCCAGCCCGAAATATGACGTGCTGACCAAGCTGGTCTGGGAAGAGGCGCAGCGTCAGGGGGCGCTCACCACTCTCGGGCAGGGGCTGGGAGGCAAGGTCGATCTGGTGACGGCCGCCAACCAGAAACTGGGCTATGGCCTGCTCTCGGCGCTGGGCAAGGAGGAGCACGCCAATCTCGCCACCCGGCTGGCGGCGCGGCTGCCGACCCTGCTCAACAGCAGCGAGCCCCACTGCATCAAGGTGGTCACCTCGGGCAAGGACAGGGCCAACGAAAGCGCCTTCTACTTTATGGAGAGCCTCAAGCGCGACGTGAACTATGTCAGCGACTCGGCGCAGTGCTACCTCACGCAGGATGACCCCTCGAAGATCGACAAAAAGCTGGTCAACAAGTTCGAGCTCTACTTCCACAAGACCACGCCCGAGGGGGATTACGCCCGCTACCTGCCCGCCTATGAGAGCTACCAGCGCTTTATCGGCGACGAAGATGCCGCAATCGCCCCGGCCCCCGAGCTGGCCAGGGCGCTGGATCAGCTTAAAAACCTGAGCAAGACCAAAGAGATGGCCCGCAGCATGCTGGAGCGTATCTACAGCAAGGGGTTTGTCGACTATCTGGCGGGCGGCGTCGAGTTTGTCGCTATCAACCCGGAAGATGGCGGCATGACCTATGTGCGCGACGAGGTGGATGCCGCCCTGATGCTCTACAACCTCTTTATCATCGGCCCCGGCATGATCCGCGAAGCGCAGGCACAGGGCAGCGAACCCTGGGCGCTGGAGCAGTTCCTGACCCCGGAGGAGTCTGCCTGGTTCTCCTACCTCTCCGATGCGGAAGATTTCTACGAGAAGGGGCCGAGCTTTGCCAACCAGAATGCCCCCTACGCCATTGCCCAGCCGCTGCTCGACGGCCTGTTTGGCGAGGTGCAGCGTCAGGTGGTAGAGGGCGAGCAGAGCCGACGGGCCACCCTGCGCTTTGCCCACGCCGAAGCCATTATCCCCCTCGCCGCCCTGATGAAGCTGGAAGGGAGCCGTCAGGGGGCCAGCCCGGATCAGCTGTTCAGCCAGCAGAACAACGAGTGGCGCGGCGGCTGGGTCTCCCCCTATACCGCCAATATTCAGTGGGATATCTACCAGAACGGGCAGCGGCAGGTGCTGGTCAAGATACTCTACAACGAAAAGGAGATCGCCTTTAAAACGGGCTGCCAGCCCTACCGAAGCGGCAGCCACTACTACGACTTCGAGGAGCTCAAGCGCTGCTACGGCTATAACGGCTAACCCTTCGCGCGCCGGATATGGCAATCACCAGGGGCGGCCAGCAGGTCGCCCCAATCCACTCCCCTTCCCTGCTTGTCAAAGCGAGATATGGCTATCAAGCCGCCTTCCGGCTCCATTTGCTGATCAAGCTCAAAAAACGATTAATTTCTGATAGTTAAGTCATTTTAAGGCTCGCCTCGGCAGTTTCGTTTGGCTTACCATAGCCATCCAGAACCTGTTGAGCTGCGATGGGTTGCTGCCCTCGTTGGTCAATGGAGCATATTGGAAGCTGTAATCCACGGGCGGTAGCCTGCAATTTGGCTGCACAGCACCTTGTTAAGAAGGGTGGGTGTCTCAGATTTCTTAATTTTTGGGCTTATTAAGTAAGGATTTAATTTTGATTATTCCTGAAATTAAAAGGTTTTCTAACAATGTTGAATTACATGTATTAGATTTCATTAATTTAACACCAGAAATCACTAAACAAATAGATGACCAGTTAGTCCAAATATGTGAGGGAGATAGTGACTCCGATCTGGATTTGGTTAAGTCTAATTTTCTCAAATTCCTCGAGACCAAGGATGAGCGAACTAAAATAGGAGCTGTTGCAGAGTTTTTTGTTCATTTATATTTAAGGCAAATGAAATTAAAGCAAGAATTTCTATTTTTCAATCTTGAGGAAGGATCAATAAAAAAAGGATTTGATGGTTTCTTTTCCAGTGAAACAGAAGAATATCTAGTTGAAAGTAAATCAGGATTGGCCTCTACAGTTGGAATTAGCCACAAGAATAAAATAAAAGAAGCATACAGTGACATATCATCTGTAATAGCTGGAGATAGTAGAAAAAGTAAAAATAACCCATGGAGAAACGCTTATAACCATGCATGCCACGCGGATGTTGGCACTAGCAAAACGATTAGAAAAAAAATTAAAGAACTATCAGATCTTTTTGATAACGGTGAGTTTGGAAAAGTAGATAAGTTTAACATCATCCCATGCTCAAGTATCTTTTTGATGAACGGTTGGGATTCTAATTTCTCTCATCAAATATTAAGAACTGATGATGTTTTTTTTGAATCATTAACAGCTAAGTCAACGAAAGCTATCTGTATAACAAAGGCAAGTTATAATTCATTCCTGCTATATCTTAGAGGTGAATCGTGAGCAATTCAGATACGTTAACTTGGTTAAGTAAAGATTCACGTTTTTATGAAATAAATGAAAAATTAGCTAATAACATTAACTTAAATGAGAAGGAGAGCACATATGCATTATCAGTTGCCATTCTTCTAATTAAAGAGTTTGAAAGAGATAGAAGGAGAGCTTCTTTCTTGGAGTTTGGATACTTCTTAATCCTATCATACTCATTACAAAGTAATAATTACACTCCGTTATTTGATCTAAGTACTAACCTGGGATTTTATCCTATCTCTAAGTTCATTATAGATAATGGCCTTATTGAAAATAGCTTTTCTAATGAACTTGTAGCCAATGGACTGAAAAAATTCAAATACAATGATATAACAGAGACACTAGAGCAAAACAAATATAGAAATCAATTAATTGAAAGTAGTGCAAATGATAATTGTTATATAGCACCGACATCATTTGGTAAAAGTGCAATGATAGTGGAACTCATAAAAAATATAACATCAGGAAAAATATTCATTATCGTTCCAACTAAGTCACTACTCACTCAAACCTACAAATTGATAAGCTCTTTCTTTACAAATAGAAAAGTAATTTTCCATGATGAAATGTATGATGGCGAAGATAGTTTCATAGCTGTATTTACTCAAGAACGAGCGCTACGACTTTTAAAAAGTCAAAATAATATGCAGGTTGATGTTCTATTAATTGATGAGGCTCATAATCTCTTTGAGTCATCATCTAGGAGTATTCTATTAAGTCGATTAATTCGTAGAGTTAGAATGAGAAAATCAGACTCTCACCTCTATTATTTCTCACCATTGATAAATGATAGTAATAACTTGAAATTTGAAGAGCAGCAAAGGATAGAAACAAGAAAAATTCAATTCAATATTAAAGAACCTGATATTAGTGAATTTAGATTGGATGGTTCTGTATACAAATACAATCGTTTCCTTAATGAATTTTTTGAACAGCAAGAGAAAACCACCGTCTTTTCTTATATTTTTTCCAATGCAAAAAGTAAAAATTTCATTTATCTAAGAGCACCTAAAAAGGTTGAAGAATTTGCAGGACTTTTAGCAAACCCCCTGACGTTTTCAATCACTAAAGAACTAGAAGAATTGGCCCAAGTTATATCGAAAAATGTACATGAAGACTTTTACTGCGTTGAATTAGTGAAAAGGGGAATGCTGTATATTCATGGGAAACTACCTGACCTGATAAAAGAGTATTTGGAGTTTAAATTCCGTACTATAAACGAGCTGAACTTTATAGTTGCAAACTCAGTAATCCTTGAAGGCGTGAATTTACCTATAGATAATTTATACATTTTAAATACACACTCCCTAGGTGCAAAAGAACTCACCAATCTGATTGGTAGAGTAAACAGACTTAATGAGGTATTTAGTGGTGACGCCCCTAACCTTTCTAAATTAAAACCCTCCGTACACTTTATTAACACTGAGGAGTTCAATAAAAAAAATAGCAACATGAGTAATAAAATTAAGGAGTTAAAGGCAGGACGTATTAATGATGATGAAGTTAAAAACCCAACATTACTAAATTTTGACATTACGAAATTTGAAAACATAATTGATACATCAACTAATTTAGATTCCATCGATGCAGCTATAAAGGCAAAAGAAAAAGCCTTATCTATCATTGAAAGGGAAAATTTTTTAACTGAGCTACCAAGCTCAGAACTAGAGAGATTAAAAATTCTCTTTTTTGAGTCAGGATTGCATTTAACATATATTGATCCAGATGATGCATTTGATGAAATAACGAATAATGTTAAGAGTATTAAAGCACATCCTAACTTTGTTGATATGGATACAATAGAGAAGTTATATCATATTTTCATCTCTGGATTTGAAAATAAAATCCTTGATCAATCATTTTCTCGCCTTAAAAATGAAAAAGCCCAAAATTATTACCGGTCGTTCGTCAAAAATATTCACACGCTAACCCTTAAAGAACATATTAACTCAACAGTCAGATATTTTTATAAAAATGCAACCGATACCGGCAATAATTTATTTTATATTGGTCGTTCATATGGTGAAGTTAACAAGGATGGCAACACTAGCGGCACAAGGACTTATATAGATTTATCGACGAAAAATAAAAAGGAATTGGTGAATTTAGCTCTAGTTAAAATTAAGATGGAAAGTGACTTTCTTTCATATAAACTAAATGAATATGTAGCCATATTAAAAGAGTTTGGCATTGTATCCGAAGATGAATACAACATGTTTATTTATGGTACAGTTAGGAAGGCTAGCACTAATTTAACAAGGTTGGGGTTAAGCGGTGCGATAATAAGAAAATTTGAGCTGGATGGACAAATAAATAATATAGAAATCGATTCTTTTGGGCATGTTTTTGTTAACGATTCCTTTATGGAATATCTTAATAAACAAGATGATTTAGTACAGTTTGAAATTAAGAAGTATCTGGCTTTATAACCTATCATAGGTGATAACTTATTTATATCGCTGTATTTAAAATATAAAAAGGCGACCATCTGGTCGCCTTTTTATTTCTATCGTTTTCCAGTCAGGAAAACTCACCGCGCCGGTCGCTTGGCACCATTTCCTTTGGCAGCTGGCTTGCCGCCCTGAGCGGCGGGTTTGGCAGAGCCTGCGCGGGTTGGCGCCTTGCCCTTATGAGCGGGTTTTCCGGCAGGTTTACCCTTACCAGCATTCTTGCCTTCGCCCTGTGCGGCCGGTTTGCCGTTGCCAGCGCCTTTCTGCAGCTGGGAACCCACCGGCTTGTTGCCTGTGCCATTGCCACGCTGGTGACTGATGTTGCTATGGCGAGTCAGGGCCGGTTTCATCCCCTTGCCGCTGGCGGCGCGCTCGTTGCGCCCTTCCGCAGGCACCAGACAGCCGGGGCCACTGCCAATCAGGTGGCCCTTGCCCATGGCGAGCAGGGCTTCGCGGATCATCGGCCAGCCAGCCGGATCGTGGTAGCGCAGCAGCGCCTTGTGCAGGCGGCGACGGCGCTCGCCCTTGGCGACGAAGACATCGCCACCGGTACGGCTCACCTTGTTTAACGGGTTTTTCTCCGTGTAATACATGGTGGTGGCGTTGGCGAGCGGCGACGGGTAGAAGTTCTGTACCTGATCGAGCTTGAAGCGGTTCTCTTTGACCCAGAGCGCCAGATTGATCATGTCTTCATCTGTGGTGCCCGGGTGGGCGGAGATAAAGTAGGGGATCAGGTACTGCTGCTTGCCGGCCTCTTTGGAGTATTTGTCGAACAGCTCCTTGAACTGGTAGTAGCTGCCCATGCCCGGCTTCATCATCTTGGAGAGCGGCCCCTCTTCGGTGTGTTCCGGCGCAATCTTGAGGTAGCCGCCGACGTGGTACTTGGCCAACTCCTTGATATAGCGGGGATCTTCCACCGCGATGTCGTAACGCACGCCGGAGGCGATGAGGATCTTCTTGATCCCCTTGAGGTCGCGCGCCTTGCGATAGAGGTTGATGGTCGGGCTGTGGTCGGTGTCCATATGCGGGCAGATGGTGGGCCAGACACAGGAGGCGCGACGGCAGGTCTGCTCGGCCTTCGGGCTCTTGCAACGCAGCTTGTACATGTTGGCGGTGGGGCCGCCGAGATCCGAGATGACGCCGGTAAAGCCCGGCACCTTGTCGCGGATATCTTCGATTTCCTTGAGGATCGACTCTTCCGAGCGGCTCTGGATGATGCGCCCTTCGTGCTCGGTGATGGAGCAGAAGGAGCAGCCGCCAAAGCAGCCGCGCATGATATTGACCGAGGTCTTGATCATCTCGAAGGCCGGGATCTTCTCGTTGCCATAGGCCGGGTGCGGCACCCGCTGGTAGGGCAGGCCGAATACGCCGTCCATCTCCTCGGTTTCCAGCGGGAAGGCGGGCGGGTTGACCCAGACGATGCGATCGCCGTGAGCCTGCGACAGGGCGCGGGCACAGCCGGGGTTAGTCTCGTGGTGCAGAATGCGCGAGGCGTGGGCGTAGAGCACCTTGTCCTCTTTCACCCGCTCGAACGCCGGCAGCTTCACATAGGTTTTTTCCCACGGCTTGGGTTTGGCCGGCTGCACCAGCACGGGCTGGGCTTCCTGCGCGGCAGGTGCCGATTCGGTCGCATCGTCAGAGCATGGGGCCCCTTCCATATAGGGGTTCATGATGGGATCGATGCGGCCAATCTGGTCGAGCTTGCTCGAATCCACCCCTTTCCAGCCCGGCAGCGGCTCCTTGCGGATGACGGCAGTGCCGCGAATATCCTGCATGGTCTCGATGGTCTCCCCCGCCGCGATGCGGTGGGCGACTTCCACCAGCGGCCGCTCGGCGTTGCCGTAGATGAGGATATCGGCCTTGGCATCGAGCAGGATGGAGCGGCGGATGGTCTCGGACCAGTAGTCGTAGTGGGCGATGCGGCGCAGGGATGCCTCGATGCCACCGATGACCACCGGCACCTCTTTGAAGGCTTCTTTACAGCGCTGGGTATAGACCAGAGTCGCGCGATCCGGCCGCTTGCCGCCCACATCCCCCGGGGTGTAGGCGTCGTCGTGGCGCAGCTTTTTGTCGGAGGTGTAGCGGTTGATCATGGAGTCCATGTTGCCCGCGGTCACCCCGAAGAAGAGGTTCGGTTTGCCCAGACGCATAAAGTCATCCTTCGATGACCAGTCCGGCTGGGCGATGATGCCGACCCGAAAACCCTGCGCTTCGAGCATCCGGCCGATGACCGCCATGCCGAAGCTCGGGTGATCCACATAGGCATCCCCCGTCACCAGAATGACGTCGCAGCTGTCCCAACCGAGCTTGTCCATCTCTTTGCGGGACATGGGCAGGAAGGGCGCCGTGCCGTAGCACTCGGCCCAATAGCGGGGATAGGAGAAAAGGTTGGTAACCGGCTGCATTTTAACCACCTGGAACAATTCGGGTCGCGCATTATACCGGTTGCGGCCAAGGGGAGCGATGGCTTTTTGTCCCCAGCATTCGCACGGGAAAAGGCGCTTTGCCATCCAACACCCGCATCACGCCACCACAAACAAGCACGCCCGCAGGATGAGTGCGGGCGATCTTTGACTGCAACTGCCGCACGGTGAGCCGGGCAAATGCCGAGGGCTCACCGCCTGAATGGTTACTGACTCAAATCCTTGTCGATCCAGTATTTGGAGCCGGAGATGTTGGCATCGAACAGCAATCCCTTCTCGCCGATCTGGTAGATGGCCATGCCGCCGTTGTATTTGGCGGTGAGCTCGGCGCTCTCCTTGCCAGCTACCACACCCACTTCGGAAGTGGCCTCCCAACCCTGGGTCACGAAGGCATCGAATCTGGCCTTGTCTTCAAACAGGATCACCTGCTGATAGAACTTGCCACCGATACCGGCCGCCAGCCCCGCGCCAAACATCTTCATATAGGTGTGTTTGCCACTCTTGCGATTGATGGCCACCCCGGCGCCCTGATTGGTATGCAGCATCAGGGAGAACTTGCGCGAATCGAATACTGCGTAGCCATACGCCTTGTCAAACAGCAACTTGGCTGAAGGCTGTTCATTGAACAGGCGCACCAGTGCCGTGTCGGCCATGGTGTTGAGCGCCACCCGCGCCTCCTGCGGGGTTTTGGGCTCCAGCATCTCGTCGAGCTTCTTGTCGGCTACCTTCAGCCACTCCTTGCCAGTGGCGATGCTCTTGTCGGTCCAGACCCCGGCGGTATTGAACGCCTCTTCACCCCAGGCAGAGATGGAGGCCCAGCTCTTTTTGGAGAAGTCGCTGACATCCTGCCATACCTCCTTGCTAGTCTCACTCACGGCGGTGCCGAGATCGGCGGCGGCAGCCTTCAGTTTCTCCCAGTCGGCATGGCTGGGTGACACCACCAACGTCAGTGACAGGGCCAGCAACCAGTTACGCTTGTTCATTTTTTCACTCCCGTATTGTCGAGTGTCTGGGTTACCCGGTGCGATCCCCTACAACGGGCTACCCGGTGAAAATCACTCCCGCATTATCGGAAGGGGAATCCGGTTAAGCAATCATTGAGTCCTGTTTATCCCGCCAAAGCGCGACAGCCGTTAATAAAAAGGCTGCTCATCAGAGAGGAGCAGCCTTGTTGAACACTGTGAAACCGGACGGGCTTATTCGACCATCATCACCTTGCAGGTGTTGGTACTGCCGACGGTTTCCATCTTGTCACCGTGGGTCAGCAGTACCATGTCCCCGCTTTGCAGCAGCCCCTTCTCCTTGAGCACGGCCAGCGCGTCGCGGCACACTTCGTAGACCGGTTTGGTCTCGTCACCGTCGAACAGCACCGGGGTCACACCACGGTAGAGGTTGGCCCAGGCCAGGGTCTTGTTGTGGGGGGACATGGCGAAGATCGGCAGACCGGAGCTGATACGGGACATCAGCAGCGGAGTGGTGCCCGATTCGGTCAGCGCCACGATCGCCTTGACCCCTTCCAGGTGGTTGGCTGCGTACATGGTGGACATGGCAACCGCCTCTTCCACCGAGGTGAAGGTGTAGCTCATGCGGTGGTTGGAGACGTTCAGGCTCGGGTGCTTTTCGGCACCGACACAGACGCTCGCCATGGAGGTCACTGTCTCGATGGGGAACTGACCGGCTGCTGTTTCGGCAGAGAGCATCACCGCATCGGTACCATCCAGCACGGCGTTGGCGACGTCCATGACCTCTGCACGAGTCGGCAGCGGCGCGTTGATCATCGATTCCATCATCTGGGTAGCGGTGATCACCACACGGTTGAGACGACGGGAGTGACGGATCAGCTTCTTCTGCACGCCAACCAGCTCGGGGTCACCGATCTCGACGCCCAGATCGCCACGGGCAACCATAACGGCATCAGAGCCGAGGATGATATCTTCCATCGCTTCGTCAGTGGCGACGGTCTCAGCGCGCTCGACCTTGGCCACGATCTTGGCATTGGAGCCAGCTTCGCGAGCCAGCTCGCGGGCATAACGCAGGTCATCGCCGCAACGGGGGAAGGAGACCGCCAGATAGTCCACGTTCATGCGGGCAGCAGTCTTGATATCTTCCTTGTCCTTCTCGGTCAGCGCCGGCGCGGAGAGACCGCCCCCTTTCTTGTTGATGCCCTTGTTATTGGAGAGCGGGCCAGCCACGGTGACAGTGGTCAGAATACGTGTGCCTTCGACGCTCTCTACTTTCAGCTGCACACGGCCATCATCCAGCAACAGGATATCGCCCGGCACTACATCGTTTGGCAGGCTCTTGTAGTCGATACCAACCTGCTCCTGACAGCCTTCACCCTTGCCTAGGGCTGCATCCAGCACGAACTTGTCACCGATGGCGAGATAGATCTTGCCATCCTTGAAGGTGGATACACGGATTTTCGGGCCTTGCAGGTCACCCATGATGGCAACGTGGCGGCCGAGCTTGGCAGCAATGTCACGCACCTGATTGGCGCGCTGGATATGATCTTCAGGAGTGCCGTGAGAGAAGTTCATCCGCACCATGTCGGCACCAGCGCGGATAATCCCTTCGAGGATCCCTTCGCGGTCGGTGGCCGGACCAAGTGTGGTTACAATCTTTGTACGTCTAGGCATGAAAGACTCCAATATGAAGTTGAGATAACTTGAGATTCTGCCCCATCAAACCGATGGCTCGATGCACCCGCTTGCAAACCATCCGGGTGGTTTTTGTTATTAAGTTACAATACCACATCAAGACTACACCAAGGAGGGTGGCATAGACAGTCGGGGGCCAAAGCCCCCGACGATTCAGGAAGAGTGTGGTGTTTCAAAGCGGGATTCGCGCAATCCCTCTTTTACCTTCTTCAGGTTTTCACGAAATTTCATCCCCCGGCGCAGGGTAAATCCGGTTGCCAGCACATCCACCAGCGCCAGCTGGGCGATGCGGGAAGCCATCGGCATGTAGACATCGGTATCTTCCGGCACATCCATGGAGAGCACCAGGTTGCACTCGCGCGCCAGTGGGGAATCCTTGGCGGTCATGCCGATGACGGTGGCGTCGTTCTCGCGCGCCAGCGCGGCGATCTCGACCAGCGCCTTGGTGCGGCCGGTATGGGAGATCAGCACCACCACGTCCCCTTCGCTGCTGTTGATGCAGCTCATGCGCATCATGACGATATCGTCAAAGCTCACCACCGGGATATTGAAGCGGAAGAACTTGTTCTGGGCATCGCGGGCAACGGCTGAGGAGGCACCAAGACCAAAGAAGCTTATCTTCTTGGACTGGGTCAGGATATCGACACAGCGGTTGATGGCCGAGATATCCAGGCTGTTCTTGGCTGCATCCAGACAAGCCATGGTGGATTCGAAGATTTTGGCCGTGTAGGTATCGGGGCCGTCTTCTGCTTCCACATGACGATTGACGTAAGGAGTGCCATTGGCCAGGCTCTGGGCCAGATGGAGTTTGAAATCGGGGAAGCCTTTGGTATCGAGGCGACGGCAAAAACGGTTGACGGTCGGTTCACTGACGTCGGCCATTTTGGCCAGGGCGGCGATGCTGGAGTGGATGGCGGTCTGGGGAGACGCCAGGATCACCTCGGCAACCTTGCGTTCTGATTTACTGAAACTTTCCAGGTTGTTCGTAATTTTATCAAGGGTATTCATCATCACCACCAGACGTTTTTGTAATTTAGCTTCAGTGTCTTTGCACTAAATCTACGGCTAAGCAGGTTTCCAATCAAGCTGATGACTATACAAGACAAGCGGTTATCGCAACTAACGCCTGCCGTACAAAGTATGACTCATCTCTAATTATTTCGTACTTTTCGTTACAAAACGTCACCTCACTGTGAAACCGCTTACAAATGTTGCAAAGCAACAACACTGTGAGCAGGCGCACGTTTGTATCGATCCGGCGGGTGAGTGAGCCTGAGCTCGGATAGAATGGGCCGTCATAATCCAACAATAATGTCGGGACACCACAGTCGTCCCCATCCTGTAACGAAGGAGTTGTTATGCAGCATACCCATGCGCTGGTCGGCGATGTCGGCGGTACCAATGCGCGTCTGGCCCTGTGTGAGCTGGCCACCGGTACTATCTCTCAGGCAAAGACCTACTCAGGTCTGGCCCATCCCAGCCTTGAAGCCGTGGTTCGCCTCTATCTGGAGGAACACAAGGTCGAGGTGGCTGAAGCCTGCATCGCCATCGCCTGCCCCATCAATGGTGACTGGGTCGCCATGACCAACCACAGCTGGGAGTTCTCCATCAGCGAGATGCAGAGCAATCTCGGGCTGGCGCGCCTGCAAGTAATCAACGACTTTACCGCGGTCTCGATGGCGGTACCGGTATTGGCCGAATCGGATCGCATCCAGCTGGGCGGCGCCGCACCGGTAGCTGGCAAACCCATCGCCATCTATGGAGCGGGCACCGGCCTTGGGGTTGCGCATCTGGTCAAGGCGGGCGATCAGTGGTTGAGCCTGCCGGGCGAAGGGGGTCATGTGGATTTTGCCGCCAACACCGAAGAGGAAGATGCGGTGCTGCAGGTGATGCGTGGCGAACTGGGCCATGTCTCGGCCGAGCGTTTCTTATCCGGCCCGGGCCTGGTCAATCTCTATCGCGGGCTGGTGAAATCCGATGGTCGTGAGCCGGAGCCGTTCGCCCCTAAAGACATTACCGAACGTGCGCTGGCGGGCGAGTGTCTGGATTGCCGCCGCACCCTGAGCCTGTTCTGCGTGCTGATGGGCCGCTTTGCCGGCAACCTGGCGCTCAATATGGGTACCTTTGGCGGCGTCTATATCGCAGGGGGCATAGTGCCGCGCTTCCAGGAGTTCTTCACCAGTTCCGGTTTCCGGGTTGCCTTTGAAGACAAGGGCCGTTTCAAATCCTACCTCAAGGATATTCCGGTATTCCTGATCACCCATGAAGGGCCTGGCCTGCTCGGCGCTGGCGCTTACCTGCGCCAGTCGATGGGGATTACCATCTGATTGTAAGGTGGAGTGAAACTGAAACATCCGTGGTTCAGCATCGATTCAGTGTGGATGGCATATAGTAATGGCACGTAACCAAGAGGGTTGTACTTCACAAGGAGTGGAAAGCGACTCTCATCCGCTGGATACGTTTGTCACCTGACAAGCCTGAACTGTTTCAACCGGCCTTTTGGCCGGTTTTTTTTGCTTCAAAAGCAGTCACTTGTAACTTCGCTAACCCACCCTCATGACCACATGTGACCAATCTCATGGTCACAGCAACCTAAATGTTGTCTTGGTATCGCCCTTTATATACATTAAAACAGTCACCCGAATAATTTGATTTACTTTTCGGGTTATTGATGAACAAGGAGAGACATCATGGCAAGTTTCGACACACTGAAAAGTGGAACTATCAGAGTTCGTGTTTTGGTGAAAAACGGTTCAAAATCAGATAGATTACAGAAGACATTCCCTTCCATGGAGGAAGCAAGAGTGTGGGTCGATAAGGTTGAGTCAAGGAACGCAGTTGTTTGTAACGTGCCAGAGTCAGTGACTGTTGATGACCTGCACAAAGCACACCTACTAAGAGCTGTTGGGCCATCGACTATCGAGCGCGAAGAGGGCCACTATAAGCACCTCAAGCCAACATTCGGTAAGAGCATCCCAGAGCGACTGACCAAAAGCGATGTGGATAAATACATAGAGAAGGCATTGAAGACACGACACTGGAATACGATCCGCCGTGAGGTAATCTACCTCAAGTCGTTGCTCAAACGAGTGGAGTCTAACCCGCTTGCCAACCTCAAGGTAAAGGGCGAAAGCACATCAGTGAAGCGCCCTATTACCGCCTCGGATTACAAGGCGCTACTAGAAGCCACAAGGGAAAAGAACCGCTGGATAATTCGGCTCTTGATGGAGAGCGGCTGGCGGCGAGCAGAGATCTGGAGTTTGCGTCCCTGCGATGTGCGGCTAGAGGATAACATTGCAGACTTCCCCGATGCGAAAACACATGACGAACGAATGAGAACCTTTACCGATGATTGCCGACTCTTGCTGGAGCAAGTCATCAAAGAGCATTTGGAGAGTGGTCGTAAGGATACCGAGCGACTCTGCCGATTTAGTCGCCCTAATGGCATCAGTGTCATGTTCATTAGATCCCGCGAGAAGGCAGGACTTGGAGATCATGTCCACCCTCACAACTTCCGGCACGGCTTTATCACCAGGGCTCAGAACTTTTTCGGTCTAACCGTCTCGGATGTAATGATGTTCACGGGCCACCGAGATAAAAAGACCGTCATGCGCTACACACAACCGATGGTGGAGGTAGCGAGAGCCAAGATGAAGGGAGTCCGGCGAACCGAGGTTGGCCAAGTGAAAGAAGAAAATTGGGATTGACCATGCCAACAAAAAGCCCCTCGATTGAGGGGCTTTCTATTAGAACGAAGAGACGGCCTTCACCGGTAGCAATGGATCGTCATTGCAAGCCATGAGGGCGTCCCGCTCCACGTAGCTCGTCTGCATAGCGCCCCGACCGAAGGGGTGCCACACCAAGAACATGCTGCCCTTGTTGTTGCCTCGCGCCGGTTCGCCGGTCTCGGGGTGCAGGAAGGACAAGCGCCCGCCTGTTACAACCACCACCTCCTGACAAGTCGCCTTCGCTTTCTTGAACCAGCCGGTTGATTGGTCGAGCATGACCAGCATGACCGTCCCGATGCCTTCCGCTCTGGCCTCGTTCGCTGCGTCCACCCATGGGCCAATGTTGCTGTACGGCGGATTGCACCACGCATACTCCCCAGGCATAGCGAACCACGTCCACGGCGTAGCCAAGGAGTTGTGGCGGTCGCGGTTCATTGTGCCCCCAATGATAACGAGAGGCTCTGTTGCACCTCCCCTCGGAGTTGGAACTCTTCGAGAGCCAAGGTGCGCTTATCAACCCTGCGCTTTGCCAACCCGCGCCCGTGGATACTCCCCTCGTTTGCCGAGTCCATTGCGCGGAGAGTGTGATCGTTGATGCGCCGATTCAACTCGTCACGCTTGCGGATCATGGTTTCCATCCAGTCGAAGGCGTTGATGAACGCCTCTTTGAATGCGCCCGCTTTGGCTCCTGTAAAGCCCATGATAAGGAACACACAGCCGTTGCGAGTAATCAGGTACTGAGGTTGTATGTCGCCATTTTTATCAATGAAATCAGTCGGCTCAAAATTGCGACGACTAAAAACTTCACTGCATGGGAGCTGACGAATGGCTCGCAGCACGTTCTTGTGGCTCTTTCCAAAGATGTCCGCAATGATGCGAGAGTTGGTCACGACCTGATCGCCTTTGACCGAAACCAACGCGCGGAACACGCCCTCGTCCAGTTGGTCTTCCACGGTATTCGCTGTGACTTCAAACATGGTGAATCCCTTCAAGATGTAAGAGAGCCAAGTAGAGAATGCGCCAGTGCTTGAGGCGCATCACGACTAGGCTGTCGTCTGTTGTCATTCGGTTGCGCCGGTTGATGACCACCGGCACTTCCGGCCCTCTGCTTCTGGCCAAGCTGCGCTCTGCTTGCGCCATCGCCTCCAAGAAGTTGAGGCGCTCCACGCGCTTGGCCTCGACATGAAGAAGGGGCGTCCCCACTAGGTCAGCCCCTCCGGTCATTCGCTCGTTCACACCACCGCCGCCGCCCGATAACGGCGTCATCAGGTGACAGGCCCAAGAGAATGTTGATGCTGCCATACGACAGACCTTCCTCGATGCACTCCCGCAAACGGGCGTCCAGTTCATCCGTCCACTGGAAGGTGAAGGACGGGCGGTAGAACAGGTGCTTCTGGGTGACGAGGCGCTTCCAGTGCTCAAGGGTGGTGCTCATGCTGGGATCTCCTGCAATGAGGCCACCGGCACGGACACGACCGGCATCATCATCCCAAGCGGGTGATGTGGCAGGATGGGGAGTCTTGCTTGGGCCAAGTTGGTGAAGAACTCGTAACGCAAACTCGGGCCTTGATTGGAGACGAGAATGCAATGCTTGAGGGTCACACCACTGAGACCATGCGCGTGGCTCAAGATAGCCAAGTCGAGGTGAATGACCTCTTCGTTGGGCTCAACGTAGTAGATGAAGATGTCCACGCAGCCATCTTCGTTGAAGCCCGCGTAGGTGAATGGATGCCGCTCGGCCAACTTCATTGATGCCCGCATAAGTGAATGGATGCCGCTCGGCCAACTGGGTGAGCGTGACATCGAAGTACCCCTCAAGGGCACTGCGGGCCTGCTGTTTCAACATAACGATCCTTGTTAGTTATCCCGTTGCTTCATCGACCTCGCACACCTGTCGCAGATGAATTGCCACTTCGGGCGCTTCACGCACTTCTTGCAGAACAGGCATGGACGAGTCCAATAGTTGACCTTGAGAGGGGCGACAAACTTCGCGCCGTCAAACTCTCTGATGCCTTCGCGCACCAAGATCCTTTTGAGGGTGTCAACACACACACCTACTCGCTCGGCCTGTACTGGTAAGCTCTCTGGCGGTAACGAACGGAGCCAATCAAGTTGCTCGTTCGTCAGTTTGGTTTTCTTCGGCATAGTTCCCTCTCACACCAAGGCATAAAAAACATACCACACACTCATCCCGTTGCAACCTAAAAGAACATAAATGGGCTAGTGTATTTTTATGCAGCACGGCTAAAGGGTTAATGGGCGCGATCGAGACAACAAAACAAACAATCGTCTTTGTCTTTTGGTCAAAAAAATGCTACCCTCAATTCACTTCTTGGATCTCCTGAAAACCTCCGACTCCCTTACTTCACCGCTGGCGCGGTTCCGTAAGGTCGTGACTAAACTTCACTAAGTCAGGCAGGCGTTCTAAGGAGTCTTGGCTTCCTCTTGATTTTGAGAGACCTAAAATCCTCAAGAGATACAGAGGCCCAAGGCGAAGTGAATTGAAAAAGGGGGGGCCGCGTGTCCGCTGAAATGTCACTGGAAGAACGGCGTCAGTACGTCCGTGACAACTACCCAGATGTGGCAGAACTAATCAGACTCGCCCGCCTTCACTTCGGTGAGTCTGTCGAGATAGTGGTTACACTGGATGAACCAATAACAAAGGGGCCTTGAGCCCCTTTGTTTATTCCTCGATCCCCAGGATGTCGTTAACCGTTCGCAGCGGTAGGCAAAGCATTCGGGATGCGTCCTCCGCACTGTGGCCATCGTTGATTAGCTGGTAGACATTTGAGTACTTAGAGTTGTAGCTGGTCTCCATCCCAACGAGCGTGGGGAAGGGCGCCGCGCGAGATCAAGCTCAACATCTACATACGGTTCATCCCCACGGGTGTGGGGAGCTGCCTGACGTTGTGCTGGCGTAGCTGCCGGAATACGGTTCATCCCAACATGCGCGGGGAGCAGAACGGTGCGGATGGTGCGGGAGCCTTCGTTGACGGTTCATCCCCGCGTGCGCGGGGAGCAGGTGCGTTACTGACCCAGGGCGCGGCGAATGTCCGGTTCATCCCCGCGTGCGCGGGGAGCAGGCGAACGCGGTGTTGACGAACTCGCCAACCAGCGGTTCATCCCCGCGTGCGCGGGGAGCAGTATTGGGATGGCTGGCGTATGTCCGGACATCACGGTTCATCCCCGCGTGCGCGGGGAGCAGACTACGGCGCCAATGCTTTCCAGCAGTTCGGCCGGTTCATCCCCACGTGCGCGGGGAGCAGCCAAACATCGACAGCACTTGGCGGAATGCCCACGGTTCATCCCCACGTGCCCACGTGCGCGGGGAGCAGTCCAGATAGACAGAGATCCGTTTGCCCTCCTGCGGCTCATCCCCACGTGCGCGGGGAGCAGGAAGACAAAGACATCCTGGTCTATGTCATCAACGGTTCATCCCCGCGTGCGCGGGGAGCAGTCCACACGCCGACGCGACCACATGCAGGCGTTCGGTTCATCCCCGCGTGCGCGGGGAGCAGCAATGATGCCAACGGCGCCAAAGCTCCTGATACGGTTCATCCCCGCGTGCGCGGGGAGCAGAAGCGACAGCAACCCCCCTCCCTGCTGAGCGTCGGTTCATCCCCGCGTGCGCGGGGAGCAGGTTTGTGGCGCTGGGGCAGCAGCCAACCCGTGCGGTTCATCCCCACGGGTGCGGGGAGCGGATGGCGAAGCCGTCAATCTTCTTGGCCACGTACGGTTCATCCCCGCGTGCGCGGGGAGTAGCTGACAAAAGAGCTCCGACCGTTCATCAGCAACGGTTCATCCCCACGTGCGCGGGGAGCGGTGAATGTCATTGCGGCGAGCCTGCTCCTGTCGCGGTTCATCCCCACAGGTGCGGGGAACGGGCTCCGTGCGGAAATCAAACCCGCCTCTCTGCCGGTTCATCCCCGCGTACGCGGGGAACAGGATAACCCCATCGACCCCGCCACGCTCGATGACGGTTCATCCCCACGTGCGCGGGGAGCAGGCGTAGTAGAGATCCCGCCCGTTCTCGAACTCCGGTTCATCCCCGCGTGCGCGGGGAGCAGCATGAAGAGCTGAAAACGGTGGTTAACACTGACGGTTCATCCCCGCGTGCGCGGGGAGCAGGCCTCCGGCGTAGCCACTGACGGGGTGAACAGCGGTTCATCCCCGCGTGCGCGGGGAGCAGTGGGTCGCCAGCTGGTCGTCGCGGCTCACGTTCGGTTCATCCCCGCGTGCGCGGGGAGCAGTTCTGCCGTCTTTGCAGCTCGCACTCGCTCCCCGGTTCATCCCCGCGTGCGCGGGGAGCAGCCAAACATCGACAGCACTTGGCGGAATGCCCACGGTTCATCCCCACGTGCGCGGGGAGCAGGTTGGACAGGTTGTAATTGACCCCTGCCCCGCTCGGTTCATCCCCGCGTGCGCGGGGAGCAGCTGGATGATATCTACATCAACCCCATCATCGACGGTTCATCCCCACGTGCGCGGGGAGCAGGAGGCGTTTGCCTACCTCAGAACGCTGAGAGCCGGTTCATCCCAGCGTGCGCGGGGAGCAGACACTCTCAACAAACCACACCCCGTTAGCCGTCGGTTCATCCCCGCGTGCGCGGGGAGCAGCACTTTCCTCAAAATGGACAGCAGTGGGCGGCCGGTTCATCCCCGCGTGCGCGGGGAGCAGATGCATGTCGGGCGGCATCGGGTGCCGGGCGGCGGTTCATCCCCGCGTGCGCGGGGAGCAGCTGATAAAGCCCGGAAGCAATAACATGAACAGCGGTTCATCCCCGCGTGCGCGGGGAGCAGAGTGGTACATGCAGCAGTCTCAGACTGGATTGCGGTTCATCCCCACGTACGCGGGGAGCAGCCAGATAAGCGGTGGGTGGAGGAATCTGTGCCCGGTTCATCCCCACGTACGCGGGGAGCAGTCGACGTTGTAGAGCTCGGCCTGGCAGTAGCGCGGTTCATCCCCACGTACGCGGGGAGCAGGCACGGTGAGGCGGTCGGCAACCGGGATGCGGTCGGTTCATCCCCACGTACGCGGGGAGCAGGATATCGCGCTGCTTGCCGGTGAGATTTCCCGCGGTTCATCCCCACGTACGCGGGGAGCAGGAGAATGGACTCTATCGAAGAACTCGAACTGGACGGTTCATCCCCACGTACGCGGGGAGCAGTTCCCGACTTGCTCTGCAGGGACGATGACCAGCGGTTCATCCCCACGTACGCGGGGAGCAGAGAGCCAGCGCCCGGGACAAACGGGCCATCCCCGGTTCATCCCCACGTACGCGGGGAGCAGGTTGGCTCTCTGGGTACCGTTCAAACCTTCCGCGGTTCATCCCCACGTACGCGGGGAGCAGTCTGCCATGTAGAGCATCGCGGCGACCAGCACCGGTTCATCCCCACGTACGCGGGGAGCAGTTCTGAGTCATGCACTTCGGACACTCGATGGACGGTTCATCCCCACGTACGCGGGGAGCAGCAGCAGACAGCGCTCACGTCCAAGGGCTACAACGGTTCATCCCCACGTACGCGGGGAGCAGTGGGTTAACCATGTCTGTCAGCCACGGCATGCCGGTTCATCCCCACGTACGCGGGGAGCAGAGCGGATCTCGATAGTCTCTTCGCAGTGACCACGGTTCATCCCCACGTACGCGGGGAGCAGCAGCACTGCGTTCTTGAACTGAGTCATGCAGCCGGTTCATCCCCACGTGCGCGGGGAGCAGCCAGCAGCCGGCTTGATGATGGCGTCATATCGCGGTTCATCCCCACGTGCGCGGGGAGCAGATTAGGACCATTACCTACGCCCCGAGCCCGACCGGTTCATCCCCACGTGCGCGGGGAGCAGCTTTGTTATCCAGCGCGATGGATTGGCGCATTGCGGTTCATCCCCACGTGCGCGGGGAGCAGTGGGGTCTGTCATCCGATCCCGAGTACCGAGGCGGTTCATCCCCACGTGCGCGGGGAGCAGCTCACCAGCAGTAGAACCAGCATCAGGGCCAGCGGTTCATCCCCACGTGCGCGGGGAGCAGCGAATTAGCCAAGGCTCAATCCAACAAGGACTCGGTTCATCCCCACGTGCGCGGGGAGCAGAAACCTCCGTAACTCTGTAACAGGGCCGGTGGCGGTTCATCCCCACGTGCGCGGGGAGCAGCAAGCGTCGATTCTGAGAACGGTGTCGATGGCCGGTTCATCCCCACGTGCGCGGGGAGCAGCAAGGAAGGCGCCGTTCTCAAGTCTATCCCGGCGGTTCATCCCCACGTGCGCGGGGAGCAGCTACCCGCCTCAAGCGTTACCAAATCAAGTCGCGGTTCATCCCCACGTGCGCGGGGAGCAGGTCAAATTTCAGCTCGATGGCACAGAGCGCGTCGGTTCATCCCCACGTGCGCGGGGAGCAGGCCCTGCCAATCGGCACGGCTGCCTGTGCAGTCGGTTCATCCCCACGTGCGCGGGGAGCAGTCCAGTATTCCGCTGGCGTACTCGAAATTTACCGGTTCATCCCCACGTGCGCGGGGAGCAGTCAGAAGAACGCCTTCGGCGACCCTGATCCCTCGGTTCATCCCCACGTGCGCGGGGAGCAGTTTGGCAATCGAGATGTGAGCAACCCTAATAACGGTTCATCCCCACGTGCGCGGGGAGCAGAATCGGGCTCTGCTTTCCCACTCTGTCAGCTGCGGTTCATCCCCACGTGCGCGGGGAGCAGGCTGCTCGGTCATCATTAAATCTCCATGTCGCGGTTCATCCCCACGTGCGCGGGGAGCAGTGGCGTACCCCGTCCCGGTCATTGAGGTGACGCGGTTCATCCCCACGTGCGCGGGGAGCAGTTGATTTCATCGGCAAAGCGGAACAGCTCCCCCGGTTCATCCCCACGTGCGCGGGGAGCAGCTGCGCAAGCACGGGAACCGCGCTAGCCGTGACGGTTCATCCCCACGTGCGCGGGGAGCAGGCATGGGGCAGCAAGGTGGCAAGAATGTCCTCCGGTTCATCCCCACGTGCGCGGGGAGCAGTGCTGCTGCTCAAGCATTCATGGTTCCTGACCCGGTTCATCCCCACGTGCGCGGGGAGCAGACTTAATGGATGTTATTGATTTAAATGGCTTTTTCAAACCATAAAAAAGCCACCAACTAATCCAGATTGTTAATGAACAATAACCTATTGATTTTCAAAGGGTAGAAATGAGACTAACCGGCAGCCATCCAAGTCCACCGGCATCCTTCTATTTGCTCCCAAGGTTTGAAAGTCAAACCCTGAGTCGTTGTTAGCAGACCATGCCATCACGATATTGCCCTGCTCAACCAATGCCTCACACTGCTGCCAGATCATCTCTCGTGCACGGCGCGAGACATCTCCCACATACACACCTGCACGGACCTCCAGCAACCAGATAGCCAGCCGACCACGCAAACGTGGGGGCACATCTTCGGTCACGACGACCAACATGCTCATCACTGACTCCTGTGACCGGCGTCCCCCATGCCGATCGGTTCGGGAATGGCGGGCGGCTGAGCATCCTTGGGAGGCTCAGGCGGGGTGATCCCCCCTGCAGCAAGCACCTCTTCAATTAGCGGGATCAGCTTTTCCAAGGTGCGCAGTTTGTTAAAACTGTCGCGACAAGCCAAGCGTACTGCGCGATCAGGGTTGGCATCGCCCCTAGCTGCGATCTCAAACGCCTGGGGCACCACGGTTTCAAATTTGATGATGTCGGCTATGTCGTAGACAAACGAGAGCGGCTTGCCACTATGGATAAAGCCGATGGCGGGGGCATACCCGGCAGCCAGGATGGCCGCCTCAGTGATGCCATAGAGGCAGGATGTGGCGGCGCTAATACATTGATTGGGCAGGTCGCCCTTCTCCCAATCCTTGGGATCATAGCGTCTCCCCTGCCACTTAACCCCATATCGAGCAGCCAACAGTTTGTAGGTCTCACGCACCCTGGCCCCTTCGATCCCACGCAACTGGTCTACTGAACGACGGCTGGGAGGTGGCTCGCCAAAGCGCAGCTCAAACATCTTGCGTACTACTTTGAGACGCAGCTCTTCATCCAGTGCAAGTTTGGCCTGAAATAGTAGCCGGTCGGATCGGGCACCTCCCGGTTGACCTGCAGCATAGAGCCTCACCCCGGCCTCCCCTACCCAAACCAGCAGAGTACCAGCCATTGCTGCCAGCTTGACGGCTGCGTGAGAGACCCGAGTGCCGGGCTCTAGCATCAGACAGGCGACAGTACCAATGGGTATGTGAGTGCGTACCCCCTCTTTGTCCACCAGCACAAAGGCGCCGTCGATCACATCGAGCTGGCCATATTTAAGAAACAGCATGGCCCGGCGATCCTTGATTGGGAGTGGCTTTAGAGGGGGGAGCATCAGGCTTTTCCCAAAGAAAGCAAGCCGCAACCCAGCGACTTGGCTGGGCCGATACCGGCACACAGGGCGGCTCGCAAGACATCAGGCTCGACAACCTGCAAGTAACCCTCGAAGGTCGCAGTCAAGACACTAAGACGGCTTGTTCCCTTCCGCCCATGCTGCATCACAGAGCTACTGACCAGTGCATGGACAAGACTAAAACCGTGACGATCTCCTTGCCGAGCAAGCCAAGCCAACTGCTCTTCCTCGCTACACAGCCCTCTGCGTTTGCCATCACGGGTTACCGTCGGGTTAGCCTGCAGGCGAAAGCGATAGGAAAGACCTTGTTCAAGCCATTGCTCGGGTGCAAAGCGCTTCTCTTGAACTTCCCCTTGCAGGTAGTAAGGCAGATCGCGTAACGGCCCCCAGTTCCCTTCGGTTTGAGATTGCACCAGCAGTTGAGGCTGTTGCCAATTGGCTGTTGCCTCGAGACGCCACAAGAAGCGTGCAGGCGCGGTCTCTTCGTCGGGAGCAAAAGCCCTGGCCAAGGTACGATGAAGCTCGTAGGGATTGGCCAGGTCACGACGTGCCTCCTTGCTTCTTGGGTTCAAGATCAATCGACTCAGATGCAATTGATTCAGGGACATGACACCTCCTCAGGCTCCAGTTGCTCAGTGAGCACAAAACGGGGGCCAAAGCGGCGATCTGCAAAAGGGGCTATCGGTTGATCGAGGCGAACCGTCCCTTCTGTCGCCTCCAACAACAAGCGACGCACTTGCAGACCAGCCCCCTTGATCAACTCGGGATAGTCGCGCAGAGCTTCCAGCAAAGCGCTATCTCGCACACCATCAGGCAGATACACTGGCGGTGACGGCAAACACCCCTTGCGGCCCAAGCTAAGAGGCCAATGGGGCGTTTTCAGTGCCTGATGGATTTGATCGAGCAGAGCTCGTTCCCCTTCAAAACCAACCAGAAAAGCGGCATCGCTCAAGTAGTAGCGTGGGCTGACCACGGTGCGCTTCATATCGACCTTGCCAGCCGCGTTAACGATACCGGTGGCCGTCTGATAATCGCGCAACACAACCCCTTCCCTGTCCACCCTCACCCCCATCTGAAGGGCCGCAAGATCATCGACAGACTCGCTTCGATCCCGCCCCAGGGCGGCGCAGATTAGCCCGAGCACTCCCGATTTGGAAGGCTCCAGCTGGGTGTCGCGTTCATCAAAGCGGCTAGTAGTCCCCCAGGATTGCATAGGCCCTTGCAGCCGCAGTAGCAGTGTCGGCATGTTACTCTCCCCACTGGGTCTCGACGACATCGCGTACCCAAGCAGCCAAGTCGCTTACCGAGCTGCGGGCCTGACTGTTCTCGAGCTGCCACTTGCCAGTGAGATCGATATGGGCCCAGCGATCGGTTGCATCTCCGTAGACGGGGGCCAGCTTGCTCTCGTACTCACCAAGCGCCGCCACAGACTGTTCGGTGAGGCTCTTGTCGTGGCGCGGCTGGATCGGACGCTCGAAGGCATTGGCCAGATTGAGAGGGCTTTTACGCAGGCTAACCCCGATAAACTCAGGCAGGTTGTGGGCAGCGAAGCTGTTTTGTTTGCCAGTCGGTATGGCTCGGACCATCGACTGGATCAAAGACTCAATGGCCGATGCTGTCAGCTCCTTGTCATCTTGCAGGTTCTGCAACAACTTGCTCACATCAAGCGCGGCATAGCGGTAGAAGGTAGCGGAGTTGAACTCGACCTGGCCAATCATGCCTGCACCGGTTTCGTCAGGGCCACCCACGTCATCGACAGCAGTAAAGTAGTCAAAGTCGCGCTCGACCCTGTGAGTGCTTATGGCATGGGCTACCTGACAGGCAGCATCCTGATTCACCTGAGGCAAGTCGGCCAGCATTCGGCCAAAGAGGGCAATATCAACAGCTCGACTTCTATGAAGTAATGCTTCCAGTTCAGATTTGAACTGTTTAGATATATCGGTCGGTTTGAGTTTTTTCTTATTACTCAGGCTTACTATTTCTTCTGCATGAGAAGATATGAGATCTTTCAGTGCATTCACTTCAGGCATTGAAATATAAAGCAGGTAAGAGAGCGTTGCTTCAGGCGAAGCTTCATCTTCTTTATCCGTCTCTTTTTCTTCTTTATCTTTCTTCTTTTTCAACGCTTGCTTGATGATCTCGTTGAATGTAGAGGTTGTAGTTACCCCTATCTTTTCAAGCTCTTCCTTCACTAGACGATCCAAATGTCGGGTTCGCGTACCCAGATGTTCGGCTTCAATGAGATTCGATGTTTTGAACAAATCCCGTACCGATTTTTTCTGGCATTGGCTGCTAAGTCTGGCTCGGCGCTGGCCACCAAAGATTGCATCCTTGGGTGCTCCGGTATCATCACGGTTCAGATTGGAAGGGGCGAAGTTCTGGATAAGATGCAGTTCAACAAACAGGGTCATAATTTCTCTCCTTGAAGATTTAGTCGTTTGAAGCGATATGGGCAGCTACACGGTAGAAATCAGTGGCCCACCGGCGACGCAATTGGTCGAGTCGCTCAGGGTTAGTGGGGTTAAGCCAGTCGGTGAGATCCCAAAGCAGCCGCTGATAATCGATGGCCATACCATGGGATCTCAACAAGGTGACACAGTGGCGTAACGGCTCGGCCAAGGTCTCGCCATCACACTCAAGCAGCGCGATAAAACGCCCCTCGATGGATGGGCTTTGTTCTTGCTTGCGATAGAGCCCCCCCATCGCCTTGGCCAAGGTCACCTCGCTATGCTGTGGATGAAGTGCAAACAGCCCCGCCACCAGGTAGTGCGACTGACGACGGGCAGAATCAGGATGCTCGTCTGCTGCGATAAAGGGCTCAACGTAGGGAAAGACGCGCGGCGCCGTGCCGGGGGCAAAGGTGAGACTGCGGCGTAGTTCGGCCAACGCCCCACGGTTGCTCTGTGCGAGTCGCTGCAGATAATCAACAAAGGGCTGATCACTCATTGAACTTCTCCTGTTTCGTTAAGGGCTGTCAGTTGCTCCCGAATGGCAAACCACAAGCGGGACTGAACCTTGGCATTGGCACGCCATACGCTGGCACCACCTCCCAAGCAGGTCAGTTGTGCTTCCCAAGCAGCAATAGCCGCCTCTTTCAGCACTTGCTGCCATTGCCTCTCCGCGGCATCGGGGTCTTGTTCGATAAGAGCTAGGGTCGCCATCAGGGCGCGCTCGGCGCGGGCAAAGAAGATCGGTGTAGCGGGGCCTGCATCAAACAGGGTGCGAGCACGGCTACGGGTATCTTTCTGCTGACTGTCTGGCAGGGTATCCGCAATCAGCTGCACTGCGGCTCCTTTAAACGACGCAAACAGGGTCTCGGCCATCTCCAACATCATGCGGGCCGCTCGGGTCACCTCGGGTTGATCCAGCAGAGCCTGCGGCAGCTCTAGCTGCTCGACTCGCCAACGCAGCAACTTGGCCTGCTTGCACGCCAGCCCTGCCACAAGTAACTTCAGGTGTTTGCTGCCTAGCGATTTCTTTAAACGGGTGGCATTTTCAAGGATGGCTGCCGGACGTGAGCCCCCATCAGGCAATAGAGCTGGCAGATCGCGCCACAGAGCTCGCCCTTCACTAAAAGTAAGGCGTACCGGCTCGTTGCTCCCCTCCCGAAAGCTCGCCATGGGGTCGGGGGCATGTGAATCCTCTTCAAGCCCCATGCCTGCTGCAAAACGCAACCAGCGGATGGCACCATCCTCTTCGCGGTGAAAGAGCACAGCGCGAGTCTGACGGGTATAGCGATCGTTGGGGCCAGTGGCGAGCACAGCCGCCGCTTTCAGATTGGCAACGGTCAGTTCTGGCCGCTCCCAGCATGGCTGGTCTTCATGTCCATCAGGGGAGGCAGGATGTAAACCCAAGATAAGGGTTTGGGCCAGGGTATCCCCCAGAGGCAAGGTGGCCGCCGTATCGGTTAGCGGGCCCATTTTGTCTGATACTCGAAACACTTGAATCAAACCACCCGGCGTGCACTGTAAAAAACCAAGCAGGTGACGAATGGCATGAGACGGGAAGATGGCCCCCGGCACTGTATCCAGAGAGTGGTTAAACACGACTGGAGCATTACCGCTGACGCTGGCCAGATCAATCTGGGTCCAGGGTTTGAACTTGTCACGGGTCTCGGGAGCTGTGGCTAACTCGGCCACCTGCATAAATGGATGATCGGGGTGAAACAACCAGAAGCGATCGCGCCATGTTTCCAGGTAGGAGATGATGGCCTCTGTGGGGAGTCCCTGACTATACCAATGACGCAACTCCCGTTGCCCCCAGTTCGGGGTCTGTGCACTTAACGCGCGATGAGTGATAGCGAGCAGCAGACGATATTGAGCCATCAAGGATGGCGGCGCCGTCTCTGCCAGGGCCACTATCTGCGGCGCCTGCTCAAAAAGGGCCAACAAGCCCAGCTCCCTGACCTCGCCACTTAGCATCCTGACCGGCAGCCAGGGCTCGTCGAGCAGATTAAAACGCATTGTCATTGTCACTCCTTTGGTTATTCCCTGTTCCGGTAGATAAGCCCCAACTCCCCATCGAGCCGAACCACCAGCCCGCCATCCAACCGCCCCCTTCCTTCCCTATCGAGCAACAACGGGTAGCTGTAGCGAAGCAGCGGGCTCTGAGCAAAGGCTTGCACGTCGGGCTGCTGCTTGATGGCCTTAACCAGGGCCTGATTGGAGAGGCTGAGCTGGCGGGCGCAGAGCTGGCAGGCCAGTTCAGTTGAAAGAGTTGCATCGAGCGCGAAGGGCTCAGCATCAGGCGTCAAGGCCACCCCCTTGTCAGAGACAAAGAGCGGGATCACGGTGACGCTGGGTTTGCCCAGCCGGGTGCAGTTAATTAAACCTTTGTCCTCGCCCTCCCCCTCTTCGTAACCTCTGGGCTTGTTCGAATAGGCAGTACCCGGATCTGCATCGGCCCTGATAACAATATTGCGGGCCAGCTGCCGCTGGTGTTGCTCTGCAGCCAGATAAGTGGCGTAGCTGTATTCCTCGATATATTGGCGTAGCGCCTCACTCACCGAATCGGGCAACTCCCCATCGCCATAGACGGCCTGAACCAGCCGATCGATATCCTGGGGCAGTTGCAAGCTGGTTTCGCCGAGGAGCCGCACCCAGGTCATGGCGAGCAGGTAGGGATCGTAGACAAAGCGCCAACGGGTGGTCGCCAAATCGGGTAATTCACCGGGTAAGAGTCCGGCTACTGTCAACACCGGCTGACGATGAGGCTCGGGGCGGGCTGGGCGCTGATGGCGATGCAAGCGCCCCACCCGCTGCAATAGCAGATCGACCGGGGCGAGATCGCTGATTAAAAAGTCAAAATCAATGTCCAAAGATTGCTCGACAACTTGGGTTGCCACCAACAGGGCCCGGGCCGGACGCTTCCCCTCTTTTCCAAAGGTGGAGAGCACGGCAGCTTCTCGCTGTGCCCGTTCATCGGACGGGAAACGGGCATGAAAAATCTGCAGGGTGAGATCTTCCGGCGCCTTGGCCTTGAGCAGGCTATAGAGCTGCTGTGCCCGCTCGACCGTATTGACGATGATGGCGCCGCAACCGCCGTGGGTCAGGGCCTCAAGTGCTACGCAGAGCAACTCCTCGGGTGTAGTACCGCATCCGGCCAACCGGACGGGCTCCATCATTCGGCTTTCTATCTGGTCATCCCAGTCGAGGCCCCTGTCATCGGCAAGCACCAACCGCGGATAGGCAAGCTCTGGCAGCACTGCAGGGTCAACCCGCCATGCCTTGAGCAAACCATCACGACGCTTGGTTGGCAGGGTGGCACTCATCAGGATAACTGAGCAGCCCAGGCCTTTTAGCCAGCGCAGCAGCGCTTCAATCAGCCCTTCGGTATAGGTGTCGTAGGCATGAACTTCATCGAGCACCACCACTCGATTGGCCAGCCCCCAGAGCCGCACGAAGTGATGTTTGACATTCAGCACAGAGAAGAGCGCCTGATCGATGGTGCCCACTCCATAGGGAGCGATCAGCGGTCGCTTGCGACGGGAGAACCAGCGGGCGGCTTCTACTCCCTCACTCTGCTTGCCATCGTCACCCCACACGTCCTTGAGCGCTGCCATCATCTCGTGACGAGCGGCGCCACCGTGGATCAGTTGCAGATCGGGCGCCGAACCGTGTGCAAAAGCATCCATAAACTGGCGAGCACGGGCAAACAGTGCATTGCCGGTGGCCTGGGTTGGCAAGGCCAGATAGAAGCCGCGATGGCCATTCGTACGCTGCAAGTGCAGATGCGCCATAAAGGCGAGCTCTGTCTTGCCCTCCCCCATGGGGGCCTCCACCAGCAGCAAAGCGGGCCCTTGGCTCGCTTGTAACAGCTCTATACCCTGGCTCTGCAGGGCTCGTGGTATGACAGGCTTATCGGCAGCCAACATTTGGCCAAGTTGCCTATCAAGTGGGACGGGTTCTGCGAGCAAAGGTGAAAAGGAACGCCAGCCGATCGCCGTCAGCGCCTTATGAGCCAGTCTTTTGGCATGGAGGTAGTGTTGCCTGAGATCGTCGTGACGAATACCGAGGGGAAACCACTCGGGGTTAGAGCCGATCCAGTCGGAAATAGAAGTCAGCCCTGCCAGCCAATTGATGGCAGGTAGCGCCAGTTCGTCAGCGGTAATCACTCCTGATGGGGTCAGCACCTTCCAGTAGGTATCGAGCAATGCCTGCCGGGCTTGCTGCCATGCCTTATCTTCACGCAGCGGCAAGCCATCCCCAACCTCCTTTGTGGTCAACGGGTAACCGTGATGAGCTCCAACCGCCTCAGCCACATTCAGGCACCAAGGGGTCTCGGCACCTGTGTGTACCGGTAGCCATTTCTTCAAAATGGCGGTCGAGGCACAGTCATGGCGATTACTGCGCAGCGATGTACTGGCAAAGGTCAGTCCTTGAGCCTTGGCAAGTGCCTGCCCTTGCTCCCATTTTGCTTGGAATCCCGGGATGGCCTTGCCCACATCATGCAAACCAGCAAGCGTCGCCAGCCAACGGGGAGCCCCCTCAACCGACATACCAAATTGACTGGCCAGGTGTTGATGGGTAGTGGCGGGTTCAAGCTCGAGGATAGCTTCTGCTACCGCCGCGACATCTAGCATGTGAGCCAGCAAAGGGTGGCCTTGATCCTCGCCACTCTTGGCCCAGAGAACCGCAGCCTGTGGGTCTAGGTTTGAAAACAGAACAGGCTCATTTACTCCATCCATTGCGGGGTCGCCTCCGGCACTCAAGTGTGACTCTCGACTGTCATTATTCCCCTCTCACTGGCTCACCGGCTGAGCCAGTGGTGCCACTGCCTCGTGTTTTTTTAATCCGGCTTCCATGGCCGCTATCACACTCTGACGTAGTTCAAGTGGCGCAAGTACCTCAACCTCGCCACTAAAGCGCATCAGGTCGCGTACCAGTTCGCGTTGATCGGCATAGGGGAAAGTGAGACGAATATGACCGCTTGGCTCTATGGTCTGGAGCTGCTCCCGGTGCCACTGCACATCTCTGACCCAAGGGGTAGCAGATGGGTCAAAGCGCAGTTCGGCCTGTTGCAAATCAGCTCCGGCGAAGATGCCATAGCCATTTGCAAAGAGTGCATCCAGCTCTGGCGTCCCACATTCGCAGGCGGCTTCATCCAGCGATTTGGGTTCGACTATTCGACTCAAGGCAAAGAGGCGCAGGGCCTCTCGTCCATGACACCAGGCAAGCAGATACCAGTTGTCCCGATACCAGCAGAGACGCTGTGGCGATACTTGACGCTCTTCGGACTGATGTTGTGTGGGGTGATAGAGAAAGTGGAGTTGACGCCTGGAAAACAGCGTTTGTACCAGAGGTAGGAATAGCTCTGGGGACACGTATTGGCGCCCGATGCTTTCCACACGCAGGCGGTCAGCTTCATTCTGCCACTGGGGACCCAGCAAATCTCCGATACGTGCCTGCAACTGAGCCACCCCCTGCTGCTGCAGACCCGGTTGCACATCCTGCAGCAGGCGATTGGCCATCAAGAGCGCAAAGGCTTCCGATTCGGTAAGCCAGACGCCCGGCAAGGTAAATCGACCATCATCGGTATCGTAACGATAACCACGAGCGGTCGGGTCCCAGATTATTGGCGCCTGATAACGGTCTCGCAGCAATTCCAGCAGCCGTTTGAAAGTGCTGGCTGAGCACGCAAGTCGTTCGAGTATGACGGAGCGTGGAACAGGGTAACGGAAGTCCAATAGTAACTGGTGTAAGGCAAGGGCTCGGTTAAGTTGTTCCATTCTTCTGTTAAGTTATTGGTTAATAACGACTAGGCTACCACTTAAGGAATGGAAAAACCCTATCGAGTCTCACATATACGCGACCTTTAAAGACCGAGCGTTATCTTAGTTTCTTGTATTTCGCTACTTGTTCGAGGAAGTAGCGACCCAGTTCACCTTGATGTTGGTTCGCTTCGCTTTCTGCGCTGGCCAAGTGACCGTTGCGCTCCTTCCATACCGCATATGCGGCGGCCTTCTCGACCTCGACCCGTTCTTGCTGCTCTTTCGGTAGGGCACACAGATTGTGACTCATACTGACCTCTTTGTTATTTGTTGGCGCCATGGTACGCCATCACTGGCATGCGGGACTTGCGCTGGTTCAAAGGTGGTGCGCTATAATGCCTGTATATAAATACAGGTGTTTTGCCATGAAGCTGTTAACCCCAGACCCATCACCCGCCGAGGTGACCATCCCGCTG